>NZ_AMSS01000085.1 GCF_000313935.1 Acinetobacter sp. WC-141 | reverse complement strand
CTGTAGCGACCCTTTGCCGTGAACACGGCATGAGTAATGCTACCTTTTATAAATGGCGTGCCAAATATGGTGGTATGGATACATCATTAATGGCTCGACTGAAAGAGCTAGAAGCCGAAAATACCAGACTTAAAAAGATGTATGCGGAAGAGCGATTAAAGGCCGAAATCATCCAGGAAGCGATGGCAAAAAAGTGGTAAAGCCATCTTGCCGGCGTAAGATGGCACAACAGGCAGTTGCCCAGCATGCCATTAGTATTCGTTTGGCTTGTAAAGCATTTGGCATTAGTGAAACCTGCTACCGCTATCAAGCCAAACTCAGCGATGACAATGCACTCATTGCTGAACAGCTCATTGAACTCACTGAGGAAAATTCCGATTGGGGCTTTGGTTTGTGCTTCTCGTATTTACGGCATGTTGAGAGTTGCTGCTGGAATCACAAGCGGGTTTACCGCATTTACTGTGAGTTGGCACTGAATCTGCGTATTAAACCGAGAAGAAGACTAAAACGGCATGCGCCTGAACCATTGAAAGAACCAATCCGAGAAAATCAGGTTTGGTCATTAGATTTTATGCATGATCAGCTTTCCGATGGTCGCAAGTTTCGATTATTGAATGTGATTGATGATTACCGCCGCGAAGGCCTAGCCATTGAAGCAGGGTTCTCATTGCCCACAATCAGGGTTATTCGTACGTTGAATCAATTGCTGGAGTGGAGAGAAAAACCGTTAGTGATCCGATGCGATAATGGTCCCGAATTTATCAGTCACGAATTTGTGCGCTGGGCTACTGAGCACGGTATTCGTATTGAATATATTCAACCGGGTAAGCCACAGCAGAATGCGTATATTGAACGCTATAATCGGACCATACGTTATAGTTGGCTGAGCAAGCATTTATTTGATACTTTGGATGAAGTACAAGATTATGCAACAAACTGGTTGTGGCATTACAACCATGAAAGACCACATCAAGCTAACAAAGGAAAGCCACCTCTAATGGCTGCTTAACCTCTACTTTTAACTTCGGTTATTTATGGGAGGATTACCATGACTACCAAGAAATGAATCAAAATCTATTTATTTTTCTGGATAAATTAAAAGAAGAATATTTAAAACAAAATTAAAAATGAGTGTAAAAGCCTTTCTTACACTTGGCTTTTACACGCATCCATACACCGTGTTATTGAACAGATGATCAAATACTCTAAAAATTGAATCTTCAAAAACTTAAATTTAATGTTACAATACAGTGATTTACTCAATTTCAATTGGACTTCAAAAGAAATGAATAGATTTTTATTAAATTTTTTATCTTTAAATATTATTCTTTTTTCTCCCGCGGCATTTTCTGAAACAAACACATTTCAAATGAAACAAGAATATCATCGCCCTAACTTTAATAAGCATAAAAGCATGCTTGAAGTGAATACGAGTTCTCAAGACCATAAATTTAACGAGCAACAAAAAGACTTTTCTAATTCTGCCACTCATCATCAAAATGTAGATTTTTTTGAAATTGCAAAACAATATCAAGAAAAGGAAACTAAGCCGTCGTACTCAACTGATGAAACAGTGAATATGAGTGATCATGACCGTAGTCTTTACTACATTAGAAATCATGATAATGTAGGTATTCAAAGAGAAATTCGTGGCCAGCAATTTAAATCGCTAAAACACCAGCGAGATAAAGGCGTTATTTCTAATGATGTATATAAAGAAAAGGTCTACAAAATTTTAGACACACCTAATTTTAGATAAGTTCGAAGCCCTCCTTGAGGGCTTTTCTATGAAAATGATTAGATAAAAAGTATGTTTAGTTTTTCTAAAAATATTAAAGCACATTTATAAAATTTTGTTACTTTTTCGCTATAATGATTATAATTATCGTTTAGGATTTCGATACATAAACATGGACCGCTCAAGCCCCCTTTCACTACCAAATTTTAAGTTTAAATTTTCTACACTGAGTTATGCAATCGGAATTGCTTGTACTTATCTCGCTCTTCCTGCACATGCCGAAGATACAACTACCAGTGCATTACCAACCATTACTATTAAGGCACAAGGCAACTGGTTAGAAGAAGCAAATGCTGAAACTGTTCATAAACATGCTGGTGCTCGAACTATTATTGACCGCAAGCGTTTAGATGAAACAGCTGCAACATCAATTCGCGAAGCTCTAAAGCAAGTTCCCGGAGTTCAGGCTCAAGACAGTAGCGGCACAGGTGGTAGTGATGTCTCTCTCAATATTGGGGTTCGCGGTTTAGCATCTCGCCTATCACCTCGCTCAACAGTTCTTGTTGATGGTGTGCCGCTTTCATTTGCACCTTATGGTCAGCCACAGTTATCTTTAGCACCTGTTTCAATTGGTAATATTGAATCAGTCGACGTTGTACGTGGTGCGGGATCAGTTCGTTTTGGGCCTCAAAACGTAGGCGGAATTATTAACTTTGCGACTCGCGCCATTCCTCAAGATTTTAGTGGAACTGTTAGCCTAACTTCAGAATATGCATCTGGTACTGACCAAGTAAAACTGAGCCCTAATCTATTTGTTGGGGGAACTTTAGACAACGGATTAGGCCTTGCCCTCTTGTATTCAGGGACTAAAGGAAACGGTTATCGAGAAGCCAACAATAAAATTGATATCGATGATGTAATGTTAAAGTCTGCTTATCAATTTAGTGATAAAGACTCAGTTGCTTTAAATCTGCACCATTATGAAGGTCGAGGCGAAATGCCAGAGGGTTTAACTCAGGCCCAATACGCAGAAAATCCTTATCAATCTTCTGGTGAAAAAAACTATTTTGCAGGTCGACGTACTGATGTCTCTTTACGTTATAACCATAAAGATGAAAAAAATAACTTCGAAGTTCTAAGCTATTACATTGATTCTTTCCGCACAAGTAATCTTGAGACCGTGTTAGCGAATGGTGACAAGCGTCTCGACTCTGCTCCACGTGATTATAAAGTCTATGCGATTGAACCGCGCTACTCTCGTATTTACCAACTAGGTAATACTCAAAACGAAGTAACGGTAGGCTATCGCTACTTAAAAGAAGAAAGTTCTGAATTTGCTGGGCGTACCGCTTCTTATGCAGCAGGTTCATCAGTGCCAGATTTTGCGCCACGTAGTAGCAGCGAAGGTGGTACTAAAGCACATGCAGTATATATCGACAACCGTATGGAACTTGGCCGCTGGACAATAACACCAGGTGTTCGCTTCGAATCAATTGAGACCCATAATAATTTCACGGGTTATAATAAAGGACAAGCCAATACTGTTTATCCAAAAATTGATTCAGATGAGTTTTTACCAAGTTTGTCTGTCATGTACTCAGCAAATGAAAACTGGAATATATTTGCAAACGCTGGTGTATCTTTCGGTCCACAGCAATACAGTCAATTAGCACGTCTTGAAGGAACAACCGCAACGGCTACAACCGAAGGTTTACATCCAGAAAAATCGAATAACTATGAAATCGGAACCAAATATCTAGGCAATGGTTTAAATGCCGAATTTACCGTGTTCTATCTAGACTTTGATAAAGAGCTTTCATTGGTTCGTGATGCTGGTAATAACGGGATCTGGACAGACTTAGGGGCAACCAGCCATAAAGGTGTCGAAACGGGTATTAGCTATGATTTCGGTCAATTGTCTGATGCACTGGAAGGCTTAAAAGTATATGGCAACTATACTTTCACCAAAGCAGTAGCTGAAGCGGGTCAATTTAAAGATAAAGACCTACCATTTTACTCGCGCCATGTCGGTAATGTTGGGTTAGGTTATACCGTGGATAAATGGTCTTTAAATGCGGATATGTTTGCGCAGTCTAAGCAGCATTCACCAGATCTTCCAGATAGTAATGTCTATCAAACAGAAGAAACTGCTGATGGTAAATATGGAGATATTGCAGGTTACACCACTTTTGCGCTACGTACCTCTTATGACTTAAGTTCACAAGTTAAAGGTTTAAAAATTGCTGGCGGAATCAAAAACGTCTTTGATAAGCAATATTTTACTCGTTCAACAGACTCTACTGGTGGTAAGTATGTAGGGCTGCCACGTACGTTCTATCTACAAACCTCTTTTGATTTTTAAAACTCAATTAAGTTGAAAAAAGCCCTCTTCGGAGGGCTTTTTCATAAGTTAAACACTAGAATATGGATCAATTTAAGCGAGCGTCGACATAAAATATTCTAATAATTTATCTCTTTCATCGATCTTATTTGCACTTAAAAGCTGGACCATTGCTCCATCAATCACAAATAAAAACATATGCGCATCTTCAACTGTAGCAGTCGCTTTTACGGTTAAAAGCAACTTATAAATTTCTTTAATAAACCAGTTTCGGTAGTCAATCACGACCTTATAAGCCGTGGGATAAAGCTTTTCAATTTCAAAAATGGCTTTAAACTGCAAATGGTAAAACCCTTCTAAATCAGCATGTAAAAAGAAGATTTTCTTGAGCTGATCGAACACCATAAGTTCACAGTACGAATGAATAATAGAAAATACCTCATCTTTTAACGCATCTTTTTGAAAAGTGAGACACATCTCGATAAGTCGTGCTTTTGAGTGAAAGTCGTTATAAAAAGTAGCTTTGGGAATTTTAGCTTCATCAATAATTCGGTCTACACCGACATTATTAAAGCCATATTGATTAAACAAATCTCTTGCCGCATGTAGCACGCGAAGTGCTCTAAATGATGCTTCTAAATTTGGCATAGTTATACCGTTTAAAATAATTTTTGTTGTCTGTAAAAGAGATAGAAATGCCGTCACTCTTAAATTGAGCGCTAAAAACAGGCAGGCAAAAGCGGCACAAAAATGGTGTGCTCGCCTATCTCAGGTTTATTGTTGCTATGATTTTTTTAGTCGTACCGATTCTTAAGATGTAGAAAACCTAGAGTCGATTAAACCGTTTGAAAGACTGTTTAAATAGAATGAATAAAGAGACTTTGGCAAAGGCCAATAAAGAAAAAATAGTACGCATAGCGGACTCCTAGATGAAATAGAAGTTCTACCAAATCACTGCTAAATGATTATGGTGGCAGAACGAAGAAGGGTTAGCAGACCAGTCATCTAGGAACCGGCACGCCCGAAGGCGTCCCTCCTCCGTCCTACCGCTACGAAGGGAGACGAACGAGTTCGACACCAAAAAATTGCTCTTTTGATGATCTAGATGAAAACGGTCTGCTAAAACCGACTGGCAATGTGGCCAGCAGGCAAAGGATAATCGGAGAGATTTGGGGTGTCAATGTTCTAAATTGAAGTAGTGATAGTATTGAATATAAAAAGATCTTTAAATAACAATTACTTTTTAGCATTTGACCTTAATTATCGATATCTTTTATTACCACCTAATGTAATAAGTCCCTTCACGAGATCCGATCCAATTATTTGTTCCACTATACAGGCACTCAGAAGAACTATTACTAGAACCCAATCTAACTACTTCATCTATTAATGATTTAGAATGGCAATTATGGCTCTTGAATGATTTCACCCCTCCACATTCTCCCCTAGGACAATTTGAATTAAAAATATTATCTGCAATAAGATTCAAACTATACAAAACAATTCTCATTTACCCCCTGAAATAATAAAAATGGTAATTTAGGTTTTAAATTCAGATTAAATTTTAATAATTCAACTGTAGTAGAGAAAATAATACATTTTTGATGAATATAATTTAATCTATCAAATAGATAAAAACTCTATCCGGTTATTAATTAAACATAAAAAAATGTAATAAAATGCCAATAATAATTTATTAAAAATAATATAAGTTTTTGAAAAAGCTATATTCTTAATTTTATTTGTAAAGAAATATTCTATTAATTGATATATTTTGCCACATACAGACCTGTCTATATACACATATAATTTTTAGATAAAAATACAACTTTAGTCTGATGTATTTTTACAAGAGAATAAAAATAATATGGCGGCGGGGTAAGTAGTGAATAAATAATTATACTCCAAATATCTTCAATAAATCAGGAACATAAAAATGAATTCGCCTTTAATAAATAATTATCTTAACTTTGCTTCTGGAATCGCACATCAGCAGTATTTACCAGCCGAAGAAGGGATTGTTAAGGCATTTAATGATGGTTGTACTCACTGGTATGTAGATGGAAGTCTACATGGAGAAATGGTTCCAGATTGGTCTTCTGAACGAATTGAGAATCTAAATAACTTAATAAAAAAATATAATGTTCAACCTATTTTCCACGGTAATTTTAAAGCCCCATTAGGTAGCGATGTAGATTATTTACGTGAAGCTGCTGTGGCATATGTTAAACAAGAGATTGATATTGCCGCAAAGATTGGTGCACCTTTAGTGATTCATGGTGGTGGTATTGTTGAACCTAAAAAAATTGTCCTCGCTAAACAAAAAGCTCTAGACAACTATATTTTGTCTATTAAAGAACTCGCTGAATATGCGGCGGAAAAATCAGTTGATATTTATTTAGAGAATTTATCAAACTATAAACACTATCGTCCGTTCCATTATGTCTTTACCCATATGGAAGAGTACGATTATGTTTTCAACAAAATTGATCATAAAAATGTCTATTTCTTTTTAGATGCAGGCCATGCAAATGTGGGTGAAGGTGACCCTATTGCTGTTGTAGAAAAATACCATCAAAAAATTAAGGGTATTTCTTTTAGCAACAACAATGGTGAGCAAGATCAACACTTTAGTATTGGCCGCGGTACTGTAAATTATTCTGATTTTATCGAGACTATTAATCGAAATAATTGGAAAGGTCTTGTTGCCTTTGAGGTGAGAGATAAAAGTACTTTAGATTCAGTTAAAGAATTGGCAAGCGCATAAAATTAAAAGCCTTCTGAGAAAGATCAGAAGGCTTTTTAAATATAAATAATTCATTTTTAAAAGGATATATTAAGTGAGTGGTTTACTAGTTTTCATAACAATTGCCTTTCTTACATTATCAAGCCCAGGGCCTGGTGTCTTATTTACAGTGACAAATTCAATAAATTACGGTGTTCGTACCGCATTATTTGGCATTATTGGCTTAATTATTGGTATGTTTGTCATTGCAGTCATTTCGGCTAGTGGCGTTGGTTTAATTATTACTAGTAATCCCACTATTTTTACTGTTTTAAAATTTATAGGTGCATTCTATTTAATGTATCTAGGCTATAAGAACTTTGTGAAAACGTCCCCTTCTCAAGACTTATTAGATACCGAAACAAGTGAAAAAACTGTTAGAAAGTCCAAATTATTTTATCAAGGTTTGTTCGCTTCTCTTCTAAACCCTAAAACTATTGTTTTCTTTATCGCTCTTTTTCCACAATTTATTGATATAAAAGAAAAAATAATAAATCAATTTTTAGTGTTATCTTTAACCTTTTGCCTTATCGGCTTCTTAATTCATCTGGTCTATGCTAATTTTTCTTCAATCTTTAAGGAAAAAATGCTATCTGGAAATAATTTTGCCAGATTAAATAAAATCAGTGGCTGTATATTTTTCATTCTCGCTGTTTTATTAATTGTTCAATAAATTAAAAAATAATGTAAACGCTTTTTAGGGAAAAAGCGTTTCCCTAAAAAGTATTTCACTACTTATCCAAGTATTATTCTACAAATTTATACTCCGATTTAAGAAACTCATTCTCTTAACTTAATTTTATTTAATGTCATACATAAAGCTTTTTTGTCAGCCTCTTTAATTTGAGGATGTCGAACAGACCACATGTAGCTACAGCTATGAGGTGCTTTATTGTTATTTTGCTTGAGTTCATTGGCAATGCTTTTTAAAAGTTCAGTGTTTAGCGTACTAATTTTTAAACGTACCTCTGCTAAATCTTGAGGCCTCCAATTGGTTTCCGGACTCGACAACCAGTCTGCGCGATATCGGTACTGAATTGCTTTGGCAACATTCATTTGCGTCACAATAAATGGTTTCACTGTTTCGCTATTTAAGCCAAAAGATTCCGCCTCGGAAACAGACTGATCGAGAACTTTCTTTTCTTGAGTTAAATCTTCAATCGGCAAATGCTGCTCTGCTTTATAACCCGCGACGTCTTTCATATAAGATAAACGCTCGTTAATTAAACGGGCCGTTTGATCATATTGATATGCTTGCGCTAATGAAGAAACACACGTGAAAGCTGTCAACGTACAAACCGCTTTAACTACTTGCGAAGCACTCTTAATTTTTGCCATGTAAATACCTATCGAAATTATTGTTATGTCATCATTCCAGATCAGTACTGTATTTTAACAACCTGCAAAAGTAAAACTTCAAGATAGGCTAAGTTCTTGGCTCCATGCCGAATCAGGTTGCTGATAGATGTGTTGGCACACCTGTTTAAGCGATGAAATAAAATGTCGGTTTTGCCCATCCCATTTTTCAACCATGCAATAGGTGATATGAATCCCTTTAGGCTGGAACTCTCTTGCCAATGATTGCGCTAAAGCACGAATACTCGCGAACATGCTTTGGCTCAATACATCGTAATGAGTCGAGTTACTATTTGGCGCGCCAAGAAAAATCACTGTACCCTGCTGTTGTTTTAACATCGGTTTAAGGACAGCTTGCGCTACATTCACCGCACTCAAACCTGTGGTTTGCCAATGGTGTTCAATCTCTTCTAAAGATAAAGCCTCAATATTTGGTGAAGATGAAAAGTTTGGCTGAAACACGCATAGTTCAATTTTGTGGCCATGGTTAGCAATATAACGCACTAAACTTTTTAAGTGATCTGCATTCGCTAAGTTTAAATGGATTGCTGTCACACCATCATGTATAGAATGAGCTTGCATATTTTGTACAGCCGAATCATGCACAACTTGATAAAGATGTAACGGGAATTGGGCGTTTTTATCTAAAATTACAAAGTCACGCTCAAGCAGATGTAAATCATGACTAGCAACGACCACACAGCCCTGCTTTTTTTGAAATCTCTGAAATATTTTTTTTAGCATTTTAGTCTCTCAAAATTTTTCTTGATAAGGACGTAAATCCAGCTCATGTGTCCAAAGCTTCGGTGTTTGTTGGTATAGCCTCCAATAGTTTTCTGCAATTGCATCAATATTGAGTCCACCTGTGCCACGGGTAAGACGAGCTAAACGCCCTAAGCCAAATAATGCTTTATTCACTCTATCGCCATCGACCATTCCATCAATAATTACATGAGCAATATGTACATCTTGTGATTTATAAATTTGAGCTAGATTTAATGCATAAGCGCGTAAGGCAGATTTACCCATCGTAAAGGCAGCAAAAAAAGGTTTCCCACGCAAAGAAGCACTTGCCCCCGTAAAAATAAGCGTACCGTGATTTTGATCTTTAAAGATTTTTAGACAGCTTTGAGAAACTAAATAAGCCGATAAAAAAGTGGATTGCCACATTTGAGTAAAAAACGACAGCGGACTCCGCAAAAACACCGAGGGAATATTTCCCCCTACATTATGAATGACAGCAGTTATACGTTCATTTTGACTAATGATTGTGTCAAACAAAGCTTGTACTTGCTTTATATCTTCTGCATCCAGACGAAATGCGACAGCGTCCCCACCTTTCGAATGGATTTCGGCAGCTACGGCTTCAATTTTCTGGAAAGTACGCCCAGCGACATAAACTTTTAAACCTTCTTTGGCAAAACGATGACACACAGCTGCACCAATGCCTTGTGATGCCCCAACGCCAATAACAACTACACAATCTAATGTTTTATCCGGTGTTGCTAATGTCATAGTCATTTCACCCTGTTTGTTTTTTATACCATAATGCAATAAATGGACGATCCAAAATTTCTTTACCAAATTTTTTGCTTGTACGAATCACTTCACCGAGTTGTGCGGCCACCGCAATGTCTGCAATTGTCTGGGAGTCTCCTACTAACCATTCACTGTGTGATAAAACATGATGTGTGCTGAAAAAACAGGAGGTTTTAACTTGGTAAACTAAACACACTCATCAGGAGTTTACCATGAGCAAGAAACACAAGACTTACACCACAGAATTTAAAGCTGAAGCCATCAAATTAATTGAAGCCAATCAAGGCAATGTCTCGGAAACAGCCAGACAACTTAGCATTTCAATGCAAACTCTTTCAAATTGGAATACCAAAGCAAAGGCTGGAACTTTAGCAGGTACAAAACAGTATTCACCTGATCTAAACGCTCTACTCGAAGAAAATAAAAAACTCAAACAACAGCTCAAAATAGCTGAAATGGAACGTGAATTTTTAAAAAAGGCAGCAGCGTACTTTGCCAAAGAAAGTCAGTAAGGTACGCCTATATGAAACAAAAAAGATATTCTTTTCCAATTACCTTAATGGCTCGATTACTTCATGTTTCAGTTTCATGTTTTTATGATTGGCTCAAGAGAGGCGTGAGCAAAAGAACGATTCAACGAAATCAACAGACGATATTGGTGAAAATAGCCCATGAGGAGACAAAGCAGAGCTATGGTTATATTCGATTAACCAAATACTTACAAGCTCAGGGTATAAAAATGAGTATGTACGCTGTACGTCAGATAA
>NZ_AMSS01000084.1 GCF_000313935.1 Acinetobacter sp. WC-141 | reverse complement strand
CTGTAGCGACCCTTTGCCGTGAACACGGCATGAGTAATGCTACCTTTTATAAATGGCGTGCCAAATATGGTGGTATGGATACATCATTAATGGCTCGACTGAAAGAGCTAGAAGCCGAAAATACCAGACTTAAAAAGATGTATGCGGAAGAGCGATTAAAGGCCGAAATCATCCAGGAAGCGATGGCAAAAAAGTGGTAAAGCCATCTTGCCGGCGTAAGATGGCACAACAGGCAGTTGCCCAGCATGCCATTAGTATTCGTTTGGCTTGTAAAGCATTTGGCATTAGTGAAACCTGCTACCGCTATCAAGCCAAACTCAGCGATGACAATGCACTCATTGCTGAACAGCTCATTGAACTCACTGAGGAAAATTCCGATTGGGGCTTTGGTTTGTGCTTCTCGTATTTACGGCATGTTGAGAGTTGCTGCTGGAATCACAAGCGGGTTTACCGCATTTACTGTGAGTTGGCACTGAATCTGCGTATTAAACCGAGAAGAAGACTAAAACGGCATGCGCCTGAACCATTGAAAGAACCAATCCGAGAAAATCAGGTTTGGTCATTAGATTTTATGCATGATCAGCTTTCCGATGGTCGCAAGTTTCGATTATTGAATGTGATTGATGATTACCGCCGCGAAGGCCTAGCCATTGAAGCAGGGTTCTCATTGCCCACAATCAGGGTTATTCGTACGTTGAATCAATTGCTGGAGTGGAGAGAAAAACCGTTAGTGATCCGATGCGATAATGGTCCCGAATTTATCAGTCACGAATTTGTGCGCTGGGCTACTGAGCACGGTATTCGTATTGAATATATTCAACCGGGTAAGCCACAGCAGAATGCGTATATTGAACGCTATAATCGGACCATACGTTATAGTTGGCTGAGCAAGCATTTATTTGATACTTTGGATGAAGTACAAGATTATGCAACAAACTGGTTGTGGCATTACAACCATGAAAGACCACATCAAGCTAACAAAGGAAAGCCACCTCTAATGGCTGCTTAACCTCTACTTTTAACTTCGGTTATTTATGGGAGGATTACCATCTTCGCGCTGCCTATAATTCACAATTTTTTTTTCTGGCGTGCGTATCATTGGTTGTCTTTTGTAGTAATAGAAGTACAAATTGTGCAATTTTTTATTAAAACCTCTTTCTTAGCCACACCTCTACCTTTTATATAGAAGCTATAACTTAAGCTTTTGTTTATTTTTATCAATTTCTAATTTTTATCTTAGCCTTTTACTCTCGTTAAAAATTTTCTCTTTATAGAAACGCTATATAAGGTGCGTAGAATGTTACAGAGACTTTTTACTTGAAAATACCTTATTTCATAAAAAAAGCCGGGGATGGACCACGGCTTTTTAGAAAATTTATGGTGTTTCGATTTTAATTATGGCCATTGCATCTCACCTTTTACAACTTTTGCGCCTAGTTCTAGGCTATCCACACTCTTTAATGTTGGATATTGTTTCTGCATGAGCTGACCTAGCTCACTCGCATTTTTACTTACTTTGACCGCTTTCTCATAGCTCTTGAGATAGTCGATAGAGAAGTTAACCGCATCCAAACCTTGTGGAGCTCCCTCAACCATATGAGCTGGAACAACAGTTTGAGGTTGGAGTGATTTAATACTTTCTAAAGCTTGAATCACTTCATTGCGATCTTTAACTTTTGGCGTATCTGCCATCCATAAATGAATACCTGAAGAGACAGGAATACCACCTACTACTGCTTTAGAAGAAGGAATCCATAAATAAGTGAGTTCTTTCTTACCTTTAATCTCGATCGACTCATTTTCTAACTTTAAAGTTTTAGCAGTATAAGCTTGAGGCACAATAATTTGACTAGGCGCATTTGCACCCATTTGTGGACCCCAATATTTCACTTTAAGCGCTTGAGTATCTTGGATATGTTTAACAGTTTCTGGCGTTGCGATGATTTGTACATTTGGGAAGTATTGTTTAAATACATCTAAGCCAAAATAATAGTCTGGATCGCCATAACTTACGAAAATTGTCTTTAATGTTTTACCACTATCCAAAATATCCGCAGCAATACGTAATGCTTCAGATTTTGAGAATTGCGCATTCACCAACAGAACTTCTTTATCGCCTTCAATTAAAGTAGAAGTCACACCAAAATGTTCGGGTTTAGCCAAGAAACTTTGGATTTTCAAATCTTGCGCAAAAGCTGAGGAAGTTACTGTTAAAGCAGTAGCAGTTGCTAGGACTGAAGCAGTTAATTTAAAAAATTTCATTATGTATTCTCCAAATTCATGAGAAATACTTTAAATTGCAATTCTTGTAAGGTAAATGCACTAAATTAAGATAAACTGTTGCATATATTGTAATAATGATAAAGCATATGGACACATTAAAAGCCATACAAGTCTTTGTTTCTATTGCTCAACATGGCAATTTAACCAAAGCCGCCGAACATCTAAATTATTCCCGTGCGATGGTTTCTCGCTATCTTGAGCACCTAGAGCACACCTTCTCAACTCGACTATTTCAAAGAAATACCCGAAAAATATCTCTCACTCCAGCGGGTGAAAAAGCCCTACTCTACTGTGAGAATATTTTACAACAACAGCAACTTTTACAAGAATTAGCCGCACCCGAACAACATAACGGTACGATTCGCTTTACCTGTGGTTTATTTTTATTTCAATTAGGGGTTGGGGAATGTATTCGCCAATTTAAACAGCAACATCCACATATTCAATTTGATGTATATCTGACCGAAAATACAATGGACTTAATTGATGCACAGGTCGATTTAGCCTTACGTATAACGCAAAAAGTTGCAGATGGATTAATTGCACGACCTGTTTGTCAAATCGAGTCTGTTTTCTGTGCTCATCCTGATTATTTAAAACAGCACAGTCCCCTCTCCCATCCAAGACAACTGATTCAACATGAATGTTTAGCTCACCATAGCCAACATCAATTTTGGACCCTTTTTGATAATGAACAGCAGCCTCAAAACTATCCTTTGAACGTTACCTTTAAAAGTAATGATGTAAATGCTGTTTATGACATGTGTATACATGCTCAAGGGGTAGCGATGCTACCTACTTTATTAGTTAAAAAAGATTTAAAAGAAAAACGATTAGTTCCTTTATTTAAAAACTTTTCAGCTCCTGAATTAAGTTTGTCGGTGGTATATGCTTCAAGGCAACATTTACCCAAAATAACGCAAGAATTTATTGCTTTTATGATCGAAAATTTAAATTTTTACTTAAAACCGCAAAATTAAAAGTTTTAAATTGCCGTGTACGCTTGAATTTTTAGGCAATGCCCATACTTCATCCCTATTAATGAATTACAGCATATGCATGGCAGTTCAGGTTTTACCCAGTAAATGCTGATGCCAAAAGGACTGTACATGTTTAAAAACCCATTTAAACGGAGATCATCAATGGCTAATGAGCAAAATGAGCAAGCTCAAGACATTCAACACGAGCAAGCAGAGCAATCTAATGAGCAAACTCAGGCTGAAGGTGTAGAGCAAGCAAACGACGTTACCGTTGAATCTTTACAAGCGCAAATCACCAAATTAGAAGAAAGCCTAAAACTTGAAAAAGCACGTACTGCGAATGCAGTTTACGAAGCACAAAAAAGTGTAGAGCGTATTCAACGTGAGTCTGACAAGCATAAAGAGACTGTGCTTGAAAAATTTGCAAAAGAATTACTAGATTCTGTTGATAATTTAGAGCGTGCAATTCAAGCAGCTGGCGATGAAGAAACACCAGTACTTGAAGGTATTAAACTAACCTTGAAGTCGCTGTTAACCACACTTGAAAAATTTGGTGTTGTAGAAGCTGATACAAAAAATGGCTTCAATGCGGATTTACATCAAGCTGTAGGTATTGACCCAAATGCTAAAGCGAATGAAATCGGTAGCGTTTTACAAAAGGGCTATACATTAAATGGTCGCTTATTGCGCCCTGCTATGGTTATGGTGGGTCAATAAATAATTTTTTGAGAGTTTTTAGATTTTTTTTCGCTAAAACGCTTGAAAAAAATAGATTCACTCTCATATCGGATAACAAGCAAAAACATTGCAAAAGAATTTTTGAGGAAAACGTCACATGGCAAAAATTATTGGTATTGACTTAGGTACTACCAACTCATGCGTTGCTGTACTTGAAGGCGATAAAGTAAAAGTAATCGAAAACGCTGAAGGCGCACGTACAACTCCATCGATCATTGCTTATAAAGATGGCGAGATCTTAGTAGGTCAAAGTGCTAAGCGTCAGGCAGTAACTAACCCGAAAAATACATTATTCGCTATCAAGCGTTTAATCGGTCGTCGTTATGAAGATCAAGCGGTACAAAAAGATATCGGTCTTGTACCTTATAAAATCATCAAAGCAGACAATGGCGATGCTTGGGTTGAAGTAAACGATAAAAAATTAGCGCCTCAACAGGTTTCTGCTGAAATCTTGAAAAAGATGAAGAAAACTGCAGAAGACTATTTAGGTGAAACAGTTACTGAAGCAGTTATTACTGTTCCTGCTTACTTTAACGATGCTCAACGTCAAGCAACTAAAGATGCGGGTAAAATCGCTGGTTTAGACGTTAAACGTATTATTAACGAACCAACTGCTGCTGCACTTGCGTTCGGTATGGACAAAAAAGAAGGCGACCGTAAAGTTGCAGTTTACGACTTAGGTGGTGGTACTTTTGACGTATCAATCATTGAAATCGCAGACCTTGATGGCGACCAACAAATCGAAGTGTTATCAACAAACGGTGATACTTTCCTTGGTGGTGAAGACTTTGATAACGCATTAATTGAATTCTTAGTTGAAGAATTTAAGAAAGAACAAAGTGTGAACTTGAAAAATGATCCACTTGCGTTACAACGTTTGAAAGAAGCTGCTGAAAAAGCAAAAATCGAGCTTTCTTCATCTAACGCAACTGAAATCAACCTTCCATACATCACAGCTGATGCAACTGGTCCTAAACACTTAGTGATCAATGTAACACGTGCAAAACTTGAAGGTTTAGTTGCTGATTTGGTTGCTCGTACAATTGAGCCTTGTAAAATCGCACTTAAAGATGCTGGTCTTTCGACTTCTGACATCTCTGATGTGATCTTGGTTGGTGGTCAGTCTCGTATGCCACTTGTACAACAAAAAGTACAAGAATTCTTTGGTAAAGAGCCACGTAAAGAC
Source organism: Acinetobacter sp. WC-141 (assembly GCF_000313935.1). Lineage (GTDB taxonomy): Bacteria > Pseudomonadota > Gammaproteobacteria > Pseudomonadales > Moraxellaceae > Acinetobacter. The sequence continues at coordinate 43,656 of NZ_AMSS01000084.1, read as the reverse complement.
GTGAACCCTGACGAAGCAGTTGCAATCGGTGCTGCGATTCAAGGTGCAGTATTGTCTGGTGACAAAACTGACGTTCTTTTATTAGACGTAACACCATTAACTTTAGGTATTGAAACAATGGGTGGTGTATTAACACCAATCATTGAGAAAAACACAACGATTCCTGCGAAGAAATCACAAGTGTTCTCTACTGCTGCTGACAACCAGCCTGCTGTAGACATTTCTGTTTACCAAGGTGAACGTAAGATGGCTCAACAAAACAAATTGTTGGGTAACTTCCAATTAGGCGACATCCCACCTGCTCCACGTGGTGTGCCACAAATTGAAGTATCTTTCGACATCAACGCTGATGGTATCTTGAAAGTATCTGCTAAAGATAAGAGCACTGGTAAAGAGCAATCGATCCAGATTAAAGCGAACTCAGGTTTGTCTGATGCTGAAATCGAAGCAATGATTAAAGATGCTGAAGCGAATGCTGAAGAAGATCGTAAGTTTGAAGAACTTGCAAAAGCTCGTAACGAAGCTGATGCATTAATTTCAAGCTCGAATAAAGCAGTTAAAGATCTTGGTGATAAAGTTACTGAAGATGAAAAAACTGCTGTGAGTACTGCAGTTTCTGAACTTGAAGCAGCAACTAAAGAAAACGATGTTGAAGATATCAAAGCGAAAACTGAAGCTTTACAAAACATCTTGATGCCTATCACTCAACGTGCTTATGAACAAGCACAACAAGCTGGTGGCGCTGAAGGCTTTGATCCAAATGCATTCCAAGGTGGCGATGCGGGTCAACAAAAAGCAGATGATGGCGTTGTAGATGCTGAATTTACTGAAGTTAAAGATGACAAAAAATAATTTGTTTCTTTAATAAAAAACCGCGCTTAGGCGCGGTTTTTTATTAGTTACAAAAAATAACAATATATTTTTCAGTATATTTTTAAATTATTTAATGTCAAAAAGATCAATCATAAAAAATAAGTTATTAATCTTAATTAAGATTTTTTTATTAAAAAACCACTGTTATTTATTACATTAATTATTCCATTATTGCCAAATCTCAAAACTTCTTTTGTAATTTTTTTATCAAGATCACACACCTTACTAATCTATTGAAGTTTTTATCATTTTGACGAATTAAATTAACTAGCTAACAATAAGATTTATTTATATTTTTTATTTTGCCATGAAAAAATTTCTATGGTGGGGATTGTGCTTATGCTTATGCATGGGCTTACAAACAATACTGTTTGCTCAAAGCAACCTTTCAATCAGCTCATCTCAACAACCTTTAAAATATCGAATTGCCTTTATTGACCCGCGGTTTCAAATCACCAAAGAACAATTTATTGAGGTAAGCCAACAAGCGGCTGAAATCTGGCAAAAAGAGACTGGGAAAACCTATTTTATTTACGATTCACAGGCTCAACTGTCAATTAACTTAATTTATGATGACCATCAAATGATTAAAGATGAACAACAAAACAATTTGGATGCAATTTTGCAAAAGCAGGAAGCATGGCGCATTAAAAATGAAGAAATTGTTGTAAACAAACAGCAAGTTGCTCAACTATCAAGTGATTTAAACAAGAAAAAGGTCAGTCTAAAAGTTGAGTTTGAACAATATCAACAAGACGTAATACGCTTTAATCAAAGAGAACATCAGTACGCTCATGCCGATAATTTAAAAGAACGGCAAAAACAACTAGAGCAAAAATCGGAATATATAAAAAGTGAAACAAACGATTTAAATTTTAAAATCCAAACACTTAATATAAAAATCAAGGAATTAAATCAAGAGCAAAGTGATTTAGCCGCTTTAAAAACACAATTTAAACTAGAGCAAAAAACCAATATTCAACCCTTCCATAAAGGCTTATTTAGCCAAAACCAAATTCAGATTTATGGTTACGCCTCATTAAATGATTTACGTTTGACCCTTGCTCACGAACTTGGCCATGCTTTAGGCCTAAAACATACTACTGATCCTAAATCCTTAATGTACCCCTACTTAAAAGAGCAAGACATTCATAATTTTAAATTAACAGATTCTGATTTAGATTTATTAGGTTCAATTTACAGGTCTAATTAAGAAAATCATTAAAGTTAAATGATTAAAAAAACTAAATAAAACTAAATATATTAAATTTTTTCTAAAAAACAATTTGGCATTTGGTAAAAAATAATGAGACTAAAGTCTCATTTATTTGCCCAAATTGTACGTTTTTTGATTGATTTTTCATTTTATATTCTTATAATACGTTTTTTTTCAAATCTCCCCCTTCGATTATGCGTTTAACATCTTTGTTATTAGGCGTAGCCTTCGCTTTTTCTAATTTTCAGGCTAATGCTAATCTTGCTACCCCAGCTCATACTCAAATCCAGCAAAAAGCAGGTCAACATTTGACTTATAAAATTGCTGAAGTTGATCCACGTTTTGGTTTAAGCCAAGATCAATTAATTGAGATTAGTCAACAAGCTGCGGACATTTGGAAGCAAGGTACTGGTCAGGATTATTTTACTTATGATCCAAATGCAAAGTTAGAAATTCGTTTAGTTTACGATAATAGCCAAAGTCGTTCTGAACAGCGTCAAAAAATCGCGGCACAGTTCCAACAAGAACAGCAACGTGTAATTGATGAACAGCAACAAATTAAGCAATTGAAGCAAACCCTTGGTCAAACTCAGTCTGAGCTTGAAAATAAGAAGCAGATTTTGAATGGCAAATTGAAAAATCTTGACCAGCAAATGATGCAACTTAACCAAGGCAAATTAGCACCTGAATATAATGCTAAATCTCTGGCTAAAACTCAGAAAGATTTGCAAAAACAAACTGTTGCTTTAAAGAAAGAAATTGCTGCATATAATCAGCAAGCTAAAGACTTAAATGTAAAAGTGACTCATTTTAATCAGATTAATAATGAGTTTAATAATTCATTAAACCAATTTAAGCAAAATGCTCAAGCGGATGTCTTTAAGAAAGGTATCTATAACGGCAAACAAATTGTGATTTATGAGTTTAAGTCTATTGATGATTTACGCTTAACGATTGCTCATGAGTTAGGTCATGCGCTTGGCTTAAAACATAGTGATCAACCAAATGCATTAATGTACTCAGTACGTAAAGATGGTGATAAAAAAATCACTGGACTTACGGATGCTGATCGTGATCTATTAAGTGCTTTACCTCAATAATTAAAGGCTTGATTAAATGATGTATCTATTTCTGGATAGATACATCGAAATTGGTATCAAAGTCATGTTATTGTGGTCATAAGAGCTAACGAAAATAGAATGGAGATCAAGATGAGTTATTATCATATCCTGATTGAAGTAAATGATCATATCAGCACAATTGAACAGACACGAGATATTGAACTGTTTGATATTATTGAAATTAAACCGTATCTTCATTCTATTCTAATTCCCTTTTTCAATGAGCATGAAATCGAGCTTGAGGATGAAAATATCGAATATAAAGATATTCTCCATCTTGAAGTAAAACAAACTCTGTTACCAATCGAACATTTAATTGAAGAAGAACAAAAGCAGTTACCAAGTGATACCGATGTCACTATTACTGCATATGAAATCTTTAATGACCGCGACCTAAGCCAAGATGTTACTTCGGTTATTTTTGATATTTTGGAAGCGGTTAAATTAGAGTAGTAATCGTATATAAGTGCCTATAAAAAAGGTCTGCATAAGCAGACCTTTTTTATTATTTTCAATTTATTGCATCATTTTTTGCGCTTGTTCTTGACGGAATGCACGTAAAATTTGTTGCCCTGCCCGTCCCGTTGGATTTAAACCTAAACGAGTTTGCTCTTGACGAATAGCTACGCGGGTTTTATCTCCAATAAGACCGTCAACTGCACCAATATCATAGCCACGGTTAATCAAAAACTGTTGGATTTCACGACGTTCTGCACGTGAAGTTCCCGGGTCATCAGTGGGCCAAGACGCAACAAATGGACCAGCACCTTTTAAACGATCAGATAAATGTGCAATCGCAAGCCCATAACTTTCCGCAGCGTTATAGCTGTAAATAGCATCAAAATTCTTAAATACTAAAAATACTGGACCATTTACACCTGCAGGTGCCATTAAACCCGCTGAAGTATTGCCAGATAAAGCCCCTTGAACAAGTGGAGAACCATCAATTCGGGTCACCCCTCGTGCACTCCAGCTACTTAAAGCTTTCTTTGAACGTCGCCCTTCTCCATCAATTGACATACCTTGAGGCACTTTTACTTCAAAACCCCACGGCATTCCTGTTTGCCAACCTGCTTTATTTAAGAAATTAGCCGTTGAAGCCAGTGCATCAGCTGTACTCGACACTAAATCTCGACGGCCATCACCATCAAAATCAACAGCTAAACGTTCATAGGTAGATGGCATAAATTGAGTATGACCAAATGCCCCAGCCCATGAACCTTTCAGCTGATCTTCGGTTAAGTCACCACGCTGTAAAATACGCATAGTGGCAAAAAACTCAGTGCGGAAATAATTTTGTCGACGCCCTTCACAACTTAAAGTCCCGAGTGCTTGTAATAAAGGATATTTTCCAGAAATATCACCAAAATTACTTTCAACACCCCACACTGCTACAATTGTTTCCGGCGGCACACCGTAGGTTTGAGAAGCCCGGTTTAAAACATCTCGATGTTGCGCCAGTTTTTGTTTTCCAAGCTCAACACGCTCTTCATCAACTAGACCAGAAAGATAATCCCAAATAGGCGTCGAAAATTCTGGTTGGTAATTTAATTTATCAATAACTGAATAATCTGGGGTCAAGTTTTGAATATAACGATCATAAGTTGTACCCGATACTCCAGCAGCAATGGCTTGAGAACGTAAATTTGCCAAACAGCTTTGGAAATTATTATTAGGCGTATAATCTTCGCTCGTCACTACAGGAACAGTAGCACTACTAGATATTGTAGAACCATTAATTACGAGCTCTGCTTGAGCCTGAGTCATCGCCAAAAATACAGAGCCAACAATACAAGAAAAACGTCGCATATTATCCTAGTTCAATTTTTAAATTTAAATTTGTAAGTACCATACCATTATGAGTCCAAAATTTCAGAGAGAAAACGTAAATTTGAATTCATAATCTCTACTTTAAATTCATTTCCCATGTTTTAAATTCAAATTTTCTACTTTATTTTTGAATTTAAAATTCTCTAGATCAAAATTATTGTTTTTGAATTCAAAACCGATACTCAAGTTTAAATTCAAAAGTACTTCTTTAAATTTAAACTACAAACCTCTCTTTATTGTGGATAACTTTATCCACAATACGGCCAAAACACCTTTATTCCTTAATTCTATATCACCTTATTATTTATTACAGGCTGTAGCCAATCACCACAAAAACCGTATTTTTTTAAATTTAAAGATCAGCCAAAATTTTTAAATTCAAACCCCATACCAATAGACTTCTATTTTTGAATTTAAAAACCCACCTACCTTTCTCATTTAAAGTTAAAAACTCTTTTGTGGATAACTATTTTTAAATTCAAAAGCAGCCAAGACAGCCATTTAGGGTTTTAAATTCAAATTACAGTAGCTTTTTTAAATTCAAAAGTTCCAATTAAAGTTATCCACAACCCTAAAATATGTATGTTCTATTATTTTTTAAATTTAAAAGATAAAAAAAGCGATCCGAAGATCGCTTTTTAGAGAAGTAAAAATACTTTTAGAGGGTCATATCTGCTGTTAAAGCAAGTGGTTCTGGCAAAATTTCTGCCAATTGACGGCATAAATTCGTCAATTCATTACTATCCACAGGCATTAAAGTGATATGGCCTAATTTACGGCCAGCACGTTCTGACTTGTTATAAAGATGCAGATGAGCCCCATTTAAGGCAAGTACATCCTCAGTTTTAGGATGTTGACCAATAATATTGATCATAACCGTTGGGCGAACAACTTCTGTTGAGCCTAATGGTAAGCCTGCAACAGCTCGAATATGGTTTTCAAACTGAGAACAAACCGCGCCTTCAATTGACCAGTGGCCGGAGTTATGCACACGTGGTGCCATCTCATTTGCACACAAGCCTTGTTCTGTCACAAATAGCTCGAGAGTCAGCACACCAACATAGTTAAGATGATTCAACAAACGCGTAATGTAGTCTTGAGCAATTGGTTGTAAAGCTTCACTATTCGGTGCAGGAACAATTGAATGCGATAAAATACCATTGTGATGATGGTTTTCAGCTAATGGCCAAGTCTTCACTTCACCATTTTGGCCACGTACTGCAATAATCGAAACTTCGCGAGAAAATTTCACAAAGCTTTCAGCCACTAAGCTTTTTGCAGGACCAAGCTCTGCCCAAGCTGTATCAATTTGGTCTTCTGAACGAAGTACAAACTGACCTTTGCCATCATATCCGCCAGTTGCAGTCTTAAGTACAATCGGCAAACCAAGCTCAGCAACAGCCTTTTTCAAGCTTTCTAAGCTATCTACAGCACGATACGGCGCAACAGGAATTGTCAGCTCATCAAACAATGCTTTTTCTGACAAACGATTTTGCGCAGTTGCTAAAGCAACACGGGGCGGGTGCAATGCTTTGGTTTGTGTCAAAATATCAACGTCTTCAACTGGTGTATTTTCAAATTCAAGACTGAAAACATCAGCACTTTCAATAAACTGCTTTAAGCCTTGCTCATTTTGGCTAGAAAAGACCTGGCCTAAAACACCTGCTGGACAATCTGTATTTGCTTCAAAAAAAGTACATTGAATATTTAATGGTAACGCTGCTTGAGCCATCATACGGCCCAGTTGTCCACCACCAAAAATACCGATAGTTTTATCCATCTCAGCCTCTTACACCTGACCCGGAATATTTTTGCTTGCCACTTTATCAGTTTGCGCAACACGGAAATCAGCAACATTTTTTGCGATTTCAGGACGAGTTAAACCTAAGATTTGTGCCGCCATAATTGCTGCATTCGTCGCACCAGCTGGACCAATTGCTAAAGTACCAACGGCGATACCAGCTGGCATTTGTACGATTGAAAGCAAAGAATCTACACCATTTAAAATTGATGATTTAACTGGCACACCTAAAACAGGTAAATCAGTTTTTGCGGCACACATTCCAGGTAAATGCGCTGCACCGCCTGCACCGGCAATAATCACTTGAATACCGCGATCACGTGCAGTTTCTGCATATTCAAATAAACGATCTGGAGTACGATGAGCAGATACCACTTCCGCTTCAAATGGGACACCAAGCTGTTTAAGCATATTGGCTGTGTTTTCGAGAGTTGCCCAATCAGATTGAGAACCCATAATAATTCCAACGAGAGGTTGAGCGTCTTGTGCTGCGGCCGCATTCATTGCTAATGTTCCAGAGACAAAAGTAAAAGAAGATAAATCTCGACGAGAGCCAAGTTTTAAATGGTTCGGAAGCCCATTATTATAGACTGATTTTTCATCTCACGAAAATTTAACTGACCAGCTCTGTGAATATTTTTATTCTCATAAAAAATTGCCATGCTGTAAAAGTGACACATTCTCAAATTTTATTAATATTATTTAAACATTCTGCAAGATCATCAGGGATTTGGAAGAGTAAGAGCTTGCATTGAATAATTGATTATCTACAAGCTCTTACAGATTATTGGCTTCTAAATACGAAATAAACACAACCAAATAGACATAACATCGCCCATAAATAATCGAGTTTAAATGGCTGTTTAAACAAGAAAATCATAAATGGTACAAACACAACTAGTGTGACCACTTCCTGAGTGATCTTCATTTCACCGAGCAACCAACCTTGTGCACTCAATATACGAGTAGCGGGAATCATAAAACTGTATTCAAGTAAGGCAATAATCCAACCGAATAGGATTGCTTGCCAAATGGGAGCATGGTGCAAAAATTTGAGATGCCCGTACCATGCGAGCGTCATAAAGCAATTGGAGATAATTAAGAGAGCAAAAGCTAAAACCGTTGGGCTCAAAGACACATCCTTCATCATCACGATGATTTAAGAATTAATATGGATCAAAAATATTATAAAAGATAAAACTGTAATTCAGCTTAAATCGAAAAAATAAAGATGTGCTTTTGTTAGGGCCTCAAACACATAGAACAACAACGATTTTTGACTATCTTTTCGAGTTTAGCCTTGCTATCGTTGCTGGCAAATTTATCAATAATGCACACACAGCAATTCATATTAATGGTGTGTACAAAAGCAGTGGAGAAGGCGAGCAATGCATCTGCATATCTTGGGTATTTGTGGCACTTTTATGGGCTCTTTAGCACTTTTGGCTCGTGATTTAGGACATAAGGTAACCGGTTCCGATTTAAACGTTTACCCACCGATGTCTACCCAGTTAGAAAATGCAGGCATTACACTCATGCAAGGCTATGACCGTAGTCATTTACAGCCTCATCCGGACTTGGTTATTGTCGGCAATGCCATGAAACGTGGTATTGATGCCGTCGAATACATGCTCAATGAAGGTCTGCCATATATTTCTGGTCCACAGTTCCTTGCCGATCATGTTTTACAAGGTAAACATGTACTTGGTGTAGCAGGTACTCACGGAAAAACAACAACTACCACCATGTTGGCTTGGGTGCTTGATCAAGCTGGTTTAAATCCGGGCTTTTTAATCGGTGGTGTTCCACTTGGTTTTAGTGAAAGTGCTCGTTTAGGTGGTGGCAAATACTTCTGCGTTGAAGCCGATGAATATGACTCTGCTTTCTTTGATAAACGTTCTAAGTTTGTTCACTATCACCCCAAAACGGCGATTTTAAATAACCTTGAATTTGACCATGCCGATATTTTTGATGACCTAGCAGCGATTCAAAAGCAGTTCCATCATCTTGTGCGTACCATTCCAAGTGAAGGCCGTATTATTGCGCCAATTACTGAAACGCATATTGATGAAGTGTTGGAAATGGGTTGCTGGACACCAGTGATTCGTACAAGTTTAGAAGCGAATGAAAAAGCTGCTTTATCTGCTGAACTCATTTCAATTGATGGCAGCCATTTTAAAGTACTCGAAAATGGTAATGCCGTTGGCGAAGTGAAATGGAGCATGACAGGGCAACATAGCGTAGCTAATGCTTTGGCAACCATTGCAGCCGCTCAACATGTGGGCGTTGCACTTGAAACGGCTTGTGAAGCTTTATCTAACTTTGGCGGTGTAAAACGCCGTATGGAGTTACTCGGCACAGTCAATGGTATTGAGGTTTATGATGACTTCGCTCACCATCCAACAGCAATTGACACCACTTTAGATGGCGCACGCAAACGCTTAGGTGAACGCCGTTTATGGGCCATTATTGAACCACGTTCAAACACCATGCGTATGGGTAGTCACAAAGATGGCTTAGCACATTCAGCACGCTTAGCAGACGAAGTGATCTGGTATCAGCCAGAAGGCTTAGATTGGGATTTACAGCCTGTGATTGAAGCTGCTTCTAACCATGCTCAAGTGAGCCGTTCACTTGATGAAATTATTGAGCGTATTGTTAATGAAGCAGGTGAGGGCGATGCTGTTGTGATTATGTCTAACGGTGGTTTTGGTGGCTTACATCAAAAACTTATGAGCGCATTAAAGGCAAAAGCTGCTTAACTTCCGCTTTAGATGATTCAATAAAAAACGGGTTTCAAATTGAAACCCATTTTTATATCAGTGACTTTTAACGCTTTTCTGGCTCTATATTGGCCATAAATTGATTAGAAACCATTAAACGTAAACTATAGACAATGCCCATCGCAAAAACGCTATATCCCACGTTATTACAAATAAACGGAATACATAAAATAATGAGTGCGGTAATCGGGTAAAACCATTTCGTGATTCCAGATAAACATTGGAACTCGTAAAGTATCCAAATACAGGTGGTATAGAGCACCACACTCACCGCAACGACTATTCCCATATATAAATCAGATATATGCGCATGATGGGTTGTGATATCTACAGCGGCAGCAAGCGCTGCACCCACCGCAGCAATACTGACAAAAACAAAATAATGACCGTATCCCCAAACAAATGGGCGCACACCTTTAACATGATGGTGCTGTTCGCTACGGTCAAAATAAGCCCACCACATTGCGAACATCAACATCAATCCGCCGACCATTAAGAAAATGGCAGGGATATTCATTGACTGAGCGGCTAAAGCATCACGTATGGCATTAAAACTACCGACAATCGACTCACCCAACACAATAATTGTGAGTAGGGCATAACGTTCTACAATATGATGAGGATGCCACGGCGTTGGAGAATATTTTTCTGCATAGATTGGAACAAATAATTCCACGACAACCAGAAATAAAAATAGAGGTATTGAAAGTACATGAGCAAAGTTAGCCACAAGCCAGCCAATTTGTACTAAGACTATACCTATTGCATAGCGATAAGCCGTAACTCGCCTTTCAGGATCATGTTTTGCTGCTCTGAGCCACTGAGTCACCAAAGCCATGCGCATGATCACATAACCGATAATGATTACATCAAAATCCTGACTGTGAAACACATCAGGAATACCCGCAGCCATGACCAATGAACCTACAATCTGCACAAAGGTAAGGCAGCGATACAAAGCATCATCGTTATCGTAAGCCGAAGCAAACCATGAAAAATTCATCCAGGCCCACCATAGCGCAAAAAATACCATCAGGTAGCTTGGCAGTGCATGCCAGAGGTGATTTTCAATAATCGCGTGGTGTAACTGCTGACCAGCTGTTGCAATTGCGACTACAAAAATTAAATCAAACAATAATTCGAGGGGAGTCGCTGCTCTATGGGATTGTTTTGGATCTCTTGGAGATAGGGGCCTCAAACTTAATTTTTTCTGTTTTTCTTGAGTAGTCATGAAATAACGTTCTCGTATAAAGTGCCGACACGTTAACACTTTAATCTCAACACTCAGATCACGCATTAAAAATTATCTAGACCTGTTGTTTAATCTTTATCCATCAGCGAACTATATTTCATTTTTGTGACAATTCTTTATCAAGACAATAGGCTTAATTCTTTATCATAGCTCACGTTTTTGTTCTTGTTTGGAATATGAATGTCTTTAGAAACACTCAACCTTAGCTTATTCCATGTGATTAATGGGGCTCAGGATGCGAGTCAATTTATCATTCGTCTTGCTATCTTTTTTGCTAATGATCTCCTCTACATTCTCTTATTCATCCTTACATTTTTATGGTTTTATGGCGATCAAGATTTAAAAAATAGGGTCATTAAATCTGTCTTTTTAACCTGCGTATCACTTTTAGTCGGTTACGTTATTTCTCTGTTTTACCATCACGCAAGACCGTTTGTAATGGGTGTGGGTACGACTTTTATTGAACATGCACCCACAGCATCTTTTCCAAGTAATCATATGCTAATTTTCAGCACCATTGCCCTGTCTTATTTGTTTGCTCAGCGCAAAATGATTGGAATTATTCTGCTATTTTTGTCATTTATAGTGGCGTGGTCACGTATTTATTTAGGTGTGCATTTCCCTTTAGACATGTTAGGGGCTTTTATTGTCGCACTACTAGTCAATACAGCAGGTTATTACTTCTGGAATGCTTACGGCACAAGTTTGACCGCATTCTGTATTCACCTTTACCAGATTATCTGCAAACCGCTTTTAGATCGCGGATTGATTAAATAGCTCTAGATCTTTTTGCATTCAAACCCCGACATACAGTTCAGTTGCGTAATACAAAAAAATCTGCCATTCTATGTGAACTTGGATATGTTTTATCCAATACAGAATTTAGTTTGACAAGGGGAGTAGCCTCCTCCAAACATAACAGCAATGTTATGTGTCAGGTATCGTCAATACACTTTTATTAAAAAGTCGGTATCTGAGCATCGTGAAATTCATGATGTAGGCAAGACCTTGATCATGTTGATACAGATGTTTAATTCATCTGGCAACTGGTCGAGGTTTTTTTATGCCCAATTGCCGGATGTATGGAGGATTTATGGAAACAATCGGCAATTTATGGCTGTACATAGCATTCTTTGGCATAGTCATTGTGATGCTCCTGATTGACTTTTTAGGCTTTAAGCAAAAGCAAGGTCAGGATGTCTCAATTAAGCAAGCTGCTTACTGGAGTGTGGCGTGGGTAAGCGTCGCAGCCTTATTTGGTGGTGGTTTATGGCTTTACCTACAACAAACAGTTGGGGTGACCTTAGCAAACCAAAAAACCATGGAATACTTTGCGGGTTACTTACTCGAAAAGTCCCTCGCAATTGACAACGTTTTCGTCTGGTTAATGATTTTCGCAGCGTTTGCTATTCCAGCTGCATTACAACGTAAAATTTTGCTCTACGGCGTATTAGGTGCAATCGTACTGCGTACCCTCTTTATTTTTATTGGTGCATGGTTCGTTCAAGAGTTCTCTTGGGTGCTTTATATTTTCGGTGCGTTCTTGGTATATACAGGTTTCAAGTTCTTAAAAGGTCAAGAAGAAGAAACCAATATCGAAGACATCAAAATTTTAAAATGGTTACGTAACCATATGCGTATTACACCACAGCTTGAAGGTGACAAATTTTTTGTACGTCAAAACGGTTTATTGTGGGCAACGCCGTTATTTCTAGTTTTGATTTTGGTTGAAGCTTCAGACGTGATTTTCGCAGTAGATTCTATTCCTGCTATTTTCGCGGTAACTAGCGACCCGTTTATTGTTTTAACGGCGAACTTAATGGCAATTTTAGGTTTACGTGCAATGTTCTTTTTACTCGCTGGCGCTGCGACTAAATTGCATTACTTGCCATACGGCTTAGGCATCATTTTATTGTTCATTGGTGCAAAAATGTTGTTGCTTGATGTATTCCACATGCCAATCTGGATCTCATTAAGCTTTATCGTCATAGTGTTAGCAATCACTGCTTACCTCTCTTTACGACACAACAAAAAGCAATTGCAGTCTTAATTCATCACAACAAGGCATCTACACGTGAGATGCCTTATTATCTAAATCTTCAAAATAGACTGTACTTTAAAAAAACAGATTAATATCATATACCAACTTAAAATTTATCTTTCCTAATCAGAAACATAATAGATAACAGCTATTCGGTATTTTATGCCGAACATACTTATTAAAATGTGTGGAGTCCCATGCGTTCTAAAAAAATTAATCTTGTCGTTGTCCCGTTATTACTCACGGCATGTAGCCATAATGATGGTCCTTTAGTACAAGACGTATATAACAACCAATATGACTGTGCTCGCGACTGGAATAATGAAACATGTAAACAAGAAAATAGCTCCAGTGGACATGGTTCTAGCTATGTTGGTGGTCGCTATTTAGGTCCTGCGTATTATCGAAATAATCGGGAAGTTTCTTTTCGCGGGAATACATTACACCCTTATAGCAATTTGAGTGTAGGCCGCCCCATTATTTCAAGTACGGCGAAAAGCGCTTCTTCTTCATCCCCAATTCGTGGTGGTTTTGGTCGTAGCGGTTTTTCTTTTGGCGGCTAAGTCTTTAGGCATTCACTTAATATGAAAAGAAAAATATTTACTCCGCGCCCAGATTGGCAAGTGGAACATCAAAATATTGGTTTTGATTATTTTAATTTACCTTCTCTTGATGGCTCAATTTACTGGTCTGAAGGAGTTGCTTATGAGTTTACCCTTAAACAGATTGAACAACTTGAGGATGCAGCAAATGAACTGCATCAGATGTGTTTAGCAGTAGTAGGAGAACTCATTCAACGCGGGGACTATCCAGCTTATTTTCAAATTCCTGAAGCAGCCATAAGCCATATTGAACACTCATGGAAACAAAATGCTCCGATGCTGTATGGCCGCTTTGATTTCGCTTACGATGGGCGAAATATCAAAATGCTGGAATATAACGCCGACACGCCGACTGGCTTACTCGAAGCCTCTGTCGCGCAGTGGCTGTGGATAGAACAGGTCTCAGGTATTGCAAACCGAGATCAATTCAATAGCATTCATGAAGACCTGATTAAACGCTGGAAAACAATTTTACCGCGTGGTAGCCATGTGCATTTTGCTGCTTGTCAGGAGGCTGGAAGGGAAGACTGGGGAAATCTCGAGTACTTGATGGATACGGCTTATCAAGCTCATCTACAAGTTTCCGAGCTTTCTATGGAAAACATAGGCTGGAATGGCCAAGATTTTGTCGATCTTCATAATCGCCCCATTCAAAACATATTTAAGCTCTACCCATGGGAATGGATCTGGGAAGAAGCATTTTCTCAATATATCCATCCACAAACACAGTGGATTGAACCTTGCTGGAAAATGTTACTTTCAAATAAAGCGATTTTGGTTGAGCTTTGGAAGCGATATCCAAATCATCCCTTATTAGTTGAAACCCATACCTATGACCAGCAACAAGTTTTGTCTGGCAAATGGGTGAAAAAGCCGATTTTGGCAAGGGAAGGGGCCAATATTCGAATTTTACAAGATGGTCATGACCAAGGCTCAGCTTCTGGTAGCTTTTATTTTGATGACTATGACAAATATGGTTATGTCGTACAGAAATGGGTAGATACCCCATTATTTTCAGGACAACTGCCTACACTCGGTTTATGGATGGTTGGACATCAATGCGCCGGCATGTCTATTCGTGAAGATTGCTATGACATTATTGGTAATGATGCTCACTTTGCAGCACATTATTTTGTCGAGTAAAAACGCATAGAGATTTATAAAAAAGCACTTTTAAAGTGCTTTTTTATTATGCTTGGTTCGCAATCAAACAGTGCATTTTAGATATATAACAAATAATGAATATTTATTTTTAAAGCTAAATTAGAACAAAAATTCAAAAATATAATAATTTAATCTTATGAATTTTAAAAACTTTATTCTTATCTTCAAAATTAAAAAGTGATATTGGCAAGCTCTTTGCATCTCCTAAAAAGAAAAAAGCCTAGATTTTAAGGGCTCGCGAGAGCCCTGATTTTTTAAGGAGTGATGCTATGAATGCTATTCCAACTTTAACGCCACTTGCCATGCCATGTAACAGCAGTTTTGATGCAAAAGATTGGGAAATTTTATCAAGTCATTGGTATCCGGTTGCACGTATTCAAGATGTCTCTAATGCGCCTCAACGAGTCACGCTACTAGACGTCAATATGGCGTTATATAAAACACAAAGTGGTGAAATTCATCTGGTCCGAGACATTTGTCCTCATCGCGGTGTTCCTTTAACCAAAGGTTGGGTCGATGGTGAGGAGATTGTGTGTCCTTATCATGGTCTACGCTATAACACTGAAGGGAAATGTACCCAAATACCAGCTCAACCCGAGTTAACCAAAATTTCTGATCGTTTTTCTCTGACCAAATTTCCAGTTGTGCAAAGATACGGCCTCATTTGGACCAGTATTCATGGTCGTGATATTGCTAAAGCCAATATTCCTGTATTAGATACTTGGGACCATGCAGAGCATCAATCAATTTTACCGCCTTTTGTAGATATTGGCGGCTCTAGTGGTCGTCAACTCGAAGGATTTATCGATGTCGCTCATTTTGCATGGGTGCATCACAACGCCTTTGCCAGTCGCGATAATCCCGTTGTCCCTAAATATCACACTGAACGTACCAACTATGGCTTAAAAACGGTCTATATCAGCAATGTCAGTAACTATCCACATGAACTAAAATATCTCGAACCAGAAGGCTTTTTGTGGAAGCGTACTTTTGAGGTTTATCCGCCATTTTCTGCCGTGCTTACTGTCGATTTTCCAGAAGGTGGGATCTTAAAAATTTTAAATGCCTGTTGTCCTATCTCAAGTAATAAAACCCGTTTATTTGTTCCACTCACACGTAACTTTGACCAAACAGGTGATTTAGAAAAAGTATATGAATTTAATGCGCAAATTTTTGCCGAAGACCAAGACATGGTCGAATCACAAAAGCCAGAAGAACTACCGCTTGATCTAATGATGGAAGCACATTTTGAAGCAGACCGCTCATCAACGACTTATCGACGGATTTTGGCTGAATGGGGACTAAGTAAACGTTATACCGTTTAAATCTTGGCTAACTGGGGTACAATCAATCGAAAAAAGTGAAAATATATAGGCTTTCCATGTCATTGATCGCAAATACCACCGTTGTGCGTGGTCGTTTTTTAGATATTCAACAAACTGTCTCTGAGCCAACTGATATTCCAAATCAAATACGTTATTTGGAAGATGGTGTATTGATTAGTGAACATGGAAAAATCAAATGGTTTGGAGCATGGGAAGACGCTCAGCAGCATCTACCGGCTGGAGTTGAGGTTCAACATTATCCAGAACAATTGATTGTACCTGGCTTTATTGATACCCATATTCACTTCCCGCAAACAGAAATGGTTGGAGCATACGGCGAACAACTTTTAAGCTGGCTCAATACTTATACATTCCCAACTGAAATCCAGTTTCAGGACAAAGCATATGCAAGTGAAATTGCCCAGTTCTTTGTTCAAGAACTACTGAAACACGGTACAACCACAGCACTGGTTTTCTGTACAGTTCACCCCGAGTCTGTTGATGCCTTATTTGAAGCCGCAGAACGCGTTCAGATGCGTTTGATTGCAGGGAAGGTACTCATGGACCGCAATGCCCCCGAAGCGCTTTGTGACACGCCAGAAACGGCTTACAGCGACACCAAAGCACTGATTGAGAAATGGCATGGTAAGGGCCGTGCTCTCTATGCGATTACTCCACGTTTTGCACCAACGTCTACACCTGAACAGTTAGAAAGAGCAGGGCAGTTAAAACAAGAATTTCCGGATGTTTATGTCCATACGCATTTAAGTGAAAACAAAGATGAAATTGCTTGGGTGAAATCTTTATTCCCGGAACAAGCAGGCTATTTAGATGTTTATCAACATTATGGCCTGACTGGTAAGCGTTCTGTGTTTGCGCATTGCGTTCACTTAGAAGATCAAGAATGGCAATGTATGCATGATACACAATCGGCTATCGCATTTTGCCCAACTTCAAACCTGTTCTTAGGCAGTGGTTTATTTCCATTGAAAAAAACTTGGGAAAAACAAGTGAAAGTAGGCTTAGGGACAGATATTGGGGCTGGCACATCGTTTAGCTTACTGCAAACTGTTAACGAGGCTTATAAGGTTCAGCAGTTACAAGGTGATAAACTCTCAGCTTATGAAGCGCTTTATCATGCAACCCTAGGCGGAGCAAAAGCACTCGATTTGCAGGATCAGTTAGGCAACTTCAACGTCGGCAAAGAAGCAGATTTTGTTGTATTGAATCTTAAGCCAACCGCATTACAGCAACTGCGCCAGTCTAAATCTAAATCTGTTGAAGATTCGCTGTTTGCTTTATTCACTTTAGGTGATGACCGTAATATTGAGGCGACTTATATTTATGGAAAACGTGCTTATCAAAAAGAAACAGCCCAATAAAAATCGGGTGGTTAAGTTTTTGTTATTATTTGGAATATGTGCTCTTGCGTTAAAGCGTGATCGACATAATCCGCAAAATGATAAAATTTCACAGCCATCAAAAGGTGCATGAAACGTCATTTTGCTTTAAAATTTTACCATTAACTCAGATTTTCGAGGTGTTGCAGGTCAACACCTTTTTTATTTTTTCTTTTATATCTTGTAGGAATCTGCCATGACTGTTGCAATGAGCATCATGATTTCAACCGAAGAAATTCAAGCAAAAGTCAAAGAGCTCGGGGAGCAAATTAACGCTCACTATGCAAATAGTGATAAAGAATTAGTCCTTATTGGACTACTTCGTGGTTCTGTTATTTTCATGGCAGACTTGTGCCGTACAATTACCAAACCGCATGAACTCGACTTCATGACAGTGTCTAGCTACGGCGGCGGTACGACTTCAAGTCGAGATGTTAAAATCTTAAAAGATCTTGACGGTGAAATTCGCGGTAAAGATGTATTGGTTGTTGAAGACATTATCGACTCAGGCAATACCTTAAGCAAAGTCGTTGAAATGTTGCAAACTCGTGAACCAAACTCGATTCAACTCTGCACATTAGTGAGTAAACCGTCTCGCCGTGAAATTGATCTCGAAGTGAAATTTTTAGGTTTTGAAGTAGAAGACAGATTCATTGTGGGCTATGGCTTAGACTACGACCAAAAATATCGCCACTTACCTTTTATTGGTGAAATTGGTTTATAAATTTCTTAAAAATAGCACCGCAAGGTGCTATTTTTTTATATAAAGCCTTAGCTTTGAACAAAAAAGACACAAAAAGTCGCAATCTGCTACAGACAAAATAGACAGCTCTACCGCACGATAGAATATGAAGCAAAATCATTAACTTCATCAAAAAAACAACTGGAGAACAAATATGTGGTCACTTATTGTCGCTATTGTAGTTGGTTTCTTTGCTGGCTTAATCGCTCGCGCTTTGCATCCAGGGGATGATAAAGCAGGTTTCATCGTAACTACCTTAATTGGTATTGCAGGTTCACTTTTAGCCACTTATGGCGGTCGTTTACTTGGACTTTATGGCGAAAATTCAGCTGCAGGCTTTATCGCATCCGTGATTGGTGCCATCGTTATTCTTTTTATCTACAACTTGATTGCACGAAAAAGCTAAACTTTAATTCATTTATAAAAAAAAGCACCTTATGGTGCTTTTTTAATTTATTTTAAAGACCTAACTCTTTCCATACGGCCTGAATTTCTTCAGCAGAGCGTGCGCCAACCAGTTTAAAACCATTTGCAAAAATTAGGGTAGGGGTGCCGTTAAAGCCAAGTTTTTTTCCTAATTCCAAATTACGGTCAATTGGGTTTGCGCAGCTCGCAGCTATTGGTTTAACACCTTGCTGAATCAATTTTTTCCATGAGTAAGATTGATTTGGTGCACACCAAACTTGTCTAGAAACAACAATAGACTGAGGTTTTAAAGGATAGATGAACGTGTAAATAGTCACGTCATTAAGCTTGTCGAGTTCAGGTTCGAGTTGCTTGCAATAAGGACAGTTTGGATCAGAAAAAACGGCTAAAACATGCTGTCCATTACCTTTGACTGTTTTAATGGCATCTTTTAAAGGCAGCTGTTTCCAATCAATTGAGTTTTGTCCTAACACCAAATCTTTGGTTAAGTTCTTCTGATCTTTTAACCGAATCATAGAGCCAACAAGCATATGCTGACCATCTTCGCCAACATAGATGATTTGTTGATCCAGATTAGCACTATATATCCCAGACATTTCGGTTTTCTGAATATTACTAATTTTCAAATTAGGATATTGTTTTTTAAAATTTTCCCTAATCGTATCCA
The DNA here is from genome assembly GCF_000313935.1 of Acinetobacter sp. WC-141. Taxonomy (GTDB): domain Bacteria; phylum Pseudomonadota; class Gammaproteobacteria; order Pseudomonadales; family Moraxellaceae; genus Acinetobacter. Next base: position 24,413 of record NZ_AMSS01000084.1, on the reverse strand, counting down.
CATTAGCGAAACTTAAACTCGCCGTTAAGCTTAATAGTGTCAATATTCCTAATTTTTTAAGCATAAAACCAACTCATAGGTAGGAGAGGAGCTCATTTTAATCAGTTCAGCTTTTTAAAACAGAACTGATTACCGAGTTATAACCAAACTGCCACTCTTTTATGCCAATGTTTCACGTGGAACATAAGCTGGTTTTAGAGTATTAATTTCTACTGAAATATGCACAATTTCATCATGAATGGATAAAGCATGACGAATCTGATCTGCGGTTAAAGAAATATCATCAGTTTCGAGCGCCAAAATACAAGAAAACTTACCTTTCGCGACCTTCCAAACATGAATATCCGTAATTTCAATATGTTTAGGAAACTCAGCAATGACTTCACGGATCTCTTCAACTACCGGATGATCCATTTCTGCATCAAGAAGAGTTTTTCCTGTCTCTTTCATTAATCCAAGAGACCATTTTGCAACCAAAATAGCACCTAAAATTCCTAAAAGTGCATCTAAAAAATCCCATCCGAAATATTTACCTGCGAAAAGCGCAATAATTGCAAAAACAGAAGTTACTGCATCTGCAACTACATGTAAAAAAGCAGCTTTTTGGTTTAAATCGTGATGGTGATGCCCATGATCATGATGGTGATGGTGATGGTGATGGTGTCCATCATCGTGAAGTAACCATGCGCAAATCAAGTTAATGACCAAACCTAAAATTGCAATCGGAATCGCTTCATTATAAAAAATTTCAACTGGATTAAATAAACGTTGTATCGACTGAAACGCCATAAAAATGGCGACAACCATCAACAAAATTGCACTGCTATAACCCGCTAAAATCTCGATTTTCCACGTTCCGAAACTAAACCGACGATCTTTGGAATAATGACGAGCCGCGCGATAGGCAAAATAGGCTAAACCGAGAGCCAACATATGGGAACTCATATGCCAACCATCAGCCAGAAGCGCCATTGAATTGAAAAACCATCCACCGAATATTTCTAACGCCATCATTGATGCCGTTAAAATCGTTGCAATCAAAATACGTTTTTGTGCAAGTGGATTTCCTTCATCAAACTGATGTTGATGATGACGTGATACACTATGATCCTGCATAATATTTAAACCCAATATACTCCCTACCAGTATATTGAATTATACAAGAGAACACAGATGAGTCACATTGGTCAGGATAAAAAAATAGTTAATCGTGTAAAACGACTAAAAGGACAAATCAACAGCATTGAGCATGCTGTTGAACAGCCAGATATTTCATGTATAGAAATACTACAACAAGTTGCTGCAATTAAAGGGGCAATAAACGGTTTGATGAGTGAATTAATGGAACAGCATTTACATCACCACGTGCTCAAAGACGCACAAGTTGATCAAAATGAGCTAGATGAGTTTTTAAAGGTTCTAAAAAGATATGGTTAACGAGGTGACTGAATGACACAGCCATGTGCATCATTCAGAATTTTGTAATTATTTTCCAATACAGAATGAACCAAAAATCTTGCCTAATAGGTCATCGGCACTAAAGTCACCGGTAATTTCCCCTAAAGCATTTTGAGCAAGACGTAGTGACTCAGCAACCAGTTCACCTGCGTTGAACACAACAAGTTGCTCGCGTGCTTCTGAAAGATAGAGCTGCGTGCGCTTCATTGCGTCTAAATGACGTGTTCTTGCAATAAAGGTGTCTTCCTCAGGGTGGAAGCCTGCATGCGCTGTAATCGCGTCTACGAGGCCTTGTACGCCCATCTCTTGTTTTGCAGAAACGGTTATATGACGGAACCCTTGAAAATCGCTTATTTCAGCTAATTGTCCAGTTAAATCGCATTTATTACCAATTAACATTAAACGACGTGGTTCAATGTGTTCAGCAAAATATTCTTGAGCAAGTTTTAACGGGTCATCACCTTGATTTAAATCATAAACCAGCAATAACAAATCAGCTTGTTCAATTTCTTTGATTGCACGACGAATCCCTTCTTTTTCAACGATGTCACCTGTTTCACGAAGACCCGCAGTATCTGTTAAGGTGATTGGTAGACCATTTAAACTAATTTTTTCATGTAAAACATCACGAGTTGTACCAGCAATATCGGTCACAATTGCACGCTCAACACCAGCAAGTGCATTTAACAAGCTCGACTTACCCGCATTTGGTTTGCCTGCAATAACGACTTGTAGACCTTCACGGAGTAATTGACCTTGTCGTGCAGAGGTTTGAACGGCATGTACCGACTGCTGAACATCTTCAAGTAAAGCTAAAATTTTGCCATCTGCCAAGAAATCGATTTCTTCTTCAGGAAAATCAATTGCTGCTTCGACATGCAAGCGTAAATGAATCAGTTTTTCTAAAACGGTATTAATTTTTGTTGAAAAAGCGCCTTGCAAAGAACGAACTGCAGAGCGTGCCGCAGCTTGCGAAGTCGCATCAATCAAGTCGGCAATCGCTTCCGCTTGCACCAAGTCCATCTTGCCATTTTCAAAAGCACGCATGGAAAATTCGCCAGCTTTTGCAGCGATTGCGCCAAGCTCAAATAAACGTCCAAGCAAAGCATTTTGGATGACTGGACCGCCGTGACCTTGTAGCTCTACAACATCTTCACCTGTAAACGAGTGAGGATTGGGAAAGCATAGAACAATCCCTTCATCCATAATGCTGCCATCAGCATCATAAAATTTACGGAAACCCGCCATACGCGCTTCTGGCAAGTTTTTTTGTGTCAGGTTTTGAGCAATTTCATAAGCCTTAGGTCCAGATAGGCGAATCACGCCCACACCACCACGCCCAGGTGGCGTTGCAATTGCGGCAATCGTGGTTTGACTTTGCATATTATTCACCTAAAAACCTAAAATCCAGCCAAAGAAAAATCCGCCTAAGATTACCATCTTAAGCGGATTTATTCAGCAAAAGTTCAACGATTAAGAAGCTGATTCAGTCTTATTGATACGACTTTTCTCAACGCTCTTATTAATAAACGACTGCTGTAAAATAGTAATACTGTTGTTCACGATCCAGTACAGTACGAGACCGGCAGGGAAGAACAACATAAATACCGTGAACATAATCGGCATAATACGGAACACTTTTGCCTGCATTGGATCAGCCGGTTGCGGGTTCAACATTTGCTGCGCAAACATGGTAGCACCCATAATTAACGGCAAGATGAACCAAGGATCCATTGCTGACAAGTCTTGAATCCAGCCTAACCATGGCGCGTGACGTAATTCCACACTTTCCATGAGTACCCAGTACAAGGCAAGGAAAATTGGCATTTGTAGCAACAATGGTAAACAACCCGAAAGAGGATTCACTTGTTCACGTTTGTATAAAGCCATCATTTCTTGCGAGAAGCGCATACGGTCTTCACCGAACTCTTCTTTCATGCGTTGCATTTCTGGTGCAATCACACGCATTTTCGCCATAGAACGATAACTTTTTGAAGATAAAGGCCACAAAATCATCTTCACCATAACGGTAAGTAAGATGATTGACCATCCCCAGTTGCCTACAATGCTATGGAAGAATTGAAGACCTAAGAACAATAACTTGGCAATTGGCCATAACCAGCCATAATCAACAGTTTGATTCAAGCCAACCGCTAAATCTTTTAATTCAGATTGTACTTTCGGACCTGAATAAAGTTTTGCGTCTACTTCCATTGAAGTGCCTGCAGGAACATTAATCACTGGTGAGGTAAAACCAATGATATTCATATGATCAGCAGATTGACGAGATTCAAGTTTAGCTGCATAAGGCTGACCATTCGCTTGAGTCAGTTTAAGATTCCCAGGAATCCAAGCACTTACAAAATAATGCTGAACAATCGCAACCCATCCACCTTTCGCTTCAGTACTTACTTTTTCTTCAGAGAAATTAGCAAACTTAAGCTTGTTGTAGTGTGAATCAGGTGTCCCCCAAGCTCCACCTAAGAAAGTTCCTAGAGTGAAAATACCTTGAGAAGATTTACCAGGATCTTCAGAGTTATCGCGCTTTAATTGTCCAAACATCTGACCTTGCCAGCTTTGTTGGCTACGGTTAATCACTTGATGTCTTACAACAATTGGATATTGCCCTTGGGTAAAGGTAAAAGTTTTAATAATTTCAACGCCTTCAGGTGTCTTAAATACCATCGGAACGTTTAAAACTTTTTCAGATTGACCCTTTTGATCCTGCACACCTTTAGCATCAGCCAAAGTATATGATGTTTTTTCAACAGCATATAAAGGACGACCACCACGACTGCTATCTGGTCCATTCAAACCAATTAAGCCAGATTGAGCAACATATGTACGCTTGGCATCATTTTCAAGCATAACAAATGGCTGATCGCTGTCTTTGCTTTTGTCGTGTGAGAGTAATTCAATACGAACAATATCACCACCCTTTGGATTGATCCAAATATGGTAAAGGTCAGTTTGTACTGAAATAAGCTGTTGATTCACAGGTGCAGTTGCATCTGTGGTTTGTGACTGCGCAATATTTGCTTGTGGCACATCGGAAGCCACTGTTGCATTTTTAGCATTTGGCAAATCAGCAGATACTTCATGTGAACTTACAGCCGCCGCTTGTTTTTGCGGTGCAGTTGCAGCATTTCCATAATCTTTTTGCCAAGCCAAAATGAGCAAATATGCGGTGACAAACATGGCCCCGAGAATTGCAAACCTGGCCCATTGTTGCATATCTATTACCCCAAATGGTTAGAGAGATTTTGCTTCAGTAAACGATCACGAAAGGGTACAGCAACATGATGCGTTTGAGAATCTATTTGATGAAACGAAATAAAACGAATTGCTTTTGGCGGTACCGGATCATATCCAGATCCTCCCCACGGATGACAACGACAAATCCGTTTAGAAGATAACCAAACGCCTTTTATCGCACCATGAGTTTGCAATGCTTCTATCGCATATTGGGAACAAGTCGGGATATAACGACAACGGGGTCCAAGAAGCGGACTAATCGCAATTTGATACAGTCGAATCAACCAACGTAGAAAACGAACCATTGGCTATCTCTTAATTTTGCGAGTTTGTGCCAACTTTAGAATGTTTTTTTGCTAAGCGTTGTAATTTTTGCCAAGCAAAATCTAATTGTTGATATAGCTCAGCATTCGTAATCGCTTCTATACCGACTTTCGGCATTACCACAACATCTATGTCTGATCCAAAATTCGGCTGATGTAGACGAAAGCTCTCACGAGCAAGACGTTTTATTCGATTTCTTTCATGCGCACGGCGCACTTTTTTCTTAGCAACAACAATACCCAAACGGCTATTAGGCTGTTCGGTTAATTTTGCAAGAAATAAAAAATGGGGTTGATGCACTTTAAAAAGCGCACCATCGAATACACTTTTATAATCTGCAGCACAGCGTATTCGCACATCTGTGCTAAAATTGTAAAGTGTCATCACACCCAAGTCTGGTCAGCGTAACAGTATTAAACAGTTAAGCTATGACGACCTTTTGCACGACGACGAGCTAATACTTGACGACCAGCTTTAGTTGCCATACGAGCACGGAAACCATGAACGCGTTTACGCTTTAATTCAGATGGCTGGAAAGTACGTTTCATATCGAAACTCCCAAAAATGATCTTTCTATAAAGGTCCGCGATTTTATTGTGCAATGTTTACGCTGTCAATGAAAAACCAAGAAAGTTTTGTATTTAACCCAAATTTTTAATCTCTCTACTTCTTTTTTCTGAGTGTCATAATTTAGTGCAATATATAGTTTTCAAAGTTATGCACAAAGTAATTGTCTATTTTCATTAGAACTTTTATTATATACACACCTTATATACACACTTATCAACAAAACAAGATATCATCTTGGCTTTGATTTGCTGCATTTGAATTTAAATTCATATTTTGTAGTTATCCACAAAAGATCTCGCCCCTATTAAATAAATTCAAATTTTAAAATTTATATTTATTCTTATTAGGAGCAACTTTTTCTGTGGATTTCGAACTTTTAAATTTAAAAAACATGTATTTGAGTTGTTGATAACTCTGTTTCTATTATATTTATGGATTGTGGATAAGTTTATGTGTTAATTTATCCACAGGTTGTGCAAAAAGTTATACACAGGTGGTTTTGAATTTAAATTTATTCACAAGAGTTTTCTTTTTAGGCAAAATCAATCGAAATCGTCATGACAGATGTGGATAACTTGGTTAGAATGGCGACCCCTTCTCATCAGGAAGGGTTAATCTTTAGATTATTTGAATTTAAAAACGCAGAAATAGGGGATACACATGCTTTGGACAGACTGCTTAACTCGCTTGCGACAAGAGCTCTCTGATAACGTCTTTGCGATGTGGATTCGCCCATTAGTTGCTGAAGAAGTAGAAGGGATACTACGTCTCTATGCTCCTAACCCTTATTGGACGCGTTACATTCAAGAGAATCATTTAGAATTAATTTCTATATTGGCTGAACAGTTGTCAGAAGGGCGTGTCCGTCAGGTTGAGATTTTAGTTGATTCTCGTCCTGGGAGTATTTTGTCGTCGAGTGAACAACCAGCAACCACTACGGCCGCTTTGCAAAGTTCGCCACCACCAAGCATTAAAGTAAAAAAAGAACCCGATTCTATTGCTAGTCCCAATACGAATAGTGTGGTAAATCCCAAAACAGCGAAAAAGAAGCTGCTTAATCCCCAGTTTACTTTTTCTTTATTTGTTGAAGGCCGTTCGAACCAGATGGCAGCTGAAACATGTAGAAAAGTATTAACGCAATTAGGTGCTTCACAGCATAACCCTTTGTTTTTATATGGTCCTACAGGACTAGGTAAGACTCACTTAATGCAGGCAGTTGGTAATGCTTTATTACAGGCCAAACCCAATGCTCGTGTGATGTATATGACTTCTGAGAGTTTTGTTCAGGATTTTGTGAGTTCTTTACAAAAAGGCAAAGTAGAAGAGTTTAAGAAGAACTGCCGTTCTTTAGATTTATTGTTGGTGGATGATATTCATCTTTTAGCAGGTAAAGAGGCGAGTCTAGTTGAGTTCTTCTATACATTTAATGCCTTACTTGATGAATCTAAACAAATTATTTTAACTTCAGACCGTTATCCAAAAGAATTAACAGAGTTAGATCCGCGTTTAGTTTCCCGTTTTTCTTGGGGACTTTCAGTAGGGGTTGAACCACCAGATATTGAAACTCGTATCGAAATTTTATTAAAGAAAGCGGAAAATAGCGGCGTTGATTTACCTCGAAATTGTGCATTATTTATTGCACAACAAGTTGTGGCTAACGTGCGTGAACTTGAAGGGGCACTTAATAAAGTCGTTGCAATTTCCCGTTTTAAAGGTGCGCCGATCGATCTTGATGTTGTTCGTGAGTCTTTAAAAGATGTATTGGCTATTCGTGCACGAACAATTAGTGTAGAAAATATTCAACGTGTAGTGAGTGAATATTTCCGTATCCCTTTAAAAGAATTAGTAGGGCCGAAACGCACACGAATTTATGCTCGACCACGTCAGTTGGCAATGGGGCTTGCTCGTGAGTTGACCGGTGATAGTTTTCCAGAAATTGGAATGGCTTTTGGTGGGCGTGATCATAGTACTGTGATGCATGCTTGTGAAAAAGTAGCAAGTTTGCGAGAAGAAGATCCAATTTTTGATGAAGATTATAAAAATCTACTACGTCTACTTCAGAGTTAATGAAATAATAAGACCTTGTTGCAAAGTCTACGTAAGTGCAGCATAGTACACAGCTAAAAAATGAAATATTTGCTCCAAGTTGCTAGAGGAATGAATCGTGCGTTTGAAAATCGCTAAAGAAAGTTTACTCAATGTTTTATCGCATGTTGTCGGTGCGGTAGAACGTCGTCATACATTGAATATTCTTTCAAACGTCAAAATTCAGACTAATGCTCAGGCGCTCACCATTACTGGTTCTGATTTAGAAGTCGAGCTGGTTGCGAGCACTGTTTTAACAGAAGGGGCATGCCTTGAAGCAGGGGAAACAACAGTCCCTGCTCGTAAGTTAATGGAAATTTGTAAATCATTGCCTACAGCTGCATTAATTGATTTACAAATTACTGAAGATCAAAGATGTATCTTAAAATCTGGTAATAGCCGTTTTGTATTAGGGACTTTACCAGCAGAAGATTATCCATTATTGACGACTGAAAATAGTCAAGGTACTCAAGTACAGGTAACTCAACGTGAGTTAAAGCGTTTATTTGAAAAAACTGCTTTTGCGATGGCTGTACAAGATGTACGTTTCTATTTAACGGGTACTTTATTGGAAATTGATGAAAATCAATTACGTGCAGTAACAACAGATGGTCACCGTTTAGCACTTTGTGAAATTACCGCTTCTTCTACATCGTCTCAATTGGTTCAGGCCATTGTACCTCGTAAAGCTGTGGGTGAATTACAGCGTTTACTGAGCATTGAAGATGAACAATTAACATTATTGATTGGTCGTGAATTGCTAAATGTAACCATCAATACGCCAAGTCGTGATAAGGAACAGGGTAACATTACTGTTCGTTTTACGACAAAATTGATTGATGGAAAATTCCCTGATTATCGTCGTGTAATTCCACGTGGTGGCGATAAACATGTATTAATTAGCCATGATGTGTTTAAGCAATCATTACAACGTGTTGCAATTTTGAGTAATGAAAAGTTACGTGGCGTTTTCTTGAATTTTAATCAAGATTCTTTACAGCTTCGTGCGAACAACCCTGAGCAAGATGAGGCTATTGAAGATTTAGCTATCCAATATCAAAATGTACCGCTTGAAATGTCATTTAATGCGCAATATTTACTGGAAGTATTGGGTGTACTTGATGGCGATGACGTAAATATGAGTATGAGTGAAGCGAATCAGTCTGTTTTGGTTCAAGACCCAGCACATACTGATCAAACTTATGTAGTTATGCCGATGCGTGTATAATTTGGCTATCTAATATGCATCTTACGCGTTTAAATATCGAACGTGTGCGTAATTTAAAAACGGTTGCACTCCAAGGGTTGCAGCCGTTTAATATATTTTATGGCGCGAACGGTTCAGGTAAAACCTCAATTTTGGAAGCAATTCATTTGCTTGCAACAGGGCGATCGTTTCGCACCCATATTCCAAAAAATTATATTCAGTATGCTGCCGAAGATGCGATTGTCTTTGCACAGTCCAGTACTGAGAAAATTGGTATGCAAAAAATGGCCTCTGGTGAACAGTTGATGAAAGTCAATGGCGATACCGTGGCTACCCAAGGTCAACTTGCTAAATTACTTCCTTTGCAGCATTTAGATCCACAAAGTACAGATATTATTGACCATGGTGCAAAACCACGACGCCAACTTTTGGATTGGTTGATGTTCCACGTGGAACCTGAGTTTTATTTTGCATGGCAATACTATTCGCGTGCATTAAAACAGCGAAATACTTTACTTAAAACCCAAAGAAATTTGACATTGGCCGATTTGGAACCTTGGAACAAAATGCTGAGTGACTATGGCGAAATTTTGCACTCTCAGCGCTTGGGTATTGTGGAACAATGGAATGTCTTTTTTCAAAATGATTTGAGCCAATTGCTTCCTGATCTTGAAATTGAACTGGAATACAGTCCAGGTTTTCATACAGAGCAGGGGCTCATGCAAGACCTGCTTAATCAACACCAAAAAGACATCGAACGACGTTATACCGAATATGGTCCACATCGTGCAGATTTGCGCTTAAAAACCCCTTATGGACATGCTGATGTAGTTTTATCAAGAGGTCAGAAAAAACTGCTGATTATTGCCTTAAAACTGTCACAAATTGCAATGTTGCATGCGAGTAATAAGGAAACTGTGGTATTATTAGATGATCTGACAGCAGAATTAGACTTAACCGCACAACAACGTTTAATTGAACGATTAAGCCAACTTGGTAGCCAGGTTTTTATGACAACTTTAGATCATGCATCGGTAAAAAAACACTTACATGATTTGTCTATTTCATATCAATTATTCAATGTTGAATCCGGTCAAGTTAGTCTTGCTTCACCATAATTTTTTGATGTTACCCATCTTTGAATAAACCTATATTTGCTAGGGAGAAACCATGAGTTCAGAGTCTCAATCAGCCTCTCAAACAGAACAAACCAATGAAAAGGCTTATGATTCCTCTAGTATTAAAGTATTACGTGGATTAGATGCAGTTCGTAAACGTCCGGGTATGTATATTGGGGATACAGACGACGGTACCGGTTTACACCATATGGTATTCGAGGTAGTCGATAACGCCATCGATGAAGCTTTAGCTGGGCATTGTGATGAAATTATTGTCACTATTCATGAAGATGAATCAGTGAGTGTTTCGGATAATGGCCGTGGTATTCCAACCGATATTCACCCTGAAGAAGGTGTTTCTGCAGCGGAAGTAATTCTTACCATTCTGCACGCAGGCGGTAAGTTTGATGACAACAGCTATAAGGTTTCAGGTGGTTTACACGGTGTAGGTGTTTCTGTAGTAAACGCACTTTCAAGTAAATTACATTTAATGATTTCTCGTGCTGGTCTAGTACATGAGCAAGAATATCAACACGGTGATCCGCAATATCCATTACGTGTGATTGGTGAAACGGATAAGAGTGGTACAACAGTACGTTTTTGGCCAAGTGAATTAACATTTACTCAAACCATTTTTAACGTAGAAATTCTAGCACGCCGTTTACGTGAGCTTTCATTCTTAAACGCGGGCGTACGTATTGTATTGCGCGATGAGCGTATTAACCTTGAGCATGTATATGACTACGAAGGTGGATTATCTGAGTTTGTAAAATACATTAACGAAGGTAAAACTCATCTCAATGAGATTTTCCATTTTACTGCAGATACAGATAACGGTATTGGTGTAGAAGTAGCCTTGCAGTGGAATGAAAGTTATCAAGAAAACGTTCGTTGCTTTACCAATAACATTCCTCAAAAAGATGGCGGTAGCCATTTAGCTGGTTTCCGTGCAGCTTTGACGCGTGGTTTAAATCAATATCTTGAAAATGAAAATATTCTCAAGAAAGAAAAAGTTAATGTAACCGGCGACGATGCACGTGAAGGTTTAACCGCTATTATTTCGGTAAAAGTACCTGATCCAAAATTTTCATCTCAAACCAAAGAAAAACTGGTATCAAGTGAAGTAAAACCTGCTGTTGAGCAAGCAATGAACAAAGAGTTCTCTGCTTACTTGCTTGAAAACCCACAAGCTGCAAAGTCAATTGCCGGTAAAATTATTGATGCTGCACGTGCACGTGATGCTGCACGTAAAGCGCGTGAAATGACACGTCGTAAGAGCGCACTTGATATCGCTGGTTTACCAGGTAAATTAGCAGATTGTCAGGAAAAAGATCCTGCACTTTCTGAATTATATCTTGTCGAAGGTGACTCTGCGGGTGGTAGTGCTAAGCAAGGCCGTAACCGTAAAATGCAGGCTATTTTACCGTTGAAAGGTAAAATCCTGAACGTTGAACGTGCACGCTTTGACAAAATGATTTCTAGTCAGGAAGTCGGTACTTTAATTACTGCTCTCGGCTGTGGTATTGGTCGTGAAGAATATAATCCTGACAAACTACGCTATCATAAAATCATTATCATGACCGATGCTGACGTTGATGGTTCGCACATTCGAACCTTGTTATTAACGTTCTTCTTCCGTCAAATGCCAGAATTGGTTGAGCGTGGGCATATCTATATTGCTCAGCCACCTTTATACAAATTGAAAAAAGGTAAGCAGGAACAATACATCAAAGATAATGATGCATTAGAAACTTATCTGATTTCAAATGCGATTGATGAGCTGTCGTTACATATTAGTGCTGATGCTCCTGCAATTACTGGCGAAGCACTTGCAAAAGTGATCAAGGATTATCAAGTTTCACAAAAGAGCTTGCAGCGTTTAACCTTACGTTATCCAGCTAGCTTACTAGATGCTTTACTGGAAGTAGAAGCTTTCAAAGCCGATCAAAATCATGATCAGGCTTATGTACAGCAATGGGCTGATCAGGTTCGTGAAACAGTCACTAGATTGCAGCCAAGTTTACGTCCGGAAATTACCCTAGAGTCATTTGAACGTGAAAATGCTCAGGGTGAAAAATCTGCACATTATTGGCCACGTATTACCGTATATGTTCATAACTTGCCGCATGCCTATTTGCTTGATGCTGGTTTATTGAATTCAGCGGAATATGCTCGTTTATTGAAAAACTCGAAGAGTTGGTTCAGCTTAATTGAAGAGGGCGCTTATTTACAAAAAGGCGACCGTCGTATTCAAGTGGCTAACTTCCATCAAGTTTGGCAGCACATTTTGCAAGATTCGCGCCGCGGTATGATGATCCAGCGCTATAAAGGTCTTGGTGAGATGAATGCTGAACAGCTTTGGGAAACGACAATGGACCCTGACAACCGTAATATGTTGCAGGTGACCATTGATGATGCGATTGAAGCAGATCGTATGTTCTCTTGCTTAATGGGTGATGACGTTGAACCACGTCGTGCATTCATTGAAGAGAATGCTTTAAATGCAGATATTGATGCTTAATTCATAACACGATTCTAAATCAGTCTAGGGAGAGAAGATGATGGGTCAGAAATTATTAGCGAGTCTATTAATTTCATGTGCGTTTTTAGGAAGTTCTGCTGTTTGGGCAGCAGACCTAGAAACAAATATGAAAACTTTAGCTAAGAGCACTAAAGCATTTGCTGAAGCGAAAGATGCTGCTAATGCGAAACAACAGCTTGTTGTAATGCGTGAAGCAGCAGTTTCTTCTAAGCAATATTTGCCGCATAAACTTGAAGGTTTACCTTCAGGAAATGTACAGGTAAAAGAGTACCAAGCTGGTTTAGATCAGCTTGTTGCCGAGATTGATAAAGTAACTGCATTAGTTGAGCAAGGACACTTAGATCAAGCAAAAACTGAAGCAATGAATTTAGTCAAAATTCGAAATGAAAATCATAAAAAATTTAGATAATTCTTTTTATGATGATTGAAGAAAAGGCTTTGTTCTAATTTAAGACAAAGCCTTTTCTTTTATAAGAAACGAACTTTTAAATTGTCATTCAAATGATAATTTCTATTTATATCAAGAGAATATAATTTTGAAAAAAATACAAAAACTCTTATGCATTGGGATCATGTTTTTCAATTGTTTATTTCAACTGCATGCTGCTACAGCCCCGATCTTTTATGGAAAATTAGTATTTCATCGTTATAGTGATTATGACGCATGGGACAGTAAGCTTTATCTTTATAACTTCACAACGCAACAGACCACATTACTGGGTGCAAATTGGAAAATCGACCATATGATGAATGGTCATTTTTCTCCAGATGGAAAATGGTTAACGTTCATGGGAGTAGCTTATGGGCAACACTATGGAGATGCATGGGATGTATATGCTTGGAAAGTGGGAAGTAGTGAGTTACCCATTAACTTAACTCAGGGGAATAATAAACGTGATGAAGATCCTAAATTCATAGATAACCAGCGTATTATTTTTAAACAAAATGGCGATTTAAAAATCGTCAAAATGACGGATCGTACGATTACTTCGGTTACTCAAAATGGTTGGGATATTGAGGAGTCAATGCCTTATCCAATGATGAATACCACTCAAATTTTATATGCGAAAGGTGCTGGGAATAATTCTAGAATTTTTAGTATTGATCAGTCGGGCGCCTATGATACACAGCTGACCAATATTGCTTCATATTATCCGGTATGGTGGCAAGGAAGCCGGTTCTTATATGTGCGTTGGTATAGCTCAACAAATGCCCACGATCAGATTTATACTTATGATATGGCTAATAAACAAACCACACGTTTGCCATTTAACAGTACTACCGTCGACACTTCAGACCCAGCGCCTTTAGACCAACGTTATATGGTGGTATCTCTTGCAGGGCAGACAGGAAGCCGTGGCGGTTATGATCTATACATTGCGGATAGTTTATCCAGTAATGTTTGGCCTTTACCTATCAATACCAATTTAAATGAATTAGGGGCTTTTTATACCCCGTATTAATTAATAAAAAAGCCGATTAAGAAATCGGCTTTTTTATTTTGGAAAATAGATTAATCAAAAGAAGTTTCCATCTCTTCTAATTCCATCATGAGTTCTAAAAGCTGCTCTTCATATTGCTCAAGTTTAGCCTTTAACTCAGTTTGTTCATTCATAAGTTTGAGTAGATCATCCTTACGTGCTGCATCATATAAAGACGTATCTGCTAAAGATTCTTCAATTTTGACAAGCTGTGGTTGAAGTTTATCAATTTGAGATTCAACTTTTTCGATATTTTTACGAATAGGTCGAGTTTGTTCACGACGGCGAGCTGCTTCTTTACGCTGTGCTTCTTTGTCAACTTTAGCTGGGGCGGCAGTGGTAGAGGACGAATTATTCTGCGCCACAGCAGTTTGAGCATTGATGAGTTGCTGACGTGCTTCACGTAGCCATTTTGCATAATCCTGTAAATCGCCTTCAAACTCGGTACATTTACCGCCGTGTACCAAAAGAAGCTCGTCACAAACACTTGCAATGAGTTGACGTTCGTGGGAAACCAGTACAACAGCACCTTCAAAGTCTTGTAATGCCATGCTCAATGCATGACGCATATCAAGATCTAAATGGTTCGTCGGTTCGTCCAAAATTAAAACATTTGGACGCTGCCATACAATCAGTGCGAGGGCTAAACGAGCACGTTCTCCACCAGAAAAGGTTTCACATGGCGTATCCATGCGTTCACCACTAAAGCCAAAACTACCTAAAAAAGAACGTAAGGTGGCTTCACTAATTTTTTTGTCTGCTAAACGGGCAATTTGTAACATTGGAGTAGCATGGCCATCTAAAGCATCCATTTGGTGCTGGGCAAAGTAACCAATATTAAGTAATTCTGACGCCTTTCGTTCACCAGCTAAGAGCGGCAAATCACCTACTAAGCTCTTAATTAAGGTCGATTTACCCGCGCCGTTCATACCAAGTAAACCAATACGTGAAGTTGGTGTAATTTGTAATCTAATTTTTTCGGCAATTTGTTTATCACCATAACCAATGCTGGCATTGTCTAAAGTCAGCAAAGGAGAACTCATTTTGGTGGGTTCACGGAAACTAAAAGTAAACGGCGTATCTACATGAGCGGGTGCAAGTTGCTGCATGCGCTCAAGTTGTTTAATACGACTTTGTGCCTGACGAGCTTTGGTTGCTTTTGCTTTAAAACGGTCAATAAACTTTTGTAGGTGAGCGCGCGTTTCTTCTTGTTTCTCAAAAGCTTGTTGTTGCTGTGCAAGACGTTCACTACGCGTAGTTTCAAATGTAGAGTAGTTTCCGGTGTAAAGCGTGAGTTCCTGATTTTCAATATGAAGAATATGATCTGTAATCGCATCTAGAAAGTCGCGGTCATGCGAAATGAGGATGAGTGTACCTTCATAGGCTTTAAGCCAATCTTCTAACCACAGAATTGCATCTAAGTCTAAGTGGTTTGTTGGTTCATCTAGTAATAATAAATCTGAACGGCTCATGAGGGTACGTGCCAAATTTAAGCGCATACGCCATCCACCTGAGAAACTCTCAACGTTCAAACGTAATTGATTTTCTAGAAAACCAAGACCCGCCATGAGCTGCGCAGCTTTAGAGGGCGCTGAATAACCATGAATTTCATCAAAGCGGCCATGCAATTTAGCCAATTCAAAGTCACTCAGTTGATCTGGTTGAGCAAGCTTATTTTGAATATCCCAAAACTCTTCATCACCTGAAAGAACAAAATCAATTGCAGGCATATCTAAGGCTTTTATTTCTTGCGCCATATGCGCTACGGTCCAGCCTGAAGGACGAGTAAGAGAACCTTCATCGGCACCTAAACTTCCAAGTAATGCAGCAAATAAAGTCGATTTACCTGCACCATTTACACCAGTTAGACCAATCTTCCAACCTGGGTGTAATTGCATAGACGCTTTTTGAAATAAAATACGTCCACCGCGGCGTAAAGAAACTTGGTCAAATTGAATCATCTTATTGTATCGAGGTGAGTTAGGGATGCTGTATTTTAAAGACAACTGTCGATGAAAACAAAACATTCCGGATTTAAGTTAGAAGCAGACAATAATTGTAGAAATAGAAAAACTCTGGACTCAGCTATTCATCCGAAATTTTCAAAATATTGAACAAGATAGAACACATTTAAAAAAATATGACTAAAATAAAAGCAGTTTAAGATTTGGTTAATAAATGAACTACTAATAGAAATAGACTAAGGAAAGTTAAATGAAAAAAGGATTGGGGATAATTGGCACAGTATTTTGCTGTGTTATGGGAACAGCACAAGCGGGACAAAATGTTTGTGTGTTTGATTTATTAGGAAAGTCAGGTGAATCCTATAAAATGATGGAAGAGTGGGCTCTCGCAGCGAAAGAATGGCAAGCAGATATCACCTTAATTCCATTTCAAGATGAAGGTTTGGTTGATCGTAGACTGCGCGAAGGTAAATGTGATGCCGCTTATATGACCTCTATGCGGACGCGAAATTACAATAAATTTGCAGGTTCGATTGATGCGATTGGTGGGGTAACCAGTAATGCGATTGCCCAAAAAGCGATTAGCTACGTTCTTGATAAACGCAATAAAACTCGTCTAGTGACTGCACAGAATGGAACAAATTATGAAGTTGTCGGTATTGTCCAGATTGGATTGGCGTACTTATTTGTAAGAGATAAAAACCTGAACTCAATTGAAAAAGTGCGTGGGACTAAATTTGCTATTTTGCAATATGATGCAGCACAAAAAATTATGGTTGAAAGTATTGGCGCAAAACCTATTCCTTCTGAAATTACCGATTTCGTGAAAAAGTTTAATAGTGGTCAAGTCGATGCAATTGCGGCACCTGCTTATGCCTATAAACCACTAGAGATTGGCAAAGGTGTTGGAACGAATGGGGCTATGTTTACTTTTCCGGTGGTGAACGTTACGGGTAATTTAATTACTCGAAGTGATAAGTTCCCAGTCGATTTTGGAATAAAGTCACGTGATTGGTTTCTACAGCAATTACCTCAGAACTTTGCCATGGTAAAACGACTAGAAGTGGGCGTACCCTCAAAGATTAAAATGAATTTTTCAGCCGAAGACAAAATTAAATATCAAAAAATTTTACGTGAAGGTCGCCTCAGCTTAACAAAACAAGGTGTATACGATGCCACAATGATGAGCGTGCTGAAGCGCGCTCGCTGTACAGTGGAACGGACAAATTTTGAATGTACCCTGAATGGAGAGTAGTTGATTTTTTAAACACAAAAACGCTACATATATTTCAAAGCTGAATATGGGTATGAAAATTATGAATATAAAAAGTAACTTACGGAAACTTAGTGATTTTTACTGCTAATAAATAATTTAAATTGAACAAACAATGGTTCAATGAGATAAAAATATTTGAGTAAAAGCTCTATTTTTTTCTAAAAAACATGATTAATATCTGTCTTTGAAAGGAAACTTCAAACAAAAAATCTGTTCCGTGGAAGGATGAAGAAAATGAAAAAAATCGTACTTGCTATGGCTGCCGCTTCTGTTGTTGGTTTTTCTGCTTCAGCGCAAGCAGCGAGTACCGTATGTGTATTCGACCTCTTAGGAAAAGCAGGCGACTCATATAAAATGATGGAAGAATGGGCTCTAGCTGCAAAAGGCTGGGGTACTGAAATTAACTTAGTTCCTCGTCAGGACGAGGCTGTTGCTGATAATGATTTTAAAGCAGGCAAATGTGATGCTGTAGCAATGACAGCAATGCGTGCACGCCAATATAACAAATTCGCAGGATCTATCGACTCACTAGGCGGTGTTCCAAATAACCAAATCGCTCAACGTGCAATTACTTATGTATTAGATGCGCGTAATGCAGCAAAAATGACCACTAATATGGGTGGTAAAAAATACGAAGTTGCTGGTATTTCTCCGCTAGGTTCAGCATTCATTTTCGTACGTGACAAAAACATCAACTCTGTTGAAAAAGCTGCGGGTAAAAAATTCGCCGTACTTGGCTATGACGATGCACAAAAAATTATGGTGCAACGCGTAGGTGCTCAAGCAGTTCTTTCTGATATTTCAAACTTTGCTGCGAAATTTAACAATGGTCAGGTAGATATGGTAGGTGCGCCTGCTTATGCTTACAAACCATTAGAGTTAAATAAAGGTTTAGGCGCAAACGGTGTAATGTGGAACTTCCCTGTATTACACGTTACAGCAGATCTAGTATTACGTTCTGATAAATTCCCAGCTGGTTTTGGTCAAAAATCTCGTGACTGGTTTGTTAAACAGTTACCGAAGAGCTTTGCAATGATCAACCGTTTAGAAGCGCAAATCCCTGGTAAATACAAAATGAACTTAAGTGCTGAAGACAAACTTAAGTATCAAAAAATGTTGCGTGATGGCCGTATGGACTTAACTAAACGCGGTGTTTACGATGCAGGAATGATGTCTGTACTTAAAAAAGCACGTTGTTCTGTAGACAAGGCTAATTTTGAATGTTCAATGCCTGGTGAATAATCTTAATTTCTTTCAGAAAGCCTAGACTGAGTTCTAGGCTTTTTGTTTTCTATGTCCTGTCAATTCTGCCATTGTGGTTAGTTAGAAAGACGTTAAGCTAAATTTAGATAAAAACTTCATAAGGAAACATGAAGGTATAAAAATGGATCAAGGACTTGTGTGATTAAAATAATTGCTAATAGTTAGGCTAATCGCTATCTATTTTTCATGGAAATAAAATCATAAAAGCAAATAGGGTCTATACAAATATTCCAACATGATTTTTATATGAAGCCTATCCGATTCATACCTGATCGGTGTGAAATTTCTTGGTATCGAAAAACAAAAACTCCACAAGGAAAGGAAAAAGAATATGCAATTTTCCAAAATGCTATTACTTGCGATGGGACTTACTACAGTTTCTTTTGCAGCTCAGGCTAAACAAACAGTATGTGTTTTTGACTTCGTTGGTAAAAATGGTGATGTCTATGCGCTGATGAAGGATTATCAACTTGCCGCTAAAAACTGGGGAGCTGATATTGAACTTAAAGTAAACCAAAATGAAGCCGTGATTGCTGAAGATTTTAAAGCAGGCAAATGTGATGGTATTAGTGTGTCAGGGATGCGTGGCCGTCAATTTAACTCATTTACTGGGTCATTAGACGCAATCGGGGCCATTCCTGACCTCAAGCTTGCTGTAAAAGTGATGCAAGGTTTAGCGAGTCCGACTTTTAGTAAATATATGGTTAATGGTCGCTATGAGGTTGTCGGTGTTATTCCGGTTGGTGATGCTTACCTTTTAGTAAACGATCGCAGCATCAATACAGTAGCGAAAGCCGCAGGTAAGAAAATTGCTGTTCTTGACTATGATGAAGCACAAAAAATTATGGTTCAGCAGGTCGGGGCACAGGCTGTTAGTGCTGACGTAACAAATTTTGGTGCGAAATTTAATAACCATCAAGTTGATATTATCGGTGCGCCAGCAGCAGCATTTAAACCTTTAGAGTTACAAAAAGGTTTAGGAACAAAAGGTGCGATCGTGAACTATCCGATCTTACAGGTCACAGGAAATATTATTATCCGTCCTGATAAGTTCCCAGCTGGTTTTGGTCAGAAATCTAGAGAATGGGTTTCAGGTCAGTTACCACGTGCTTTTACCATCTTGGGTAAGATGAAAGCGGATATTCCACAAAAATACTGGATGGATGTCCCAGCAGCCGATAAACCAGGTTACCAAAAGCTCATGCGTGAATCACGAATTAACCTTACACAACGTGGCGTGTATGATAAACGCATGATGAAACTACTATGGCAATTCCGTTGTAAACAAGATGCTAAAAACTTCGAATGTGGCTTACAAGACGAGAATTACAAATAATCTTGATAAAAATACTCAAGATTGGCTTTAAACTTCGAAGACAGACCCTATATTGATTATGCTATACTCAATATAGGGTCTTTTTTATTTTGAAAGGCACAGCAAAATCCGAGGAACAATCATCATGAATGCCCAAGCTCTAGTTTTGACAGATAATGCTGCCAATAAGGTACGCCAACTCCGTGATAGTGAAGGGAATGACGATCTCATGTTACGTGTATATGTAACGGGAGGCGGCTGTTCAGGGTTTTCGTATGGCTTTAATTTTGCTGAAAGCGTAAATGAAGATGATGCAGAATTCGTAAATGGCGATGTAAAAATGCTTGTGGATTCACTTAGCTATCAATATTTAATTGGTTCAGTGGTTGACTATGTAGAAGGCCTTGAAGGATCGCGTTTTATTATCCAAAACCCGAATGCAACAACAACATGTGGTTGTGGCTCTTCATTCTCGATTTAAAAGAATTTTAAAATTTAAAAAACCTCTCCATGACGAGAGGTTTTTTTATTGATCAGATTATTATTTTTGACGAACAGATTCTAAAAAGTATTGCACCAGTTCAGGCGCATTCTGATATGGAATCCAATGTGACGCATCCATAAAAACTGCCTCATACCTATTTTTAAAATAATCTGAGTTTAGCTCGGCACTTTTTTCTGTAACGGCAATATCATGTTTACCCCAAATAAAAAGAGTAGGAACATCTATTGATTTAAAAGGATTTTGAGGCTTGTCCCAAAAAAAGCCACGATACCAATTCAACGCCGTAGATAATCTATTTTCTTCTATAAACTCAGCCTCGAATATCGCAATTTGCTCTTCGGTCATACCTGATGACTTAAGAAACTTACGGCCCAATTTAGGTATCTTTTTAAATAAAAGTTCGGGCAGAATCGGTAGCTGAAAAATTGCAAAATAATAAGATTTAAAAAGTTGTCTGCTGCTTAAGCAGGCTTTTAAAAAAGCAGCTTGATGGGGCACAGAAACTAAAGTGAGATGTTGAATATATTGTGGATACTTCATAGCAACGCCCGAAGCAATTGCCGAGCCCCAGTCATGCCCAATTAAATACACGGGTTGATCTAATTGCTTAATAAAACTCGCTACATCTTCTACAAGTTCACTCAGTGAATATTGAAAGCGGCTTTGGGGCCTAGCATTTAAACTATAACCACGTTGATGAATCGCAAGCGTTCTAAATTGATGCTCATGCAATAATTCAGAGGTTTGCTCCCAACTATGAGCCGTTTCTGGAAAACCATGCAATAAAACAACGAGCGGACCATCTATAGGGCCTGAATCAATCACATCGAATGTCCAAGCCCCACGTGTGTATTGATGAATACGTTTAGTTAGATCCATACAAACATGCCTTAAATTATTTTTATCGGCATTTATCATGAGTTTTTATGCTCATTTAAATAACAGCATTTCGGGTCAGTAAATGTGCTATGAGGTCGAATCTGATCAATCAAATCAATAAATAGTTTTATACCGCCGTGATCGTACCTAGAATTCTGAAATCCGATGCACCTGTTACCGCTGGCAAATTACCACTTAAACTATTTACAAAACGCATTGCTAACCAAGCAAAAGCTGTAGCTTCGACCCAAGTAGGGGAGAGCCCTAAGACGTCTGTAGGTTGAACAGACCAATTGTGCTTACGAAGACGCCAGCGTAATTGTTCTAATAAATAAGAGTTATAAGCACCACCACCACATACATACACTTCACCTGTTTCCATCTCAGAGCGATAAATCGCTTTTTGAATGGCACGCACAGTAAGCTTTAATAGGGTAGCTTGGATGTTTTCAGGGGTATCTTCTAACTCATCATAAGTTAAATCATTTCGCCAATCGATTAACTGGTCATCTAACCAGTCAATATTGAAATCTTCACGTCCTGTGCTCTTAGGAGGTTCTTTAGAAAAATATTCATGAGCATGAAGACGGTCGAGTAACGAACGAATAGGATGACCGTAAGCTGCCCAGTCACCATTTTCATCATATGGATGGCCTGTATGACGATGACACCAAGCATCCATCAAAATATTTGCAGGACCTGTATCAAAACCAAATACGCCGTCAGCATTATTGGCAGGCAACATACTCACATTAGCAATACCACCCAAATTCAAAATCACGCGATGAATACTTGGATGTTGAAATAGTGCTTGATGGAAAGCTGGAACCAATGGTGCACCTTGACCACCTGCTGCCATATCTCTACGACGAAAATCTGAAACAACCGGGATCTGAGTGATTTCAGTAATGATATTGGGATCGCCAATTTGTAGCGTAAATCCATGTTCTGGACGGTGACGAATAGTTTGTCCATGCGACCCAATTGCTTTAATTTGACTACGATCTAACTGGTTTTTTTCAATGAGAGTATTAATCCCATGACCAATCATTTTGGCTAGAGCAACATCAGCTTTACCCATGCGGTCAATTTCATTGTCATCAGGCAAAGTTAACGCCATAAGCTCATCACGTAATTCGGGTTCGAATGGAACCGTAAGAGTGGCATGAAGCTGTAGTGGCTCAAATGAAGCCGCAACAATATCCACACCATCCATACTAGTGCCAGTCATTACGCCGATATAGATTGCGCTCATATGCAACTTCCCCTGCAAGACGCTGAAAAAATGTTAGTATATCGCACAAATTGAATAACTGATGTGTTTAGGTTTTGTGATGTCAAATTTCTTGCCCGCCGAAGAACAGCTTGCCCTCATCCAACGAGGCACGCACGAAATTATTTCAGAAGAAGATTTACTGAAAAAGCTCAAAGAGAATCGTCCTCTTAAAATTAAAGCTGGTTTTGACCCTACTGCGCCAGATTTACATTTAGGACATACGGTTCTTATTAATAAACTAAAAACTTTCCAAGATTTGGGCCATGAAGTTACCTTCTTGATTGGTGACTATACCGCGATGATCGGTGACCCAACTGGTAAAAGCGCAACTCGTCCGCCGTTGTCACGTGAACAAGTAGAGGCGAACGCTAAAACTTATCAAGAACAAGTTTTCAAAATATTAGATCCGAATAAAACAAAAGTACGTTTTAACTCAGAATGGTTTAATCAAAAATCTGCTGCTGACCTCATTCAGTTAGCAAGTCAGCAAACCGTATCTCGCATGTTAGAGCGTGATGACTTTACAAAGCGTTATAGCAACCATCAGCCGATTGCAATCCATGAGTTTTTATATCCTTTAGTTCAAGGCTATGACTCTATTGCACTTGAAGCTGACGTAGAGTTAGGCGGTACAGACCAGACCTTTAACTTACTTATGGGACGTACTTTACAAAGTCGTTATGGTCAAGAATCTCAAGTGTGTATCACTGTTCCGATTCTAGAAGGTTTAGATGGCGTAAATAAAATGTCTAAATCTTTGGGTAACTATATTGGTGTATTTGATACACCAGGGGCAATGTACCAAAAAGTTTTATCAATGCCAGACTCGCTAATTGAACGATATTTCGATTTATTAAGTTTTAAATCTCTAGATGAGATCAAAACTTTATTAGATGAAATTGCTGCTGGTCGTAATCCACAAGAAGTAAAACGTATTCTTGCGCTGGAGCTCGTTGAGCGTTTCCATGATGCAGAAGCTGCCGCTAATGCACATAAAAGTGCTGGTAACGTTATTACAGAAGGTGAAGTACCAGAAGACACCCCAGAAGTAACGATTTCACGTGGTGAATTTGGTGGAGAAATCTTTATTGCCACAATTCTACGTGTAGCAGGTCTAAATCCAAATGCAGCTGCGGCAAAAGATGCTGTAGCGCGCGGTGCAGTAAAAGTTGACTGGAATGTAATTGATGCAAGTTTCTCTGTAAAAGACAACGGGACTTTCATTATTCAGTCAGGTAAAAAAGCAATTGCTCGTGTAACTTTCACTGACTAAGTAAAGTTGTTTAGTAATAAAAAGCAGGAGTAATCCTGCTTTTTTTATTTAAGGATCAAAAAAACAATTCAACGTTCCACGTGGAACTATCTATAGTTCACTAATAATGAAAAGTAATTAAAGCAAATAAGAAAGTAGAGGGAAATATAGTTTGAGAGTAGAGCATTTGCTCTAATATGTCTTTGGAATCTTTGGAATCTTTGGAATCTTTGGAATCTTTGGAATCTTTGGAATCTTTGGAATCTTTGGAATCTTTGGAATCTTTGGAATCTTTGGAATCTTTGGAATCGAGAATGCTATATATGCCTATAACAACTATATAAGAAGACATCAAAAATCTAAGATGAACTGTATTTTCCCAAAATAAAAATTAATAAAAGTGGTGAAAATGCCTAAAAAAAAGCCATATATATCACTTTTTTCGCAAAATAGTAGAAAAAAACGGCACTCAATAGAAAAAGGCTGAAATACCCCTTGCAAAGGGATTGGGATGGTCTATAATGCACATCCATCGGCGGTGATGCAGATAGAAACTTGTTGAAAAACAGTTACTTGGAATTGAGTTGATTGCTTTAAGTGATGAATTTGATGGGAAGTTGGTTTAGAGATTAAGTTTTAAAAA
>NZ_AMSS01000083.1 GCF_000313935.1 Acinetobacter sp. WC-141 | reverse complement strand
CTGTAGCGACCCTTTGCCGTGAACACGGCATGAGTAATGCTACCTTTTATAAATGGCGTGCCAAATATGGTGGTATGGATACATCATTAATGGCTCGACTGAAAGAGCTAGAAGCCGAAAATACCAGACTTAAAAAGATGTATGCGGAAGAGCGATTAAAGGCCGAAATCATCCAGGAAGCGATGGCAAAAAAGTGGTAAAGCCATCTTGCCGGCGTAAGATGGCACAACAGGCAGTTGCCCAGCATGCCATTAGTATTCGTTTGGCTTGTAAAGCATTTGGCATTAGTGAAACCTGCTACCGCTATCAAGCCAAACTCAGCGATGACAATGCACTCATTGCTGAACAGCTCATTGAACTCACTGAGGAAAATTCCGATTGGGGCTTTGGTTTGTGCTTCTCGTATTTACGGCATGTTGAGAGTTGCTGCTGGAATCACAAGCGGGTTTACCGCATTTACTGTGAGTTGGCACTGAATCTGCGTATTAAACCGAGAAGAAGACTAAAACGGCATGCGCCTGAACCATTGAAAGAACCAATCCGAGAAAATCAGGTTTGGTCATTAGATTTTATGCATGATCAGCTTTCCGATGGTCGCAAGTTTCGATTATTGAATGTGATTGATGATTACCGCCGCGAAGGCCTAGCCATTGAAGCAGGGTTCTCATTGCCCACAATCAGGGTTATTCGTACGTTGAATCAATTGCTGGAGTGGAGAGAAAAACCGTTAGTGATCCGATGCGATAATGGTCCCGAATTTATCAGTCACGAATTTGTGCGCTGGGCTACTGAGCACGGTATTCGTATTGAATATATTCAACCGGGTAAGCCACAGCAGAATGCGTATATTGAACGCTATAATCGGACCATACGTTATAGTTGGCTGAGCAAGCATTTATTTGATACTTTGGATGAAGTACAAGATTATGCAACAAACTGGTTGTGGCATTACAACCATGAAAGACCACATCAAGCTAACAAAGGAAAGCCACCTCTAATGGCTGCTTAACCTCTACTTTTAACTTCGGTTATTTATGGGAGGATTACCCCCTCACCTAGAAACTTCATGCCTGTAGAGTCCATGAGTAGATGCAGCCCATCGCTACTTTTTTGGTAGCTGATTACAATATCAATATGCTTTTGTCTTCTACAAAGCGTGGTGTAATCTGGAGCTATCCAATTTAATCCGCAAAGTTTAATCAGACTTTGCACAAAGCCAGTGACCATACGTAAAGACAGACGGAATAAGGATTTAATCATTAAGCAGCATTGGATAGCTGCGTCGGAGTAGGTTTGATTTCGCCCTTGTTTACCGATGGACGGAGCATACCATTGCGTAGCAGGATCAAACCAAATGGCAATATTTCCGCGACTCATGAGTGCTCGGTTATATGCGGGCCAATTGGTTGTGCGGTAGATTTTGTGTGCAGGCTTCTTCATTTGAAAATTATATCGCTGAAAAACCCTTTACAGATAGGTTTGTGCAACAAAGCCTATGCTAGTTACAGTTTTTAAAAATAGATTAACTTTCCTTTCTAAGTATCATATTTGCCTTAAGTTTTTTTCAACACATTGCGATATTCAGTTGGAGTTAATTTAAACCATCTTTTAAAAGCACGCCTAAAATTAGTACTATCATGAAAGTTTAGCAATGATGCAATTGCAGCGATCGAGAGATTATCTTCTTTTAAGTATTCAATAGCTTGTCGAGATCTTACATCATCTACAATAGATTGATAGCGAGTGCCTTCGATCTTCAATTTTCTAGCTAATGTACGTTTGCTAATAAATAACTCAGATGCAATAAATTCTTCGGTAATCGTTTTACTTGGATTTGATAAAATGATTCGTTGAACTTTGTTAGTATAAGAATCCTTTTCGCTTTTAAGCTGTTTAATAAGTTTTTCACATTGCTCAAGTGCGAGACGATATATATTTTTATCAGCTGAAGGATTGATTATTTGACAGATATGAAATGGAATGTGCATCGCTGTCTGAATTGATGCAAAGTTGATAGGTGCATTAAATATATGATGATACAGATCTAAATCTTTTCGAGAAGCATGTTCAAAATAAATTATTACTTCATTTGGTTTTCTTCCAATTATAAACTCAATACTTTCATATAGAATGACCATGCATATTTCTGAAAGTAGTCTCTTTACATCTAAAGGTAAATTGACTAAAAAATTCAGCTCACATTTTATCAAATCACGCTCCTGTTTAAGTGATACTCGACCAAAACTTAAACGAGTTGGCATATACTTTTGAAAAGCTTCTAAAACTCCAACTAAATTCGGACTGTTATTGACAACAAAACCCATTAAACCATGTGTTGCAGGAGTTAACCTTTGCCCTAATTTTAGACCTAGGTTGGGATCGCAAGATATGAAAGATGCATTAGTTAAAATTTGAATAAATTGATATGCATTCACCATTCTATCTGCTTGCATAATTTCTTTTGTAGTTAATTGAGTAGACTCTAATAATTGCGCAAATTCTCTTATAGATAAGCCTAGTTCACGTCCAATGATTCTGACGTAATTTGAAGGAATATTGTTTTCAAGAAAATTCTGTTCGAGACTTACTTCCATATAAAAGTCCTTGCTAATTATTCTTTATCCAAAGTTTAAGATAGCAAAATAAAAAAAAATTGAATATCCAAATGTCTTTTTATAACCCTGGATTGTCTTTTTAAGACCTTATTTAGCGTATCTAAAGTATTTAGATTTATAAGAATCAAAATACCTAAGGAAAGGATAATGGGACAAATTATTTTTATAGAACATGATGGATCTGAACATATCGTAGATTTAGAGGCAGGCAAAAGCTTAATGCAGCTCGCGGTGAATAATGGTGTTCCAAGTATTGACGGAGACTGTGGAGGAGAGTGTGCTTGCGGGACCTGTCATGTCATTTTGGAAAATAAATGGATTTCAAAATTAGGTATGGCTTCGCCAAATGAATTACAAATGCTTGATCTAACTCCTGAGAAATCCCATAACTCACGATTGGCTTGCCAAGTTTTCGTTGAAGAAACCATGGATGGAATGAAGGTTGTACTGCCTGAATTCCAAATGTAGGAAAAGGAGAATACTATGACTAACTTTTCAGAAGCTGCCAAAATTTTACAAGACACTATAAAAGATAAAGTCTCAGCTATAGTTCCTATGGATTTGCAGGTAAAAGGCCTTCATTTTTATAAAAAAACTAAAAATAAATTTATAGATGAGGGATTTAATTTTCAATTCGTTGAAAAACCAATTCCTGAAGTTGATACAGTTGAACTTCAAGAGATTGATTTAAGTAATCCATTTCTATTTAGACAACATAAATGGTTGTCATACTGCAAACGTTTACGTGATGAAGCTCCTGTACATTATCAAGCAAACAGTATTTTTGGTCCTTATTGGTCTATTACAAGATATAAAGATATTGTAGAGGTTGATAAAAATCATGAAGTATTTTCTGCTGAGCCTGCGATTGTCATAGGGAAACCACCAATTGACGTAGAAATGTTTATTGCTATGGATCCTCCTAAGCATGATTCTCGTAGAAAAGCTGTCCAATCCGTAGTGGCGCCTAAAAACTTAAAAGAAATGGAATCACTGATTCGAAGTAGAACGGTCGAGGTGCTAGAAAGTCTTCCAATTGGAGTACCTTTCAATTGGGTTGAACGAGTTTCCATGGACTTAACAGCTAAAATGCTTGCTACCTTGTTGGACTTTCCATATGAAGATCGAAAAAAGTTAATTTATTGGTCTGATCTTCTGTCATCCGCATCATTTAGCACTGGTGGGAATGGAGATATAGATGAGATGTTTGTCGGGGCGACAGACATGGCTAAAAGCTTTATGCATTTATGGCATGACAAAGCAGCTAGATTACAAGCAGGCGAAACACCAGGTTTTGATCTTATTACACTCATGCAAATGAGTGACGACACCAAAGATATGATTAAGCGCCCAATGGAATATATTGGTAATCTTGTTTTGTTAATTGTAGGTGGTAACGACACTACCCGTAACTCCATGAGTGGAGGTGTTCTAGCATTACATCAATTCCCAGAAGAATTTAAAAAGTTGAAAGAGAATCCAGCATTAATACCAAACATGGTTTCTGAGATAATTCGTTGGCAAACACCACTTGCTTATATGCGCCGAATCGCTAAAAAGGACACGATGATTAATGGTCAATTTATCCGAAAAGGCGATAAATTGGTGATGTGGTATGCATCAGGTAATTTTGATGAAAGAGCTATCGAAAATCCTGAACAATTCATAATTGACCGAAAAGATGCACGTAATCACCTTTCATTCGGCTTTGGCGTGCACCGATGTATGGGGAATCGCTTAGCTGAAATGCAACTTAAAATTTTATGGGAAGAAATTTTGAATCGATTCGATCGTATTGAGGTATTGGATGAGCCAGAAATAGTTCAATCTAACTTTGTGAGAGGCTATTCAAAATTAATGGTTAAACTAACTCAAAAACAATAACTGAAATTGGATTAGGGATGGAAGTGGTATGGATAACTTAAGAGTAGTTATTATAGGTGCCAGTCATGCTGGTGCACAGCTGAGTGCAAGTTTAAGACAAGAAGGCTGGTCAGGTGAGATTATACTCATCGGAGATGAGCCTTATCTTCCGTACCATCGTCCACCTTTATCTAAAACATTTTTGGCTGGTACGAAGTCTATTGAAGATATGTATATAAGACCAAAAACCTTTTATGAGAAAAATGATATTCAATTAGTAAATGGTCATGTTACAAAAATTGATCGCAAAACAAAAAATGTATATTTAGAGAATGGTGATCATATTGCTTACGACAAGCTTGCCATTTGTACTGGTGCAAGAGTACGTAAATTAGATATTAAAGGTAGCCATTTATCAGGCATACACTATGTACGCAATGCTCAAGATATTTTGGGATTACAAGTAAGCATAAAGTTGGTAAAAAATGCAGTGATTGTTGGAGGGGGGTATATAGGACTTGAGACTGCTGCATCTTTAAGAAAACTGGGAATAAATGTTACGGTTCTAGAGTACGCTCCTAAAATTTTACAGCGTGTTGCGGCTCCACAGATGGGTGATTTTTTTGACCGATTGCATCGAGAAGAAGGCGTTGAAATACTCACTAATATCAGGATTGCCGAAATAGCAGGCATACAAAGTGTGACAGGTATCTATCTGGAAAATGGACAATATATTGCTACGGAATTAGTCATCGTAGGAATAGGGGTTTTACCGAATGTTGAGCTGGCCGAAGAGGCGGGATTAAGTGTGAATAATGGTATTGAGGTCGATGAGTATTGTTATACAACTGATCCAAATATAATGGCGGTGGGTGATTGTGCGACATATATTAACTCCCATTATGAAAGACAAATTAGATTAGAGTCTGTTCCAAATGCAAATGATCAAGCTAAAGTTGCAGCAAAAAACTTATGCGATAAAAAAGAAAAATATCAGGTTATACCTTGGTTTTGGTCTGATCAATATGATGTCAAATTGCAGATCACAGGCCTAAATAATGGTTTTGACGAGGTTGTAATCAGAGGAGATATAGAGAGTTCACGGAGCTTTGCCTTATTTTATTTCAAGAAGAATGAAATGATTGCAGCGGATTGTGTAAACAGACCTTTAGAGTTCATGTTAAGTAAAAAAATCATTTCTGAAAAATTAGAAGTTTATAAAGAAAAATTGAGTAATGAAAATTTTGATCTTAAAGAGTCGATTGTGAGTTTGTACGTCCACTAATAAAATACTAAAGATAAGAGAAAGAGCTATGAGTACATTGACTACTTTATTTGACTCTCTAAGAGCTAATACACCTTGTGATTTACCATTAGATTGGTTACAAGGACGCACAGCCTACGGTGGTTTCTCAGCAGCATTAGGTCTCAAAGTTGCTGTAGATGCCAATCAAACTGAAAATGTAACTCTGCGAAGCGCGCAAATATCTTTTATAGGACCAATTACTGCAGATGTAATCTTTACACCAGAAATTTTGAGAATAGGCAAATCGGCGACATACGTTGGTGTAAAAGGGGTATCAGATAAATCGACAGTATTTCAAGCTACCTATATTTTCGGAAAAAATAGAGAAAGCGCTATTAACCATAATTTTATAGCCACTCCATATGTCATGAAACCCGATCAGTATTCCGAGTTGCCTCATAAATTAATCGTTCCCAATTTTTTTAAAAACTTTCATGTCCGTGTCGTAAGTAACTCCCTATTCTTTTCAGGAGGACCAAAACCAGAGTTAATCGCATGGGTTAGATTTAAAGATAAGCTTGAAATTGATGATGATATATCTCTACTTTTAATTGCTGATAGTTTACCACCAGCTTCAACCGTTTGTTCTAAAGAAGCTGCTCCTATTAGCTCTATGGATTGGTCATTTAATATCATTAATTCGAATATATGTACGGAGTGGTTATTATTAAGGTCAAATAGCCTTGTCTCTAAAAATGGGTACTCTTATCAAGTGATATACGCTGAATTATCAGGAGACTTTCCCTTGGGAGATTCTAGGCAGCCAACTTATAAAAGTCTTCGGCCATTTGATTTGGTGTCTTAAAACCCAAACCCTTTTGAATTCTTCGATGATTATAAAATAACTCAATGTATTTTATAATATCTGCTTTGGCTTCTTCTCTGGTTTGATAGTTGTAATGATGCACTAACTCATTTTT
>NZ_AMSS01000082.1 GCF_000313935.1 Acinetobacter sp. WC-141 | reverse complement strand
TTATCTGACGTACAGCGTACATACTCATTTTTATACCCTGAGCTTGTAAGTATTTGGTTAATCGAATATAACCATAGCTCTGCTTTGTCTCCTCATGGGCTATTTTCACCAATATCGTCTGTTGATTTCGTTGAATCGTTCTTTTGCTCACGCCTCTCTTGAGCCAATCATAAAAACATGAAACTGAAACATGAAGTAATCGAGCCATTAAGGTAATTGGAAAAGAATATCTTTTTTGTTTCATATAGGCGTACCTTACTGACTTTCTTTGGCAAAGTACGCTGCTGCCTTTTTTAAAAATTCACGTTCCATTTCAGCTATTTTGAGCTGTTGTTTGAGTTTTTTATTTTCTTCGAGTAGAGCGTTTAGATCAGGTGAATACTGTTTTGTACCTGCTAAAGTTCCAGCCTTTGCTTTGGTATTCCAATTTGAAAGAGTTTGCATTGAAATGCTAAG
The DNA here is from genome assembly GCF_000313935.1 of Acinetobacter sp. WC-141. GTDB lineage: Bacteria > Pseudomonadota > Gammaproteobacteria > Pseudomonadales > Moraxellaceae > Acinetobacter. Next base: position 5,025 of record NZ_AMSS01000082.1, on the reverse strand, counting down.
TTGTCTGGCTGTTTCCGAGACATTGCCTTGATTGGCTTCAATTAATTTGATGGCTTCAGCTTTAAATTCTGTGGTGTAAGTCTTGTGTTTCTTGCTCATGGTAAACTCCTGATGAGTGTGTTTAGTTTACCAAGTTAAAACCTCCTGTTTTTTCAGCACACATCAATATCAACACAGCTTCCATAATTAGAATAGCTTGCACGCGTATCAGTATTATCTGTAGCAGCAACCGTAATTGCCTTACTTACTCTTGCTGGAGAAGAATTACATGCATCTGCATTTGAATTACCTGCAGCTACAACCATGACATAACCATTATTAAATAAATTTTCAACTGCGCTGTCTAAAGAGGTACTTGCATCCCCTCCTAATGACATATTCACTACAGCTGGTTTTTTACCATTTTTTAATATCCAATCTAAACCCGCAATCACATTACTTGAAGCGCCAGACCCATCGCATCCTAAAATTCGAATTGGAACCAAGCTTACATTTTTAGCCACACCATAAGTACTACCACCTACTGTTCCTGCCACATGGGTACCATGGCCATTACAATCCGTTGTGCCGTTTCCATCAGATATTGCGGTATAACCACTTGATACCCGTCCAGAGAACTGTTGATGCGTAGACAATATTCCTGTATCAACAATATAAGCCGTTGTCCCAGTACCTGTCTGTAAGTAGGAATAAGCAGAATTTAAAGGTAAGGCTTTTTGGTCAATACGATCTAGCCCCCAATCTGGGTTGCTTTGGGTAGTCGCATCAATTTTCATGACTGTGTCATTTTCCACTGAAAGTACCTTAGGATTCTTTTTCATTGCCTCGACAAAAGCGGCACCTGCTGCATCAGGCAGATAAACCGCAAATCCTTTAAGTACGGTATCATAGGTTTGTAACACCTTACCGCCATGCTGCTTAGCAATACTGTGGGCCAGATCATTAGGAGGACCAACATCTTTATTGAGAATAACAATATATTGGTTTTTAATAATTCCTTTTGCTTGAGAAGAATCTAGAAGAGAACTTGTTGTATTTGGTGCTGCATGGACTAGATTGACGGCGGCCATTGTTAAGAAAGCAGCCGTTATTTGGCAAAACTTCATGAAAAATCTCCATATCTTTTTATTCATACATCGTTGTTATGATCTGTACTGTCGTTATATTTAAGAATTAAACTTTTTTGGAAAGAAATTTTTCTTTGCCTCCCCTCCATCAAAACTAAATCATATTTTCATAAAATTTTATTTTATACAACGCTAGTATCTTTTTTTAATCGGAAATGTGAACTAATTCAAAAAATATAGAGCTAGGTTTAAAAATTAATTATTCTTTAAGGTAAGATTTCAAGCAGGATTCACAATATAAAAATATATAATCATTACCAATAATATAAAAGACGAAATTGCAAGATAAGTACCCACTGTGTTAAAACTTCGCAAAAATTTCCAGATATCCATACATATATAACGAAAAAAATTAGTTATAAAAATTATTTCAATATTCTATTTAAGCTGCAATCAGAAGAGATTTACAAACCTTTTAACTATAAAAGTTCAGTATGAAATACGTAAAAATATATTACTCATAAATCCCAGTAAATAAATAAAGCTCAAAAAAACATGAATGATTAAATAAAAATATAAAAACAAGTATTATAAATTAGTTTTGTTTTTTAGTTCAGGTAATTCTAACTTATGCCCCGCCAAATGATGTTTACAATTAAAAGCGTACTCAATAAAACCTTCTTTTATAAAATAATGACAGCGCCCAATAATACTTATATCTGGATTAAATGTTGGTTTTTCAAGGCTACCGTTAAAGGACCACTGACATCCATTAGAAAAAGGATGCTCTACCGGAATATAGTGAAGATGCCCACAAGCCGGACACATATGCTCATACATCCCACCTTCAAAATATTGTACCTTCATAAAGGTTCCTTTATTAATAAAAAAACCAACCCTAATAAATCAACTCATCCCAAATAATTAAAAATACTATATATTATTTAATTACTCATGCTAGCTTTTATTTTCATATTTTAATTTAATTAAAATTTATGACAGATTGATGAAGGTTAAAATTTCATTTTAAAAATTATTAAAATTAATAAAATATATTTGATTTTAAATTTTAATTCAGTTATTTCCTTAATTAATATATCCATCAAATTATTAATATTTCTTATGTAATTGTTTTCATACATTTATATTAAAAGAGAAGAAATCATAAAAATTTAAATAAAAAAGTCCGTATCTTGGGAAGCTACGGACTTGAAACTCAACTAAACAACAGCTAAACATTTTGCCGCTTAGTGAGAAAGCACTATCTTTTTAATCTAATTAACTTTGTCAGCCAGGTCAATAAAAACAAATAATTTCTATAAAAAACAGGTTGAGTTGTGATTTATTTCACATTTATCTCCCAATTAATTTCAGCTTAACTCTCTTATATAATTATATTTCAATTCAAATACTTAAAACAATATAGACTTAAAATAGTGCTCTAAAATAGAATAATGATTAATCTCTGGAATAAGCTTAAAAGAAACAAAATCCGGTTCTTGTCCTTTTTTAATTTCAAAATAATTTTGGCTTTGCCATTTCAACTCTTCGAGTTCAAGTTCACCACATAAAATTGAACATGGAATAGCAATCCGCTTGGTGTAGTAAATAGGACTATATTTTAAAATATCTTCATTTGACAGATTAAGTGCATGATTTAAATGAGTCCTGCGTATAGGTTCTAAATCATAAATTCCGCTTAACAACACCATCTCAGATATGAGTGGATGGCCTACTGACAAGGCAGCAAGATGCGCTCCTGCTGAATGCCCAACCAAAACCATCTCATCGGTTCTCCAGTCTTGTTCTCGAATAAAATCGAGAGCTTGATAAACTTGAGAAGCAATATCCGAAATTTTGCTTTGGGGAGCCAGATCATATTCTAAAAAAATGCATTGCACTCCTTTTGAGAGAACATGCGGCACGACAAATGCAAAATCAGATTTATCGCACCATTGCCAATACCCCCCATGAATAAAAATAACAGTCTTCTTAGCTTTCTCTAAAGGAAATAAGTCTAAGGTTGACCTTGGTTGTTTGCCATATTGGATATCTCTAATATGAGTACATGTTTGGTAGACCGCCATGCTTCTGCTTTGAAATTCTGCCAATATTTCATGTTCATTCGCCACGGTACTAGCATTGTCATATGGTCTCATACGCTTCTCACTTCAATGGTTTCTCATGAGCATTTAAAGTAAGCTTGGCTGACGAGCGTTTTAAATAATAGAAAAATGTAAGAACAACAACTAATGGGATTCCAAATTGTAAAGTCGACTTAAACTCATTAGTAAACCAAGTCGTAATCGTAATACTTAAAATCGCGATTAATCCCAACAAAGAAATTAACCGACTTGCTGGTACTTTAAACTTTAATACTAGCCCCTGTTGTGCCATATTTTTTCTAAAAAACATATGGGTAACAAAAATACTTCCCCAAGTAAATAATGCTCCAAACATAGAAAGAGCAATCATGATAGGAAAAGCAGAAGCTGGATTAATTGTATAGATAATACTCGCAATGCCAATGCCGACCGCTGACAATAACAACGCATTAACTGGTACACCATTACGACTAATACGACCAAATAGTTTTGGTGCATCACCTGCTCGTGATAAGCTAAATAGCATACGCGTTGAGATATAGAGCATACTATTCATGGCTGATAAAGCCGCAACAATTACAATAAAATTTAAAATACTATCTGCATAGGGAATGCCGACAATTTTCATCACCATCACAAAAGGGCTAGTCGCATCCGCACCAATTAAAGTTGTCCAAGGAACAAGTGCCACAATAAGAAATAGAGACAGTAAATAAAATAGGATTAAGCGAATTGCAGTACTTTTAAAAGCTTTCTTAACGGCTCTTTCCGGATCTTTAGCCTCACCTGCCGCAACAGCGATCATTTCGATACTTAAATAACTAAATATTGAAATGATTACCCCAATCCAGACACCACTAAAACCATGCGGAAAAAAGCCACCATGCTCGGTTAAATTAGAGAGAACCTGTTCTGTTCCTCCATGACTTTGAGTCAAAATGCCAATTGCTAAAAGAATAAATACAATAATCGCAAAGACTTTGATCGTTGAAAACCAATATTCAACCAACCCAAAAGCTTTAACACTATAGGCATTTACTACAAGCAAAGTTATCGAGAAAAAAGCGATCCAGATCCAAGAGCCCACATGTGGAAACCATAATTTCATATAGTCAGCAACTGCTGTAATTTCTGTACCAACAGCTAATACAATGCATGCCCAATAACAATAACGGACTAAAAAACCCGCCAGTGGACTCACATAATGCTCAGCATATGCTCCGAAGGAACCCGACGTCGGATGCTGAACTGTCATCTCAGCCAAACAAGCCATAATAGCAAACGCAATTAAGCCACCAATCGCGTAACTCACAATAACAGCAGGGCCAGCAAAGCTAATTGCAAACTTGCTACCCATGAACAGCCCTGTACCAATCGCTCCACCAATTGCAATCATTCCCATTTGCTTTGCAGATAATTTCTTATGTAAACCTGCTTCTCTATTTTGTATTTCGTCAAAACTGCTCATAGGCCCTCCTAGCCATTTTTCTGATAGTGACCACTAAATATCAGGTCACTTCGCCTCTAACCAGATAACGCTCATTTTTCCATTCGCTATTCAGCATAATCTGCTTAAGATGCTGTACGGCATTCCATATATCTTCAAAACCGAGGTATAGAGGAGTAATCCCAAAACGTAATACTTCTGGCTCTCGATAATCACCAATTACACCTCGAGCAATAAGCGCCTGAATAATTTCATAGCCAAACTCATGTCTATAACTGACATGGCTACCACGATATTGATGATTTAAAGGTGGGCAGAGTAAAACTTGAAGTGCGACATAAACCACCTAATTAATTTAAAGGGTTTATGGAGTATATAAAATTGTCATACCATCATCTTAACTTTG
>NZ_AMSS01000081.1 GCF_000313935.1 Acinetobacter sp. WC-141 | reverse complement strand
TACCATTACTGGTGTGTTGAAAAACGTTCCGGCAGATGCGGCAAATACAGTGGTTACTGTCCTTATTAATGGGCAAACATATACTGCAACAGTAGATAGTACAGCTGGTACTTGGACAGTAAGTGTACCTGGTAGCGGCTTAGCTGCAGATGCAGATCAAACTATTGATGCGAAAGTAACGTTCACTGATGCAGCAGGTAATAGCAGTACTGTTAATGATACGCAAACTTATACAGTGGATACCGTTGCACCAAATGCACCGGTGCTTGATCCAATCAATGCCACTGATCCAGTGACAGGTACAGCAGAAGCGGGATCAACCGTGACTGT
>NZ_AMSS01000080.1 GCF_000313935.1 Acinetobacter sp. WC-141 | reverse complement strand
ACCGTAAACTGGGTGAGAAGCTAAATATTGTGGGTGGAGCAGCAGCTTCAACGCCAGAGGCTAAAACCAGTGGTGAGAATGTTATTACCCGCACGACTAAAGACGGTATTCAGATTGAATTGTTAAAAGATTCGAAGTTTGACAGCGTAACGACTGGCAACACGACCTTGAACAAAAATGGTCTGACTATTAAAGAAGGTCCAAGCATCACTAAAGACGGCATCAATGCAGGTGGTAATAAAATTACTAATGTTGCGGATGGTATAAATGCCAAAGATGCAGTGAATAAGAGTCAGTTAGACAATCTTGCTGCCAAGCAAAATGCAACTGATGATGCAGCAGTGAAATATGACGATGTCAAAACTAAAGACAAGGTTACCTTAAAAGGTAAGGACGGTACGGTTTTAGATAATGTTAAAGCTGGCAATATTTCAGCGACATCAAAAGAAGCGGTAAACGGCAGTCAGATTCATAAGATTTCTAACAGCATCAAAAATAGTATTGGTGGAAATACAGTTGTTAATCCGGATGGTAGCCTGACTACCAATAATATTGGTGGAACGGGTAAAAACAATATTAATGATGCAATTAGTGAAGTTAAAAATACTGCAACTAAAGCAAAAAGCACAGTATCTGAAGGCAATAACCTTGTCGTAAAAGAAACTATTAATAAAGATGGTAGTACAAACTATGAAGTCTCAACCAAGAAAGATCTAACTTTAGATAGCGTGACTACTGGTGATAGCGTACTCAACAATAATGGTTTAACCATTAAGAATGGTCCAAGCATAACCAAAGATGGCATTAATGCTGGTAGTAAGAAAATTACTAATGTAGCTGAGGGTGTAATCGCGCAAAATTCTAAAGATGCTGTAAATGGCGGTCAGGTTCATAAGATTTCTAACAGCATTAAAAATAGTATTGGTGGAAATACGATTGTTAATCCAGATGGCAGTATTACTACCCAGAATATTGGTGGAACGGGTAAAAACACGGTTCATGATGCAATTAAGTCTGTAGATGACAAAGTGACTAATGGCGTAAATGATCTAGCTAATAAAGGTCTTAACTTTGGTGCAAATGACCAAAAGGCAACCAATGGTAAGGCTGTGCATCGTAAGTTGGGTGACACCATAAATATTGTTGGTGGGGCTGATGCGAAAACTGCTGAAGATAAAACGAGCGGTGAAAACATTATTACCCGTACAACTGAAGATGGAGTGAAAATTGAAATGCTTAAAGATGTGAAATTCGACAGTGTAAATGTCGGTGGTCATGTCTTGAACCAACAAGGATTAATCATCAAAGGTGGTCCAAGCATTACAGTTAATGGCATTGATGCAGGTGGTAAGAAAATTACCAATGTTGCCGATGGTGTAAATGCCAAAGATGCCGTGAACAAAGGCCAGTTAGACAAACAGATTAACGATGTTAAAGATCAAATCGGCAAGGATGTTGGCAAACTATCTGATCAGGCTGTCCAATATGACAAAGATAAAAATGGCAATGTCAATAAAAACTCAGTGACTTTAGGTGGTGGTGATAAAGGTACCAGCCTGAAGAATGTTGCTGAAGGTAAAGTCGAAAAAGGCTCTAAAGATGCGGTTAATGGCGGTCAACTATGGAATGTTCAGAAACAAGTCGATAAAAATTCGACTGACATTAATAACATTCAGAACAATATTGACAACATCTCTAAAGGTAAATCTGGTCTGGTTCAACAGCAAACACAAAATGGTGAAATTACTGTTGGTAAAGACACCGGTGGTACTAGCGTTAACATGGCTGGAAAAGACGGTAACCGTGTCGTACAGGGTGTAAAAAATGGAGAAATTAAAGAGGGTTCTAACCAAGCTGTAAATGGTGGGCAAATCCATAAAATCTCTGAAAGTATCAAGAATAGTATTGGCGGAAATACCACGATTGATCCTAAAGATGGTTCAATCACTACTAATAATATTGGTGGTACTGGTAAGAACAATATTAATGATGCTATTGGCACATTAAACCAGTCAAATCAAGATCTTGGTAATAAAATTAATAACTTGGGTGACCAGTTACAACAAGTGTTCTATGACACCAATAAACGTATTGATGATGTTGAGAAAAAAGCCAATGCCGGTATTGCTGCAGCTATGGCTTTAGAAAATGCACCATTTGTTGCAGGTAAATATACTTATGCAGTGGGTGCCGCATATCATGGTGGTGAAAATGCAGTCGGTGTGACATTACGTAAAACTTCTGACAATGGTCGTTGGTCAATTACTGGTGGTGTTGCAGCAGCTTCACAAGGTGAACCAAGCGTTCGTGTTGGTATCAGTGGTGTTATTAACTAAGAAACTGGTGGGAGAGCTAAGTCTCTCCCTACTCAAAATATGAAGAGAGTAAAGAGATGAACAAAACAATCCAAAGCTTAGTGGTGGCAACTCTTGCTGGTTTCTCAGTGGTAACTTCTGCAAATGAACCAGCTCAACAACAGGAAATTAAATTCCCAGCCATTGAAAAAAGTTACCTTAAGCAAGTAAAGCGCTATGAATACCAAGATGTTGCACGCTTAGATTCAGGATTAAATAAAGACCAAATTCGAGCTTTATTAGGAAATCCACAGTTTAGCGAAGGGGTATTTGCTGTAAAAGTTTGGAATTACGTGTTAGATATACGTGTCCCTAAAAGTAATCAATACCAGCGCTGTCAGTTGCGTATTGATTTTGATAAACAATATTTAGCAGAACGTTTATCTTGGAAGGGTGAAGCATGTGAGGGTTTGATGGCTTGGGGTGAAAATAACCAAATGCCAGTACAGACTAATTTAATAAGTGAACATACAGCAAGTGTATTATTTGCCTTTGATCGTTTTGATGCTAAAGCTATTGATCAAAGTACGAATAACCTTGAGAAAGTTGCTGAACAGATCAAAAAAAGCCCTTCAATGAAGCCGATTATTATTTCTGGCTTTGCTGACCCATTAGGTAAATTTAGTTATAACCATCAATTGTCATCACAGCGTGCAAATACAATTGCGAAGTTACTTGTTCAACAGGGGATAGACCCTAATCGTATTCAAATTCAGGCGAATAGCCAGACCGATTTATACCAGCAGTGTTCAGGTAACAATAATGCAAAACTCATTCAGTGTTTAGCACCAAATAGACGTGTTAATATTACTTGGTAAACGGTCTGTCACGCAGAAGTAACCATCCTTAGGGTGGTTACTTTTTCGTTTTAGGAGACTGAAAAAATAAAAAAGAATATATTTAAGTCTATTAAGTTTTATAAATTTTTATTTAAATATTATCTTTTAAAACAGTAAATATGTTGAGGAGTGAGTAAAGCATCTAATGGCTGATCCCAACTTTGACGTTTTAAAGTATGCTCAATAAATTGAAATTGATGAGCGATTCCCAAACGATAAGGCTTATGTTTTGCACTTGCCAATGTGCGGTCATAATAGCCACCTCCCATACCAATACGTGTACCGTATTGATCACAAGCTAAAAGTGGCATCAGAAGTAAATCAAGCTTTGATACATGTTTTCCTCTGGTTGCCATGGGTTCTTTCATACCTAACGGATGATGAGAAAAACGTCGATTTAAATATTGGTTTCTAGATATTCTTACCCAAACTAAACGCTGATTCATAGAACAAATCATTGGTAAATAAACTTGTTTATTTTTTTGAAAACATAACTTTATGAGAAGATCTGTATGAACTTCTCCAAAGGCATGTAAATATAAACCAATTTTTTTTGATGAATGGAAAATAGCAAGGGTGTTTAGATGATGGAGCACATTAAGCTGAGCTTGTTTTTGCTCTAATGGGGTTAAAGAGCGTCTTTTAGATCTTAAATTTTTTCTAATAAAACTAAGTTCAGTCATGTTTAAATCTAACAAAGATTTGAGATCAGTTGAGCAAAATTATACCTATTTTTTTATAGCTTTATGGAAATAGCAGAATAATTAGTAAATCACTTTAAATTTATTTAGTTAATTGTCATAAATAGATCTGATGCATCTGCTTTGACGATAAAATTTCTATTTCTTTACGTATTACCAATATTTATTTACATTTAATGAGATAAGAATAATTAAAAAGATGAATGTGAAATTGTTAAGCCTATGAAGTTAAAAATTTTAACCATTACAATAAGCACCATATTACTACTTGGTGGGTGCACAAAACAAACAGAACCTGAAGCTGCTGAAGTTGACTATAAAGCTCAATTTGAAGAGTCGGACCGTAAAATTGGAGAATTTTTAGATCAATTGGATAATCCGAATACGCCACAAGAGGTTAAAGTCAAAATCTTGTGCCATGACTATCCTGAGGTTTACAAGACCCAATATATGCCTGCATTAATAAAAATTTCACCCAAACCTTATACCGAAGAAAAATTGTTGTCAGATTTGAAAAGTGCAACTGACTACTACAAAGATGCCTTTGCGATCAGGTGTAACCAATAAATTGATTTAATGTTTTGCATCTCAAAAAATCCGATAAGTGTGAATTGATTGGCATTATTGAGATGTGGTAAATTTCATTTTGTCTTTCTTTATAGTTACTAATTTAGGGGGTTCTAGATATGGAAATCTTGAAATTCTTACAGAGTTTTAATACCGTTGGTACATACTTAACGATTGCTTCAACTGTTTTGCTAGGTCTGATTATCTATTTTTACGTGATTAATCCAGCGTGATCTTTTAAAAGAAATAGTAAGAAATTTTCTTATTAATTTTAAACTATAAAAATAAGGTAGGGTCATGAAGTATAGATTATTGCTTGTTAGTTTTTTTGCTTTAAGTTGTCATGCTGACGAAAATGTAAGTGATCCCGAGATTTGTAATGTAGTGAAAAAAGTTGCTTATACTGTCATGGAAGCACGTCAACAAAAAGTTCCATCGCAAGATTTGCAACAGATAGCGAATAGTCTTGAAGATCCAAAAGCAAAACAACTTTACCAAGATTTAATTAATTCAGCTTACTCTGCGAAAGTATTCAGAACTAGTTTCTTTAAAAGAAAAGCCATAGAGGATTTTCAAACAGGCTGGTATGAAGAGTGTCTTAATAGAAATGAAAAATAATATTGAAGAGGGGTGAGTAGATTAATTAAGCTGCAATTTAATGTTTAAAAAAGAAAATTTTAGACTGAAAGGTCTGTATGGAAAACTATATTAAAATTAAGTATTTTGAGTTTTTCTTATGTATTAAAACTAAATGCTCCGAAGATGCCGCTGCATGTGTCGTTACCCTGAACCCGATGAGTTCTCGGGTAGAAACGATTTTATAGCAATATGAAACAATATTAGATCATATTTAACCACATGAAAATTATTTTTAAGTTTTTGTATTTTAATAAAAATACCTGAAACAATATTAAAGCATATATCATAATTCGAAAATATACTTTATTTGCCTACTATCTGCCTATTTCTATTAATTTGCCTATTTTTATTGGTTTTTAGCCTATTGTTTGCCTACTAAATTTTTACAATAAAAAAGGCGGTTAAACCGCCATTTGTGATGTTGAATGGATGCGCTGCCGTTCAATATAAGCTAACACATCTGCTTTTTTATAAAAAATTTTTCGATAGTGGACTTTTGAAAAGGGAATACCTCCACCTTCACAACGTTTTTTCTGCAACCAAGAGGTCGAGACATCAAGTATTACCGCAAGTGATTCTGGTGAAAATTCTGCATCATCATTAGCAGCATTGAACTTTTCAATCTCAGCTTGTTTATCAATACATTTCATTCTTTTCATTCCTCAGCTCCAGATCCATAAAATTGTTTTGCTTCATCAAAGCTTTTAGTTACAAGGGGAGCAGATCCTTTCTTGTAGCAATTCACAATTTCATCAAACTTAAAAACACGTTCAGCTGTCTTCAAATCAAAGCATTGATACATTGCTTGGGTGAACCAGCTTTCTACATAAAATAGTTTTTTAATATGATCCTTACGTGTGCCGTGCCATTTCTGGACTTTGATAACATCATCGAAAATTTCTAAGAAAAAGTTGTTGCCTTCCTTTTCATGCATTTTTCTATAACGCTCAACAGCTCTCTCAGCTATCTCTTTAGAAGCTGCTGGAGTTTGTTTAAAAGGGCTATAACCTTCAGGTCGCATTGCAACCGCCCACAATGTTGATTTACTCATTGTTGTGCTCCAAGCAGTAAGTAACAGCTAGTTCTAAGGTTTCAAATTCTTTTTCAACATCATTGTCGAGAAACGCCGTCCAATCTTCATTGCCGAAACATTTTGAGATAAGAACACTTCCTATCCAAACGTCATCACCATCAAATTCCACAGCACTTTCAGCTTTAATCATTCACGCCACCATTTTATAAATACGTTTAACTTCATGATTAAGCTCATCCATTGCTGAGCGTCCTTCTTTGAAATACTTCAAAAGCATTAACTTGTATCGCTCTTGAGCTGCTTTGTTCATCTCACCTTTATCGGTTAAGGTGAGAGTAGCTTTATTGCCTTTAATCAGGTTCACGCCGTGTGGTGTACCTCGTCCGCGATAACCAGCATTTACGTTGAACACTATGAACTTCTCGAAAAGCTGCTGAGGTAGCAGCTTTGGCTCGAAAAGAAACTCTGGAGTAGTTTGTTTCGACATTAGAAAGGTTCCTCCAGTAAATAATCATGTTCAGCTTCTGGTTGAGAGCCTGATGGATTCTCTAATTCATAGCGGCGTTTTCTCACATACCCCATAAGCTTCGGTTGAATCTGTGGATCACGTGCAGCTACATCAATTTCAAGAGCATCTAATGCCGTCAAGTCTGGTGCATTCTGGATCTGAACCATTAATGATGGCGGCTCATTTGCAGATGCCTTTTCTTTTTCTAAATGTTCAAGTCGTTTGTGAGTTGCAAGAAGCAAAGGTTCCATTTGTTTATCAGACCAAGTACGGGTATAGCGATAAACTGCATTAACTTCGTCAGGTGTTTTTGATTCACTAACGCGTTGCAGAAGGGTATCAAGGTTTTTTTGATATTCAGGATCTAATGTCGGGTCATTAGTATCTGGAACTAATGGATCCTCAGAAGCGGTGACATTGGTTTGCTCAGTTATAACAATCGAGGGCTTCTTTGCTTCAGCAATAATTTCACAAGTCTTTTCTGAAACGAGTGTTTGTTCAGCTTTAGTTTGTTTACCTTTTTGACCTCTTGGTTTGTCTTTAGTTACGTCTATTACTTGAATATCAGTAATCATATTGCCAAAAGTTTTACCTATAGCTTGAAGTTGAAGCTTTGCATTTTCTTCATCAAGCTGTGCAAACCCATTACCAACACTTAGACAAGTTTCACCATTTTTAGAGTTATATGTGGTACGCAAGATATGGGAAGGCATAACAATATAGATAACTTGGCCATCTTCTAAATCATGCGGTTCAACTGGCTTGGTGAATGTAATTTCTGCTAAAACAGTTGTTTCAAGCTGAATGCAGAACTCGTAATAGGGTAGACCAAATACCGTTGCTGGCATTTGATCAAGGGTGCTAAAAGACTTATCAGCTTTTAGTGTTCCATCCCCAGCGTAACGACAAAGGACAGTTTTACCTTTTTGAAGAGCTGCAAATGCTTCAGATGCTGTTAGTAAATTATTCATGCTGTCATCCCCGTTTTAGCCAATGTCTCAATGTCTTGTTTAACTGCCGTAAGTTTTGCCGCTTCAATTTGAGTGAGTGCATCAATTCCGAAGTGCTCACAAACTGTTTTTACATCTAGACCGCGTTCAGCAATAAAGCCCTGTAGCTCATCGCGTTGTTCTGCTGAAATCTCAACAAAGTTATTTGCCGCCTGTGTCTGGTTTTGGCTCAATTGATTTTCATGCTCACGAGCAGTTTGTTCATTTTTGCGAATGATGTTTAAGAGCTGATTTTTTGTTTCTTCAAACTTTTGTTGTTGAAGATCCATCAAGCTATTTAACTTGCGCTTTAAGCAGTAATTCTCGATGTTGATCCCAGCGCGCTGCATAAGATCTTCAATTTCTAAAAATTGATTACCGTCAATAGTTGCATCGGCAGTTCCAGAAAGAAGCCACTCGCGTAGACAAACGCCAGTACCTTCATTAATCATCATCGGTTCAGTGAAAATATGAGTTCGGTCTTTAGTGGCATTTGCAAAATGATCAGCATTTAAGTCAAGCACCGTAGTGAACTCATATTCGATACCGTCACGCTGTTCAGACTTCATCCCAACCTTTTCAACTTTCTTCTTGCCATTAGTTTCGGTTTGGATCGTATCCATCTTGCTTCGCAGTGTTACGATGATGTGAATACTTGAATGAAGAATGGCATCTATAAATTTGCGATGACGTGGAGTGACTTCGCTCCAAGCTGCCCAGCTATTACCTTTAAATTTTCCTTTGGTTAGGGTGTCTACAATTTCCAAACACCCACCAGTACCAGACCACTCATGAGTAATACTGTCCAAAATTAAAATATCAAAACCCGCTTGCTCAGCTGCTTTGATCGCTGCTGTAAATTTTTCTGGTGTATATGGCGGTGTTAGGTTTGCAGCGTAGAAGTCATAACGATCTGCATAAAGCGATGCGCTACTGTCTTCTGTATCAACAACGGCAATTCGACCACCAATACCGGCAGCAAGTTTTAGGGCACTTTCAGTTTTCCCTGAGCCAGTAGGACCAGATAAAGCAAGTCTTAACTTAGCTTGCTTACGTTCAGCTTTTTGGAAAAATACGTTCATTTTTATTATCCTTATCTTGAGCCAGTGAAGCCGCGTTTTTGCTTGTAAGCAGCACGGTCATACGCAGGAATATTTGATTCACGAAGATCGATAGCTAACTGTTTCTTGCGTTGAAAGCTGATCTCTTGCGTAAGTTCATTCCATACTTTCGGATATTCAGTTTTGAACTTCTCGACATCTAAAGGCGTCTTAACTTCTTTGATGGTTTTGTACAGCACAGTTCCATTTGCATTTGATGCATATACCTGCCAGCCGATGCGAACCGAATACAAACCAGTGTTGTCACGACCCAAGTAAGACTTGTACCCATCTGGGTGTTTTTTGAAATTAGACATATTCAGCCTCCTTACATTCGCATGTGCCAACAAATGCATAAGTAAGCGGGCTTGGCGCATCAGATGGTGAAACATCCTTAATATTTAAAGGAATAATTTCCTTTCGATATTTAACTAAAACAACATCACCTTCGCGGCACTCAACAATCCCTTCTCTTGAAGAAAAACGAGCAGACTTGGAAGTTTGGGTTACTTTGCAAAATGAAACCTCATCACCAGCTTTGATTTCTGAGCGATCCACAGGGATAATTTTCTTGCACGCAGGGCAGTTATAATTTTTCATTAGGCAGCCTCCAACCATTTATTACGATCGATATAGCCCACCAATAAAATATTTATATTTTTATGGTCGTCACGATTGGTAAAGTCATTAAAGGGTTTGCCGCGGAGGTCTGTTACTGACTCAATGGCCAAGTTAGTAATTTCGGCTGCTGTACAGTCTGAACCTGCTACGCCGTAACTATCTGCTACGCCGTAACTATCTGCTACGCCGTAACTATCTGCTACGCCGTCAAAATCAAAACTTACGCTTAACTTAAAGCCGTCAATGCGTATAACAGCTACACCAGTTTTTTCACCAGTTTGTTTAATACCTAGAAGCTCATATTCAGAAGCAACCATTTGCTTGCTTTCATATGAGTAATTAGAAGGGACGCTAGAATTAGCGGCACGGTATTCACAAGAGCCAAGGGCAACAAGTACAGCAATTGCTGTAATACCTGTTACCTTGTGCTTGTGTGGAATTGATTTTGCATTCATAATTGATCTCGCAGTTTGCAAAGCACATCGAGAGGTAGAAGGTTCGGTGTGCTTTTTTGTTGTCTGTGAGAAAAATATACCTGCAAGGTAAAATAAAGTAAATACCTGTGGGGTGAAATTAGTTGATTATTTTTTTACTTCCTAGGTGTATTTAATGTAAAGGCCATAAAAAACCCACCAATTGGTGGGCTTAAATAATGGTTTATTAAAATAATTAATGAGCTTTTGGATGCTGTTGTCTGTGTTGGCTAGGAGGCACAATATCGGTAATAGCAGTTATGCTTTCGACTTCATCCATATCAAAAGTTAAGCGTTCACCGCCGTTTACAGCTAAAAGATTTAAAACATTATTATGAATGCCAATAAATTCTTTAATTGTGCATCTACCATCTTTTAAGCAAACTTGCACAAATTCAGTCGGCGTTAATTCTGCATCTGGGTCACATACTACATACCAGCCATTACGGATAGCGGGATACATTGAGTCACCAGTTCCTTTAATTGCATATGACCGATCACCAGCAGTGTGAGTTGGAACATACCCATCGCCAGCGTTTCCATCATACCCCATGTCTGTAAAATAACCGTCCATGCCCATCTTGCTGTATGCCTTAACTGGAACCCATCTTTTTGAAATAACTAATGGTTTTTCGATAACATTTGAGAAAAGTACAGCATCTTCGCTGTCAGGAATATTATATTTTTTCTTAAATGCTTCTATGTCGAGTTGCTTAAAACTAGCAGCGCCATCTAATTGGTGTGCATTTTCATTTTGAATTTCAGATTGATCAAGGTACCCACGCGGTTTATTAAAAGCTTCTTCTATTTTTAAAGCTGTTTCATCACCAATATTCTTTGTTGGATTCTTTCCAATGTATTGGCTTACCAATCCATAAGACATATCAATCTTTTCGGCGAATTCAGAACGAGTTAGTCCCGATTCCTTCATTAATTTTCTTGTATTACCAAGCCTAATTTCATGAATAGTCTTTAATTCACTCATTTTTTTCAATTCACCTCTAGCGCTGAATTCAAAATACCTAATAGGTAGAAAAAATAAATACCCTAACAGGTTGTATTTTATTTACCTTGTGGGTATATTTATTAAATATATTTACCAGTGAGGTGTATTAATGCTTACTCTTCATAGCTATTGGCGGGGATTAAGTGAGAGTGAACGTATCAAGTTCTGCAAAGAAGCAGAAGTTACTTATGGATATATGGAAACTCACCTAATCCATGGCCGTAAAAAACCAAGAATGGAAACCATTCAAAAAATGGTAGACGCAAGCAATCAAAAACTAACCCACAAAAGCTTATTTGAATTCTTTTTAGGAACATCAAAAACAGCTTAGGAAACAACATGAGCAAATTATCAGTTGATATATCTGCAAGTGCCAGAAATGACGTCTCTCGTATATTGCATGGCCTTGATATAAGCAATCAAAAAGAGATTGCTGAACATTTAAAGGTTGATCCAAGCACAATTACTCGGCTTAAAACAGACAAGAAAAACAATGGCTTGAATGAGATTGAAATGTTTTGCGAGCTATTGAGTTTGCTTGGATTAAAAGTCGTTCCTAAAGATTATCAAAGCATTGATAAGGAACGTGTTGCTGCACTTTTAGTTATGTCTAAAAGCTGGATGAACCGTATAGAAACAGTTGATGACTTATTTCATGACGAAATCAGTGGTCAAAAGGAAAAGCTAGGATATTAAAAAAGCCTGATCTCGGAAATCAGGCTTAGTTAATTCAATTACTGGCTAGAGGAATCGAATATGCAAACTAATCTATCAAATCAAGAGCAAATAATCCAGAGCTGGTTTGAGCCAGCGCTTTATACGCTGAATCAATTAATCGAAAAGCGGAAAGAGAACCTTCGCCGTATCAATCGTGACGAAAATAATGCGGCTGTATTAAGAGATGAGCTCATTGAATCTCTGTCTTACCAACATGGCATTACTTTTTATTTTGCTGGTGAGGTTGTCGCTAGTTTGGGTCGAGCTAAAAAAATTCGATTCTTGGGTCGTTTCATCCAAGCAGTAGAAGGCGGTGAAGCATGAAAGATAGATTTTACTTAGCTTGCTTCCGCGACAACGTAGGGTCAAATGTGAGCTTCCAGCGCCATGAGTTTCGAGGCTACCACACTGATATTAGCCAAGCTCATGTTTGCACACGGGAAGAGGCCCAATATCATTTTGATCATGCTCGTGAGTATGATCGCCCAATATCTGCTGACCATGTTGATGAATTGGCTGTTTGGAAAGTTGATCATCAATACATTCCTAATGAAACCCAAATAATTGATGGCGTTATAGGCTATGCCGTTTTTGTAAAAGGGCAATACGATGGAAATGATGTTTTTTGGCTAAATAAAAAGAGCTTTGAAACTTCTACAGATTTTGAATTGGCTTCTTATTTTTCATCAGAAGAAATAACAGAATTAGGTAAGCAATATATCGCAATACCTTACTACTTGGCGGAAAAGGCCAAAAGAAGAACCTTTGATTTTAGTAAATATAAATATCGCACTATGACACAAGGAGCAGGCTTAAAAATGCCAGCTCATCTTAAGAAAGCTAAACGCCGTGTAGAAAATCCAAAGTCTCGTTTTAACTGCCCAAGTTGCGGAAAGATCGTATGGCAATACAACCCATATGAATTTGATCACTGTGATCATTGTGGCCATATCGGGGATTAATGAATGAATTATTACCAACACCATATAGGTGACTTTAACAATGCGACTCGCCACCTCAGTTTAATTGAGCGTGCGATTTATCGCGACTTATTAGATATGTATTACGACACTGAAAAGGCAATTGATGCTTCAAGCATTGATCGGCTAGCACGTCGTTTGCAATGCACAACTGAAGACCAGAAAGAAGCACTTAAATACGTTCTTGATGAGTTTTTTACGCTTGTAGATGGTGTGTATCGTAATAACCGCTGTGAACGTGAAATTGCTGAATTCCACGGTAAAAAGAAACAGGCTAGCGAGGCTGGTAAAGCGTCTGCTGCAAAACGTGCAGCGAAAAAGAAAGGATCGTCTAACAACGGTTCAGCTAGTGATGATCAAACCACCAACGAAAATTCAACGGTCGTTGAAAATCCGTTAAACGAAGAACAAACGGGCGTGCAACCAACCAATAACCATAAACCATTAACCATAAACCAAGAACCATTTATAGATAGTAGTAGTAATGCGCGTGGAGAAAATTCGCAATTACCTCCAATTCAATTTGCTCAGTATCAGATCAATGATCACAAGCGTTACTCAATGCGTGAATTCATTTCTGAATACAGCGAGTTTCAATACGATTTCATCTCACTTGCTCAACAAAGATTTGTTTCAGTTCCTGAGATCGACTTGAGAACCATGATTCAAAACTTTGGTGACTGGCACTTTGCAAACGAATCAAGCTCATTGAATACACCAAGCATCTGGCTGGTTAAGTGGTTTTCTTGGGTACAAAACAACGAGAAACAAATTGCTGCTAACCGCAAGAAGCAAGAGCAAATCACTACTGCTGGTCAAAAACCACAAGAGCCAGGTTACTTCTCAAATCTTTTTGAAGAACAAAACCAATCTCAAATCGTGGATGTAACCCCTTCAAAAAAGTTTCTAGTGAGTGAGGAGGTGGGTCATGC
This sequence comes from Acinetobacter sp. WC-141, assembly GCF_000313935.1. Classification (GTDB taxonomy): domain Bacteria; phylum Pseudomonadota; class Gammaproteobacteria; order Pseudomonadales; family Moraxellaceae; genus Acinetobacter. The sequence continues at coordinate 12,595 of NZ_AMSS01000080.1, read as the reverse complement.
ATGAGATTACCTTGAACGAAGTGCGCCAATTAATCGCATCTCTTCGCACTGTTTACGCTGCTCAGTTCAACAAGCAATTCCCAGTAATAGGTGAAAGCGCAATCCCTCTGTCGGTAGTTGAACAGATCGCACTTAAAACACTTGTTGGCGTTCAACAAAATCAATTTAACAACGCACTTGGTCGATTGCTTACAGCTGGTGGTCGCTTCATGCCCTCATTTGCTGAGTTTCGTACTTGGTGTATCGGTGAAAGTTGGATGTCACCTGAGGAAGCTTGGTCACGTGCTTGCAAGTTCACAGCAGACCGTACGGTGATCATTACCCAAATCACAAAATACGCTTTAGACGAAGTTATGTATTTGATCGAAGCGGGTCAAATGAGAGCAGCTCAAGATAATTTCTTTGGCACTTACAACGTAATGGTTGCTAAAGCGCAATTAAAAGGCCGTCACCAGGAATTTTATACACCGCCGCTACAACTAGAGCACAAAGAGCCTGAGCACGCTCCAGTAAGCAATGACGAAGCACAAAAGCATCTTAAATCCCTAATGGACCGTCTAAAAATCAATGGGCGTAAAACTGCGCCAGTACAAAAGCTACAGGCAAAAGAAAAAGAGCCTGAACAGAAACAAGAGTTAGGGCCAGATCCTTTTGACAATCCGCACGAATATGCAGAGATGTGCCGTCGTGAAGGGACACCAATTCCTAGAAATATTCAGCAGTTAATTGATGGGGCGAATGTATGAAACACAATATTGTCTCTGTTTCTGGTGGAAAAGACTCTACAGCAACTTTGTTGTTAGCAATGGCATGGGATGTAGAAAATTTACAAGCAGTATTTGCTGACACAGGGCATGAACATCCAGCAACTTATGAATATGTCGAATATTTAGAGCAAATCTTAGAAATCCAAATTCAAAGAGTTAAGGCTGATTTTAGCTTTGAGATTGAAAGCAAGCGCGAATATGTGAAAACCAAATGGCCAGAAAAAGGGGTTTCTAACTCAGTTATAGAAAATGCTTTAGCTGTTCTTAAGCCTACTGGCAATCCTTTTTTAGATTTGTGCCTTTGGAAAAATAGATTTCCATCAACACGTGCACGTTTCTGTACATCCGAATTGAAAGTTAAGCCGATCCAGCAATTGTTCTATCCAATTTTAGAAGATGGACACATGATTTTGTCATGGCAAGGAGTACGTGCAGATGAGTCTTTGGATCGTAAATACCTTCCTGAATGTAATGAGGTTATTCAAGGACTTTACAACTACAGACCAATCTTGAAGTGGTCAGCAAAAGATGTTTTCCAAGCTCATACAGACATGGGTATAGACCCTAATCCTTTATACAAACAAGGCATGGGGCGTGTTGGTTGTATGCCGTGCATTAACTGCAACAAAGATGAGCTAAAGGAAATTGCAAAACGTTTTCCTGAGGAAATTGAACGTGTAGCGGAGTGGGAGCGAATTGTAGGATTAGTTTCAAAGCGCCAATCAGCAACCTTCTTCACTTCTGATTATCGAGGGCATGGCATTCACCAGCTGGTGGAATGGTCCAAAACTGTGAGAGGTGGTAAGCAATACGATTTAGTTGAGCAAATGACAGGTATAGAAGCTTGTTCATCTGCTTACGGTTTATGTGAATAGGGGCAGGATCATGAATAAATTCGAGATTTTAGCGTGGGGGTTACTCATTTCATTTTTTACCGCAGCTATAAGCGGTGCGGTGGTTTTGTGGTGGTTGGCGAGAAAGGAGGCAATTGAGGAATGAGTTCAATGAGCCTTGCTGAATACCGTGAATTATTTCCTATTCAGAAAAGTAAAAAGCGCCGTTCAGCAAAGCAAACACGAGAACCAAGTGTAGGGGAGGTTTTATTAGCAACTCATCTTAAAGCCTGCAAGATTGAATTTGAGCAGGAATATAAATTCCATCCAAAACGTAAGTGGCGGGCGGACTTTTTAATTACAGGTACAAAGATATTGGTAGAGGTCGAAGGCGGGATCTGGAGCGGAGGTCGCCATACAAGAGGGAAAGGGTACATCGGGGATATGGAGAAGTATAACTCTGCGTCAATGATGGGTTTTACAGTTTTACGGTTCTGCACAGAACAAGTTAAAGCAGGTGTAGCAATTAAACAAATTGAGCAATTGGTGAGAGGTAAAAACTGATGAATATCGAAGTGAAAATTAAGCCAACAGTCAGAATGATGCAGAATGAGCTTGCCCAGTGGGGGAAATGGGCACGTAATGCCTCTTTTAATCCTAGTGAATTAATTTATAAATCTCCAAGTTTAGGATTAATGCGACTAAAAGAGGGATTTAAATCTAAAGGTATTCAGGTTACTTTGAATGATGAAGCACTAGTTGCAATTGATCATTTAGTCATGCAGTTAAAGTTATCTCGACCAGATTTATACCAATGGATTGAATTTCATTATTTAAAAGGGTATCCAGTTGCAGTTCTGGCTACACATACAAAAGTTGATCGAAGAAATATTGATAAATATTTGTTAGCAGCAGAAACATGGCTAGATAGTAGACTTGAATCTATTTGTCAAAATCTATGAAATATTAGTTAAGGTAATTATTAATGGCAGATGAAATAACAGTAATTCAAGCAACAATTGAAGCTGCTCAAATTCAAAAGTGGGGAACTATTTGGGGGGCAGTGATAGGTGGTATTGCAATTGCAGTAGGTGTGTATTTCTCGTGGAGAACATCTTTGCATTTGCAAAAAGAAGCAAGACTTGCGGAGACAAGGAAAAATGTATATCTAGAGCTAGTTGAAAATTACTCAAAAATGATCTTAGGTTTTCAATTATTATTATCAGAATTAGATAAAAATTGGGAATTGCAAAAAAATCTAGTTCATGCTTTTAGTACTTCACTTGATAAAGCAGCATTTATTTGTGAAACTTCAACGAAGGAACAAATATATAAATTTTTAGATGTTTTTATAGAAAAATTTCGTAATTTACAGGAAAAAATTAATCCATTAATTATTTCGAACAGCGAAATTGAAAAGTTATACTCCAGACATTCTAGATCTATTAAGCTATTTAATAATGCTTCTGAAGAGTATGAAAGAATCAAGTTATTTGGAGAGGGAATTGAGAGAATTCCATTGATACAAAAATATTTTGATGAAAAACTTAAAGAGTCTGAAGGTTACTTAAATTCGATGAATGTGCTTGGTGAAAAAATTAAAATTGATTCTAGAGAAATAAGCCCATTAATAACTGATTTAATAAATGAATCAAATATGAATGCTAATAAAGTTGTTCATCTATTAAGAAAAGAATTAGGGGCAAAGACCGATATAGATTTAGATAAGAAATTACAAAATTTAATGATCATCGAGTAGAATTATTGCATTGCGCGCAGAGATATGACATATTCGTGCTATAGTGTTCGAAGTGTAAGTAAATCACTAGTATTAAAGCTCATCATTTGGTGGGCTTTTTTAATTTGCTTTAGAAAATTAATGTTATAATAAAAGAATAGATTACTTAGGTCTGTTGTTGTAGAGGAATGCATAAGTGGTTCAGTTCCACTTGTAGTGCTAGGATTAGTTGCCTTTTGCTTATCTTTTTTGTTGTCTTGTTTAACTAACTATTCAACTGTTTCATTAAGTTTGCTGGAGGTGCGTATGGTAAAAAAACATTCAATTATTGCTTTATCCATGTTTGCGAATGGTGTGGTAATTAATCTGTTTAGTACTCAGCTTGTAGCATTGCAGACCTAAGTGATTTAATTAAAAGCTCATCAAATGATGAGCTTTTTTGTTTTGTGCTATAGTCCAGTCTAATTAAAAACTGGTACTTAAAATGAATATCTGTGTTGGTGGTGAATTGGATGGGCAGAAGATAGAAAAAGAAGGTCGATTACTTAAAGCCTCTGAAATTGATCCATCATTTGAAACCGAGTACTACAAGCAGATTTTTAACCGAGACAACATCAATTATCAATTCTGGTTGCCTGTAGGTTCTAACTTGCATGACATGTCAGAAAAAGTACTAATTATTCTTAGAGCACCTAAAAACTAGTTTTATCGTTTGCCGGACGTATTACGGCGCAAAAGAGCCCCGCTAAATATCGATTATTGGCGGGGCTTTTTCTTTTATAACCATTTTTTATTTCATTAATTTTTATTGATAAAATAAAACTTAAACATCAATAGTTATTTGAAGAAAAAATTATGAAAAATGGTATTTGCAAATTATGCGATCTAGAAAAAGAATTAAAGCGATCTCACGTTATTGGTCGAGCAGTTTTTAAAAAGGCCTTAAAAGGTGCAAATCATGCTTTGAGATTTGATAAACAGCATAATAAAGTTGTCAAAGATCAGGATCAGTGGGCCACATATATGTTATGTGGGGAATGTGAACATAAATTAAATAAGAAATATGAAGACTATTCTTTAAATATTTTAAGAAATAGAATGAAATCAGTAAAACATAAAAAGAGAAATTATCATTATGAAATTCAAGGTGTTGATCAAAAAAAGCTCATGTTGTATTTGTTATCTATTATGTGGAGAGGAATTGAATCTAACCATGAAGTTTTTAAGAAATTAAAAATTTTTGATGAATCTCCGGTAGCCAAAAATTTTTTAAAGGAAAGTGTTAAGAACGAGCGCATTTTTTTAACAGAATGTTTTGATCTCAGAATTTCAAAATTAGTAAGTTTGATCGCTCCATTTAATGAGATGGATCTAGATTTTATAACTGATATTTATTGTAATATTGATAAAAAGCAGAGAATTCGATTTTTAACCATTTTTGAGGGTTACTGTTTTGAATTTTTTTTCTTAACAGATAAATCACAGTTTCTTACAGGTTTGGGCGTACTTAAGAAAAATAAAAGTATTCTTAAAATGCCATATATTGATATTTTTTCCATTCCTGAATTTCAAAAAAGCCTTTCAGAAATGCTTGAGAGTCAAAATCAGCATTAAGTTGGAAATGTGTTGAAGGTATTATGGAACAATTTTTAACTTAAGTTATGCATTACAAAGTCCCAATTAGGGGCTTTTTTAATGGGTGAATTATGGAAGCTAACGAATACTTTTGGCTTACACGGAAAAAAGAACCTAAAACCAAACCCAAGAGTAAACCACTTCCTAAAGCTACCCAAAAGTACTTAGAGGCAGAAGAAGAATTTAGTGAAGCTTTAGATAATCTGAAAATTAAGTACGAGAAGAAATTCCAGTTTAAATCTACAAAGCATTGGCGTTTTGATTTTCATTTAATTGAACATCGAATCTTGGTAGAAATTGCTGGTGGACCTTGGTCAGGTGGTCGCAAGGGAAAGCTTAAGAACAAAGCTTGGAGCCTTGATCGTTACGATGTTGCTGAAGAGATGGGTTACACAGTAGTTCGCATTGAGACAGCAGCTAGGCATCGTATTGATGAGTCTGGACCGCTACAGATGCGAAAAGATTACGCTAGCCAATGGCTTAAAAATTTAAAGAGGCAAATATTTAATGGATCAGATCAGACCCTTCCCGCCAACGGACTTTATTGATCAGGCAGATGAAGAGGAAGCAATCCGTATAATTCCAGCACCTGATTTAAAAAAATGGGTTATTGCTAACTACTTAACGATAGGTGGACCTCTTCATAACCCAGATCATGACCATATTGCTGAGCTATTACATGATAATGAAGAGTTCTTGGCATTTGCTTGGGCTTCTTCTGCATATAAAAGCAAGCAGGCTATGGTTTTAGGCCAATGTGAAAAAGTTATGTTTAATGTCGGTGGCTGGCGCAAAGCTCGTCAAGAGCAACAAATGCGAGATTGGTTCGGAGCTGTTCCAACATACTTAATTACAGTCGATGCTTCTTTCTGTGAGCGTGCTAATGATACTGAGTTCTGTTATTTGATTGAACATGAGCTGTATCACATTGGCGTTATGAAAGACGAAGATGGCGAGATCCTTTATAGCGATAATACGGGACTACCTAAACATTATTTAGCTGGTCATGATGTTGAAGAGTTTATTGGTGTAGTTAAACGTTATGGACCAAGCAAGAACGTTAAGCGGCTTATTGAAGTCGCCAAGAATCCGCCGTTTGTTTCGGATTTAGATATTTCAAGATGCTGCGGAAACTGTGTAATCAACTGAGCCTTGCGGCTCTTTTTTTTGCCTTGTTTGTTGTACGTAGTTGTACGGAGTTGAATTTATGGCAGCACTAAAAGAGCCTGTAAAAATATTTATAGTTCAGTCTCTTGCTTGCCGTGATACCCCTCAAGAAGTAGTGGAGAGCGTCAAACAAGAGTTTGATGTTGATATTAGTCGAAGCCAATGTCAGGCATATGATCCAACAAAATATTCAGGTCGCAATCTAAGTAAGAAGTATGTAGTACTTTTTGAGGAAACGAGGGCGAAATTCGATGAGGGTTTAATAGATATTCCTATTGCGAACAAATATTACCGTCTACGGCAGTATCAAAAATACTTAGACAAAACCAGAAACGTTAAAACTGGGATGAAATTACTTGAGCAAGCGGCCAAAGACATTGGCGGGCAATTTAACAATCGCCAAGAAACGACAGGGGCAAATGGTGGTGAGGAAGGCCAATCAAAAGCTGAAATAGAACTTGAGATTAAAAAGCTTGAGCTTCAGAAGTTACAGCGTGAAGTTAATCCACCTGAGTATCGTCCACCTGAAGAGGATTACAAGCTTGTGCTGAATCCTGATGAGGAGATACCAAATGAGCCAATTCTTTAATCCTCCTGAAGGTTCAGTTCAGTTAACACCTAAACAAGCAAATATCTATTTGTGGGGCTGGCAAAAAGAAGCCCGATTTCGCGATGCTGTTTGCGGTCGACGATTTGGTAAGACTTTTCTAGCTAAAGCGGAAATGCGTAGAGCCGCAAGATTAGCAGCAAAGTGGAATGTTTCTGTTGAGGATGAAATTTGGTATGCAGCACCTACATTTAAGCAAGCTAAACGGGTTTTCTGGAAACGACTAAAACAAGCAATTCCTGCATCATGGCGAGCAGGTAAGCCGAATGAGACTGAATGTTCAATTACATTAAGAAGTGGCCATGTTATCCGTGTTGTAGGGTTGGACAATTATGATGACCTTCGTGGTTCTGGCTTATTTTTCTTAATTATTGATGAATGGGCGGATTGTAAATGGGCCGCATGGGAAGAAGTACTTCGCCCAATGCTGTCTACATGTAAGTATGTAGTTAATGGTGAACGGCGGGTTGGTGGTCATGTATTAAGGATTGGAACACCTAAAGGCTTTAACCATTGTTATGACACTTTCATGGATGGTCAGCCGGGACATGAACCAGATTGTAAAAGCTTTTCTTATACCTCATTACAAGGTGGAAATATTCCTGAGTCAGAGATCATTGTTGCTAAGCGCAAGATGGATCCTAAGACATTTAGCCAGGAATATGAGGCAAGTTTCGAAAGTTACCAAGGCGTTATTTTTTACTGCTTTAATCGTTTGCTAAGTGCATCGACAGAAACAGTTCAGGCAAATGATGTACTTCATGTCGGGATGGACTTTAACGTTACCAAAATGGCTGCTGTTGTATATGTTCGCCGTGGGGAACAAATGCATGCTGTTGATGAGTTCGTGAATCTCTTTGATACCCCAGCAATGATTGAGGCTATTCAGGAGCGTTATCCTGATCATGAAATTGCTATTTATCCCGATGCTTCAGGTGAGAATCGAAAGTCAAGTAATGCAAGTGAAACGGATCTAGCATTACTCAGAAAAGCAGGATTTAAAGTCCTTGTGAACAGTAGAAACCCTGCGGTTAAAGACCGTATCAACTCAATGAACAGCAGGCTCTGTAATACCTTATCTGAGCGCAGACTCTTTGTGAACGTAACAAAATGTCCGCACTTCGCTAAATGCTTAGAGCGTCAAATTTATGATGATTATGGCCAGCCTGATAAAAAGTCAGGGTTTGACCACATGAATGATGCAGGAACCTATCCGATCGCTTATCTATTTCCGATCGACAAAAAATCTGTTGGGGTTCGTAGAATTCGCGGCATGTCTTAAACAATGCACCTTTATAGGTGCTTTTTTATTGGTGTTTTTATGGCAGTTACTGATAAACATCCGCAGTATATTGCTGCGCAAATTGCTTGGTTAATTATGCGTGATGCCGTAGCTGGCGAAGAGCAGATTAAACAGGCACAGATCAAATACCTTTCTAAATCTGCAGGGATGATCGAGGCAGAAAAGCAGGGTGATAAGACTGGAGAGATTTATAAGGCCTATCTAAGTCGAGCTCAGTATCCGCTATGGGTTCAGGACGCATTACGCACAATGATCGGGTTAGTTTCAAAGCTTGAGCCGAATATTGTAATTGAAAGTTCTCTTTTAAAGGGCTTGATAGAGAATGCCACAAATGACGGTTTTGGACTTAAACAGCTCTTTATTCGCATTTGTTCAGAGTTACTAGAGTTTGGGCGCTGTGGGCTGCTTGTCGATGTTGATGCTAACGGAGTGCCATATTTCGCCTTATATGATGCTCTATCAATCACTAACTGGAAGGAAAACAGTATCGGTGGTCGAAAGGATCTAAAGCTGTTAGTGCTCGAGGAGCAATTTGATAATAGTGAAGATGAATTCGGACACGAAACTAAAACGGTTCACCGCGTTCTATCTATGGATGATGGAGCTTTAGCGGTCCGATTGTTTGATGGCTCACATGTGGAGGATAAAACTCCCGATCTCGGCGGTAATCAACTTTCTTTCACACCATTTGTTTTTTGCGGTGCCACTAGTAATTCCCCAGATGTTGGTACCGTACCACTTCTGACAATGGCCAAGGCTGCTCTGAAGTATTACCAACTTAGTGCAGATTATTACCAGTCTCTTCACCATACGGCTCATCCGCAACCTTGGATTAATGGTCTTGAAGGTGACGAAGATATTAGTGTCACTGGTGTTATGGCTGTCTGGAGTCTTCCGGGTGATTCTCAGTGTGGGTATCTGGAAATATCAGGCAGTGGGATTGAACTCACTAAAAAGGAAATGGATGCACAGAAAAATGCAGCATTAGAAGCCGGTGCCAAGGTAGTCGATACGAATACACAAGAATCAGGTGAGGCACGCCGTGCACGACAGGATGACCAGCAGGCAAGTCTTCACAGTATCGTGATGTGTGCAGCTGCAGCAATTGAACAAGCCATTAAGTATGCAGCGCAGTGGTTAAAGCTGGATTCGACAAAATATTCATTTACGGTTGAACCTGAGTTTATTGTGCAGGTCACGGATATTAATCTTGCAAAACAGCTTTATGAGGGTGCTATTTCAGGGAAAAACTCTTTCCGCACATATTGGGAATACCTGATGACAGGTAAATTACCAGCTCACGACTATCAGGAAGAAGTGAAGCGGGTTGAAGGTGAACGGGACAGTATGCCGTTGTAGAGGTGACGTATGGCTTCAAAAGAAGATAAATCGCTGATTGAAATACTTACCCAACATCAGGCGTATTTATATCGGGTGTCTTCTCAATCTGTTAAAGAGCTATTAAAAATCTTTAATGATGAGTCAATATTAATGTTGGCAAAGCTTCGGGATTTGCTTGATGAATTAAATGATTCTGAAAAGATGGCTCTAGCAAGTGGACAGTACACTACAGCTAATCTGAAAGAAGTTCGTAATTTGATTGCTCAGTGGTTCCTTGGACTAAATACTGCATTACCTGAAGCTTTCGCTGTTTCTGCTACTGCCTTGGCAGTTTATGAAGCTAATTACACGGCGAAGCTATATGGAGGCAAGATCGAAAAGCCAAATGGTGAAAAGCTATATACAGCAGCTAAAAAAGTACCCTTAGTAGGTGGAGCATTAGTTGATGATCTTCTTTCCAAGATTGCTGAGACTGCACGCCAAAAAGTTGAATATGCAATTCGGGATGGCATTAACTCAGGTAAAACAAATCAGGAAATAGTTCAGCGTATTCGCGGCACCAAGCGGCTTAATTATGAGGATGGGCTTCTAAGTAGCAGTAAGACTGATATCGACCGTACGGTGAGAACAGTTCGCAGTCATGTGGCCAATCAAGCCTATTTAAATAGCTTTAATCAATTGGGCTTTGAATACGTAAGACTGGTTGCAACGCTGGATGGAAGAACATCTAAGCTTTGTGCAACACTTGATGGTACCGTATGGGAGATTAACGATCCAGCAAAACGGGTACCGCCGTTACATCCTAACTGCCGGAGCATTTTGGTACCAGTCGAAAAAGATGGCCTGCTTGTTGGCGAACGGCCATTTGTAATGGACGAACGCCGAGTCAAAGACATCCCGAAAGATGAGCGCAGCCAATTAATAGGGCAATTGGATGCAAACACCACATTCAAAGAGTTCTTCATGAAGACAGATAACTTCTTCCAAAAAGAGTGGCTAGGGCCAAAGCGTTTCAAGCTCTATAAAGATGGGAAGTTCGATTTTGATAAGTTCTTCGATCCGGAAGGGCGGCTTTACACATTGGACCAACTTAGAAAGTTGGATGAACAAAGATTTAAGGATTTGGGCTTATGAGTGAAACAAAGGTAAAACACTTAGTGCTTAAGCGTCACCCAACCTTAAAAGGTTATCTGGTTATTTGTGATGAAGAAACTGGATTGCCACTAGCTGGTCAAAGAGCTGTACAGATGAATTGTGATGCCTTAAACGGACCTGCAATGATTACTGTGACTTTTGAAGCTTATGGTGATAGTGGTGTTCGATTGGAAGGTGATGATCCTAGAAAAATTTCAACAAAGTAAATGTAGCTAAAGGTCTCATAAATGACTGAAAAAACTATCACTATGTCAGATGCTCAATATATTTTGAGCATTAAGCTTATTTTAGTTCCGTTTATTCGGCTTAAGATTTCTAGAGCAATGGCAATTTACGGTTATTCATTTGAAAGAATGAAAGCACTTGCAGCTCTTTAACTAAAGCTTAATTTTAACCATAGCACCTTCGGGTGCTTTTTTTGTGAGTAAGAAAAATGCCAAGTCCAATTATCCAATATTTTAAGTATGAACATTTACCGGAACATTTGCAGCAAGTTAGCAAACCAATAGGTGATTTAGCTAAGCAAATGGATGAACTGTTGCCTGATGGCCCTGAAAAATCAACGGGTTTACGAAAGCTACTTGAAGCTAAGGATGCATTTGTACGCCAAGCTGTCAGTAAATAATTATTTAAAGAAACGAAATACAGCGTCCTAATGGGCGCTTTTTTAATGCCTTGAGATAAGGCTTTATCCAAATCAAACGAGAGGTTTGAACATGTCATTGCCATTTATTGTTGATTCACTTGATGCCATCAAAGAAGAGCACCGCGCTTTATATGTTGAGGAAAACGGGAAGTTTCGCCTTGACTTAGACGGCTATGAAGATCCTAAGGGCTTGAAAACTGCACTTCAAAGCGAGCGTGATGCTGCTAAGACTGCAAAACAAGAACTCCAGAAACTTCAAAAACAGTTCGAAGGGATTGATCCTGAAATTGTTAAAAAGGTCTTTTCTCAGATTGATCAAGATGAAGAAGCCAAGCTAATCGCTGAAGGCAAAATTACCGAAGTGATTCAGAAGCGCACCGAGAAGATGCGTGAAGAACATGAAAAGTTACTTAAAGCCGAAAAAGACCGTGCTGACAAAGCCGAGGCTTATGCAAATAAGTTTAAGGAATCAGTAATTCAAGGGCAAATCGTTCAAGCAGCTGTAGAGCTTGAAGCATTACCTGAAGCAACAAGTGACATTGCGTTTTTAGCTAAATCAAAGTTTGCATTAGATGAAAACGGTAAAGCAGTTGCTGTTGATGAAAACGGCGAAGTGATTATTGGCAAAGATGGCCAGACAGCATTATCGCCAAAAGAGTGGGTGGAATCTCTACGCGAGCAAAAGCCTTACTTCTGGCCTAAACCTAATGGTATGGGTGCACCAGGTAGTAACAATTCAAAAGGTCAACCTGACATCTTAAAAGCAGATGGTACGGTGAATATGACCAAATTGGCGCAATTACGAAATGAAAATCCGCAACTAGCTAAAGAGCTAGCGGCAAAACACGGTATTAAACTTTAAGGAGTAAAGCCTAATGGCTGAGACAAAAATTGCTGATGTAATCGTACCCGAGTTATTTACTCCGTACGTATTAAATAAGACTGCCGAGAAGTCTGCATTATGGCAGTCAGGCATTGTTGGGGATTTGGATGTAGATGTGGCTTTCGGAACAGACGGTGGTACTACTGTAAATATCCCATTCTGGAATGATTTAAGTGGTGAGTCAGAAGTACTTTCAGATTCAACCCCTTTATCTGTAAATAACATCACTTCAGGCAAAGATATTGCGATTCTTCATGCACGTGGTAAGGCATGGGGCGCTAATGATTTGGCTAAAGCATTATCTGGTGACGATCCACTTGGTGCGGTTGGTGATCTGGTAGCAGATTACTGGTCGCGTGAGTTTCAAGGTTTTACCGTAAATACACTTAAAGGTGTGTTCGGTGCGGCCAGCATGGCAGGTAATACTCACGATATTTCTGCTGGAACTGGAGCTGCCGCTGTAATTGATGGCGTATCTTTTGTTGATGCTTCATACAAGCTTGGGGATGCCGTAGACAAA
>NZ_AMSS01000079.1 GCF_000313935.1 Acinetobacter sp. WC-141 | reverse complement strand
GCCCATGAGGAGACAAAGCAGAGCTATGGTTATATTCGATTAACCAAATACTTACAAGCTCAGGGTATAAAAATGAGTATGTACGCTGTACGTCAGATAAAAGCGCTGAACCACCTGTATTGTAAGCGACACAAGCGTTTTAAAAGGACTACGAATAGTGACCATAATCGAGCGATCTATGAAAACCTGCTGGAGCAACAATTCTCAATGACTAGACCAAATCAAGCATGGTCAAGTGATATTACGTACATATGGACTGTTGAAGGATGGCTGTATTTAGCAGCGGTAAAAGACCTTTACACGAAGCAAGTGGTTGGCTATAGCTTAAATGAGCGCATGACAACACAGCTTGTTTGTAATGCGCTAAATATGGCTATTCACAATCAAAAACCAACCAAAGAACTGATTGTGCATTCAGACAGAGGAAGTCAATATTGCAGCCAGGAATATCGAAATATACTTGAGCAATATGGTTTTCAAGGTTCAATGAGCAAGCGCGGAGACTGTTACGATAATGCACCGATTGAAAGCTTTTGGGGAATACTGAAAAATGAGTTAGTGCATCATTACAACTATCAAACCAGAGAAGAAGCCAAAGCAGATATTATAAAATACATTGAGTTATTTTATAATCATCGAAGAATTCAAAAGGGTTTGGGTTTTAAGACACCAAATCAAATGGCCGAAGACTTTTATAAGTTGGCTGCCTAGAATCTCCCAAGGGAAAGTCTCCTGATAATTCAGCGTATATCATATATTTGCACCGGGAAGCCAAATTAATTCTTCTTGGATTGGGAGTAATACAGCTACTAAAGTATTAAATGGTACTTCAATGGCTACTCCACATGTTGTAGGCGTAGTTGCTGAAATGTTGCAAAGTACTCCTACTGCGACTCCACAAACCATCTCTACTAATCTTTTAAATCAAGCCAGTACAAATGTGGTAAAAAATCCTTCTGGTAGTCCAAATCGTTTATTGTATAAGTCGCCTTAATAAAAAATTAGTCTTTAATATGTAGAAAAGGTCCCGAAGGACCTTTTTTAAATTTTTGCGTGGGTACCATACTTATCAATCATGATTGAACTGGCTTCGTTTAAACCTTGCACCGTTACTTTAATATGGTTCTTTTGAAATTTATTTACTACCGAATCTAGCATTGCCACAGAAGTCACATCCCAAATATGAGAATGAGTAAGATCAATAATGACTTCATTTATATCTTCTTTAAAATTAAAACTTTGTATAAACTTTTCAGACGAACTAAAAAATATTTGTCCTCTTAACTCATACAAACGGGTTTTACCTTCAAGTGAAGTATTCACGTGAATATCATTTTCAAGTTTATTGGCTAAGAACAAGGCGGAAAGTAATACGCCAGTTAATACGCCTAATGCTAAGTTATGAGTAGCTACTACCACAATAACTGTGGCAATCATAACGATATTGCTACTTTGGGGATTGGCTTTAAAGTGGGTAAGTGACTTCCATTCAAACGTACTAATCGATACCATAATCATGACAGCAACCAGAGCTGCCATAGGAATCACTTTTAACCAATCACTTAAAAAGACAACTAGAATAAGTAAAAATATACCTGCACAAAAAGTAGATAAGCGTGTACGACCACCTGATTTTACATTAATCATTGATTGGCCAATCATGGCACAACCCGCCATTCCACCCATAAAACCTGAGGCAATATTCGCTATACCTTGACCTTTACACTCTTGAAATTTGTCACTCTCTGTATCAGTCATTTCATCAACAATTGTTGCTGTCATCATCGACTCAAGTAAGCCAACTGCGGCAAGCGCTAATGAATATGGAAGAATAATAAGAAGTGTTTCTAAATTAAAAGGAATATCGGGAATTAGAAATATCGGTAAGGTATCTGGTAGCGAACCCATATCACCAACCGTTCGAACATCAAAACCTAAGAAAATAGCGAGTAGTGTGACTACTACAATACAGATAAGGGGAGAAGGAAAGAATTTTCCAATTTTGGGAATATAGGGGAATAAATAGATAATTCCTAAGCCTATCGCTACTAATAAGTAGACCTGCCAAGTTACGTTTACTAACTCGGGTAATTGAGCCATAAAGATAAGGATGGCGAGGGCATTAACGAAACCAATAACGACCGATTTGGAAACAAAACGCATGAGTTTGGCAAGTTTGAAATATCCAGCCAAAATCTGTATGCCACCGGTTAATACTGTCGCTGCAAATAAGTATTGAAGCCCGTGTTCCTTTACGAGCGTTGTCATAACCAAAGCCATCGCGCCTGTAGCCGCCGAAATCATAGCGGGACGACCCCCTACGAATGAAATAATAACGGCAATACAAAAAGAAGCATATAAACCGACTTTGGGATCTACACCCGCAATAATTGAAAATGCAATTGCTTCTGGAATTAAAGCAAGGCCTACAACAAGACCTGAAAGAATATCTGCGCGGACATTAGAAAACCATTGTTCTCGGACATTCGATAACATGAGAAATAGCCTAAGTTTTAAATTTTTAAAAGGCTAGTGATGTGATATATCAACACAAGCGGCTACACCACATCACTAAACAGTGATGAGTTATTTACAATGAATAAGGGTAAATAAACTTAAGGTGGCGTAAGTGTCATGATGATAGAAAATTTGAGGCTTTAAAAAGTGGCCGAAGAATAGCATAAGTTTTTAAGGTTGACTAACTTGCGCTTACCAAAAGCGAATAGATAGACGGGTTAATCATAATTTTTCATTTCGGCCTTAGGCATTGAGATAAATTCATTCAAGGGTATATCTAAGAAAAAATCTTTTGCTTCAGAATGGGTACAGTTTAGCCAATCATTTCTGAGATGGTCAGGTATCACAATAATTGAACGTTTTTCGTCATCAGGTTTATGAAATTGTTTCATAAAAGGGTGATGATCAGCATTGATTGTTAATAGCGACATTGACCTAACTTTCTGTTCATCAATGAGAGTTTCCTCATATATTGCGGCAAGTGTAAAAGGTTGCCCATCTTGACGAAATATGCCATACCAATGTGCTTTCCCATTAATGTATTTAGGTTCATAAATAGCTTCAACAGGAATAAGAGCAAACTGGTCATTTAACCACGCATGTTTAAACGAACGCTTTTGTTCTACAGTCTCTGTTCTTGCATTATAGGTTGCATATTTGAAAGAGATTTCTTTTGCATAGGGAGGCAGCATCCCGAATTTAGCTTTTCGCCATTCAACTTCATTTTGATGAGATAAAATGAGTGGGCAATCATCGCTTGGGTAGATGTCCATCTTATAGTCAAAAGTGGGTTCAAATAAGTCTAATTGATTAGCATGAGTTTTTTTAATAGGCTTAAAGTTTGCACACATAAAATATCCTTATTTATAAAACTAATCTTTAATTACAGCTTCTATCTTTTAAATTTTTTAGATGTATATTTTTATAATTAGAATTGTCTCTTTAGGTATTAATTTTTATCTATCAATTACTTCGTTAATAAGTGGTTATTTAAAATCATACTCATATTCAAAAAATATTAAGATAAAAATAGATCAATGATGAGTTTAAGTCACTCATCTTAAAGAGACTTTATCTATTTTGAATAGCTACTTTTATGCAACAGAGCCTTTCAGAAATTTAGATTTTAATAGATTGGTTATTCATCATAATACAAATCATATAGAGAACTCGTACAAACCCTTTATTACAGGTTTAAAAATTCTCGAAAAATTTTGACAATTTATAAGGTGGACACATGAATAAACATTTATTGGCTAAAATTACTTTATTAGGCGCTGCACAACTACTGACGCTCAATTCAGCCTTTGCTGATGTTCCTCTTACTCCGGCTCAATTTGCGAAAGCAAAAACGGAAAATTTTGACAAAAAAGTTATTCTCTCTAATTTAAATAAGCCGCATGCTTTGTTGTGGGGGCCTGATAATCAAATTTGGTTAACTGAGCGGGCAACAGGCAAGATTCTCAGAGTTAATCCTGAGTCGGGCAGTGTGAAAACAGTATTTCAGGTGCCTGAGATTGTAAATGATGCTGATGGACAAAACGGTTTGTTAGGCTTTGCCTTTCATCCTGACTTTAAAAATAATCCTTATATCTATATTTCAGGCACATTTAAAAATCCGAAATCTACAGATAAAGAATTACCGAACCAAACGATTATTCGTCGATATACTTATAACAAATCAACTGATACGCTTGAGAAGCCCGTAGATTTATTAGCAGGATTACCTTCATCGAAAGACCATCAGTCAGGTCGTCTTGTCATTGGTCCAGATCAAAAGATTTACTATACGATTGGTGATCAGGGGCGTAACCAGCTTGCTTATTTATTCTTACCAAATCAAGCACAGCATACGCCTACTCAACAAGAAGTGAGTGGTAAAGATTATCATACCTATATGGGTAAGGTATTACGCTTGAATCTGGATGGAAGTATTCCTAAAGACAACCCAAGTTTTAACGGTGTAGTTAGTCATATTTATACGCTGGGTCATCGTAACCCACAGGGCTTGGCATTTACCCCAAATGGAAAATTATTGCAATCTGAGCAGGGGCCTAATTCTGATGATGAAATTAATCTCATTGTCAAAGGTGGCAACTATGGCTGGCCAAATGTAGCCGGTTATAAAGATGACAGTGGTTATGCGTATGCAAATTATTCAGCAGCAACCAATAAAGCACAAATTAAAGATTTAGGACAAAATGGTTTAAAAGTAGCAGCAGGGGTTCCAGTAGCCAAAGAGTCTGAATGGACCGGTAAAAACTTTGTACCGCCGTTAAAAACTTTATATACCGTCCAAGATACCTATAATTATAATGACCCAACTTGTGGGGATATGACCTACATTTGCTGGCCAACGGTTGCACCAGCATCTGCTTATGTTTACAAGGGTGGCAAAAAAGCAATTTCTGGTTGGGAAAATACATTATTGGTTCCATCTTTAAAGCGTGGTGTCATTTTCCGTATTAAGTTAGATCCAACTTATAGTGCGACTTATGATGATGCTGTACCGATGTTTAAGAGCAACAACCGATATCGTGATGTGATTGCAAGTCCAGATGGGAATGTTTTATATGTGTTGACAGATACTGCCGGAAATGTTCAAAAAGATGATGGCTCTGTAACGAACACCTTAGAAAACCCAGGATCTTTGATTAAATTTACCTATAAGGCTCAGTAACCTCGAGTATTAAAAAACCGATCTACATAAGATCGGTTTTTTTCAGCTTAAGAAAAACTATTCAGTTACGACGAGTACCGGTAAATGAATTTCTCCTAAAAGAGCTTGAGTCACACTTCCCAAGAAGAACTTTTTAAACCCTTTTCGACCATGAGAACCAATGACTAACAAGTCCGCTTTAAGCTCGGTCGCTGCTTTAATAATTTCTGTGTGAATTGTTTGACCCTCAACAATTTTTGTTTCAACAGAAATTCCATGTTGGCTAAATTGTTCTTTTGCTTGGTCTAAAATGCCCTGAATCGATGCTCTAGCTTTATTAAAATAATCCTGTGCTAATTCTGTACTATCAATGAATTCTACAGAAATGAAAGGATCTATAGTAAGTGCATATACTAGAGTGACTTTACTACCAAAGGCCTTAGCAAGTGATGCTGCATGATTGACAGCAATGAGTGAAGTAGGAGAACCATCGACTGGAACCAAGATATGGTGATAACTCATATATTGCTCCTTATTGTCCTATGACAATGTATGGTGTCAAAACACCGAATTTTTATCTTTATGCTTATATTATGAACATTTTTTAAAATGTTATTGTTTATTTTTAGTATGAATCGAGGCAATAAAACTTATTTAAAATTTTATCTTAAAGCATTGTAATGACTTTCTAAGTAGGGCTGATTTTGTTTAAGGATTGAAATAACTTGATTAGCATCAATAGCAGATTCAAACAAGAATCCTTGACCTATACTATATCCAAACTGTCGAAGTAACTCTTCTTGTTCCGGAGTTTCAATCCCTTCTGCAATGAGTCCCAGTGATAAATTTGGAGCAAGTAATCCAATTGCTTGAACAATCGCATAAATTGATGGGTCATGTTGCATCTTTTGTATAAAACTACAATCTACTTTTAAGCTATCAATTGGATAATCACGAATATGGGTTAGCGATGAAAAACCTGTACCAAAGTCATCTAGTGCAATATGTACTCCATGCTGTTTTAATTTATTAAGTGCTCGGATTACATACTCTGAACCTCGGTCACCCAGCATATGTTCAGTAACTTCTACTTCAATGTAATGTGTTGGAATTTGAAATTGATTGATCTTTTTCAAAAGCCGTTCAGCATAATTGTCTCTTAAAAACTCCACTGGTGCGGCATTGAGCGAAACAGGAAGAGGTTTAATTCCAAGATCTATCCATTTTGCGATGTCACGTAAAACTTGATGTTGCATCGTTTCACCGATTTTACTCGCTAAATTATAATCTTTAAACGCCTCTGCAATTTGTGCAGGATAACCTCTTTGAGCTGAAGTTGTATGCCAGCGTAATAAAGCTTCAAAACCTACAACGCGATGGGTTCTTAAGTCCACTTTGGGTTGATAATAGGGCTGGATGGTATGATGGCGAATAAGTTGACGTGCTAAATTAAGCTGAGAAGCGACTGTTTCGGTCATTTGCATCATGCATGGATCATACATGCGAATACCACCACGACCACGCGCTTTTAAGTCATGCAATGCCATATCTGCACAACTGAGTAAACCTGACTGGTCTATTGCATCTTGAGGGTAGATAGCGCAACCAATACTCATACCTCCATTTAGGACATTACCTAAATAAGTGATAGGTTGATTTAACTGCTGAAGTAAAATAGCTGCTAGGTCACGCACATCATTTTCAGATTTGAGGTTATTAATAATAACCGCAAACTCATCTCCACCTAAACGTGCAACAAAACATCTTTCATCATCAACACAATGACTAAAGCGTTTGGATAAAACTTTTAGAAGATGATCGCCTGCGCTATGCCCTAAAGTATCATTAATATGTTTAAAGTGATCGAGGTCAATTAAAAGCAACCCCACACTTGTTTGAGTATCTTTTGAATATGCAAGGGTACGCTTAAGTTGGAATTTAAATGAACGCCGATTACATAGACCAGTCAGCTCATCTCTCTCGCTCATATTTCTGAGCTGGTTTTCTGTCAAATGCTGTTGAGTAACGTTACGTGAGACACATAGTATTTGGCCGATTTCACCATTTTCCCGATGAATCGGGGTAAGCATATTATCCCAATATTCAGGTTCCTGATCGGGTAAACAGCTCATTCCTGCAAATCTGGCAACTTTACCCTGAAGCGCCTTTTTTAAAGCAACGCGTCCACGTTTACGAATATGGGGTGGCAAGAGCTCAAGCCATTTCATTCCAAACTCTGTTTCATCAACAGGAACCCCTAAAGCGAGGCATCCTGATTTATTCATATGAGAAACTGTGCCATCTACATTTAATACTTTTATGCAATCTACACTGATATCTAACATTTGATTTTGGATTTCAATGTTCTTTTGCAAGTTTTGTTGTTCTTGAATATCGTGATCAATATCTAAAAAGCTGACATACCATTCACTGGCTAGAGATGAACCCCGATACTTGGATGCCTGAATAGAGAGTTTGCACCATCTATATAGATTGCCAATTTGTAAAAGTCGGCATTTTAGTTCTATTCTTTTCTGCAGGCGAATGGCTTCGAGCCATTTATTTTTGACTTCCTCTAAATCGACGGGATATATAAAATCTAACCATTGCTGAGGTAATGGAGAAAAAGTATCCTGCCAATATTCTGTACACTCTACATTGCAATATAATATCAAGCCATTTTCGTCACTCACCCAAGTCGGTAGCGGAATTTGCTCAACAATAAAATGCTTTTGAGTGTTGTTCGACATTGAAGTCATAACTTGCCTAGAAAAGATCGTATGGGGTTAATCTATTTATCAGTCATTATTGTAATCTTTCTGTAGTAACCAAAACAGCAATAAATAAATTTCAGTTGGCTTTTTTTTGAACTAAATTTAAGGCGTTAAATATATTATATACTTAATATTTAATTTATGTTTTTGTTATTTATTGATTTTTAATTATCTTATGTTAAAAAAAGATTTATGCTTATTTTTGTAAAAAACTTATTAAAACAGAAACTTATAATTATCTTTAGAAACGTATCTTAATAAATATAATAAAATAAATTATAAAAAATGTTGCGAAGTAATTGGAAAGATAAAAATTTTAATAAATCAAATTTTAATCATAATATATAAATAGGGGAGGTTTTAAAAATTTTAAATAAATACAATAATCACTATTAAGTTTACAAAAGTAATATAAAATAAAGGCTTATATTATCGTAAAATTCTTTTTGTCAAAAAGGATATATATTTCCTTTTTGTGCATTTTATAGCCTACATTTTCCCCAAGATGTAGGTTTTTTTTATGCGTAATTTTTGTTCTTGTAAATGCTAAGTATTAAAAATAAAAAAAGCCAAATGGCTTTTTTTATACAGTTTCAGGTTTTTTTAACTGTTGTTGAATATAAAGATTCATATAGTATTGTTCAATATAATCATCAGCATAGTTGTTTGCTAAGGTTTTTGTTGCCACTTGCTCATGTTTTAAATAATAGTTTGATTCAAGATCTTTTTCGAGTACCCACCATTGACGGTTAATACGACGCACTTGAAACTTGTCACTTTTATATTTTCTTTTAGCCATTTTCAAAAATTTGCTATTCAGTTATTGAAAGAGAATTTCTACTGGAGTTGAGGTCTCAAGTCAACAGATGAGAAGTTAATTGATTATTTTATGTGGTGTGTTGTTTCTATCGACAACTAGAGAAGTTATTAAAAAAGAAAAAGCTCTCCTAAAGAGAGCTTAATTATTACTGACTATAAGACATCTATATCAGTTTAACGAGATAGATTCTTTAAAAGTAATTTTAAACTTTCCATCATTTTTTCTAATTGCAAAGGGGTGATTCCTTCGAACGATTGTTCGAGTACGACACTGGTTAGATCATTAATCTTATTGATCATTTCAGTACCTTTTTCTGTAAGTACTACACGAGTAATTCGACCATCAGTCTGACAAGAATAAGTTTCAACTAAACCTTCATCTTTTAAACGATATACAATTTTGGTAGTCGTCGACATTTTTGAAATAATCATATCTGAAAGTTCAGAAACACTTGCATGCGGCTTACTGCTTAAAGCCAACATAATGCGTCGACGTGAGTTATCTAAACCATATTTTTTTAAAGCATTATCAATGTTTTGTACATATTGAGCATGTACTTGAGTAATCCAATAATATGGAAAATCTTCAAGAGTAAAAGATTCTGTTGTAGGTAAAAAACGCGCATACTTCTTTGTCATTGACTTTTCCCCATACCTTGGTGGATCGCATTTCTGGTGAACTATCTTTAATAGTTGAAAAATATAGTTTCATCAAGCAAGTTATATCAGGACTTTACTTGGTGAGCAAAATTTATATAGCTAAATTTAACAATGACATGGTTTTAAGTGCTGTTGTCTTGATAAGCATCGCTATACTTTGCATAAACTACAAATACTCTTCTTCTATAGTCAAAGTTTATTGAAAGTTAATGTGACTTGATGAGTCATAGTCCTTAATTCCTTAAAATCTTTGAACAGATATACAAGATTGCATCTAGGCTTGCTTGATCGTTAATTAAACGATATTTGCTTGCAAAGGCATCGTAGAAAAAAAATTATGATTTGAACGTGGCATTGAACGAGATAGTTTTTGTCTCTAAAGTCATAATTATGAAAAATTAAGATATTTAAATAATAAATATTTATTAATATCAACATCTTAACCTGTATTGCTATTAATAAAATTTACCATACATTTAACATGAAACATCTATTATTTAATGATTTAAAAAGTTTATCTTTTCAACTATTTGATTGTTATAGATAAAATCAAAATAATAGTTAAACAGTTAACTTTGTAAATTTAGCTTTTTTGTCTATAAATTATATTTTTAAGAGTTTTCCTCATGCTCCATGCTGCTATCCTCTAAATCGAGGCTTACCTTAACTGTAAAGTGGAAGAGCTAGCGCAGCTTATAACAACAGTTATTCAGATTAAATTATGCGAGTAGCGTAAAGCAGATAATTGAAGAGTTTTAAAATTTTATTTGTTGAAACATATGAAATGTAAAAAAAGGGAGAATATAAAATTCTCCCTTTTTAAATTATGCATTGGTCACAATTTTTTCTTCTATTTTTTTCTTAACAATCGCATAGCTTATGCCTGTAACGATACTACCTGCTGCAATGGCAGCGAGGTATAACCAAGCATGATTAATTGCATTTGGAATTAAAAGAACAAATACGCCGCCGTGAGGAGTAACTAATTCGCAATGGAATAATGCAACAAGTGCTCCAGTTACAGCGCCACCTAAAATGCAAGTTGGAATAACACGCATTGGGTCCTTAGCTGCAAAGGGAATAGCACCCTCGGAAATAAAACATAAACCTAATACGAAAGCAGCTTTACCTGCATCTTTCTCTCCGGTACTAAATTTATTTTTAGCAATGAAAGTTGCAATGGCCATACCAATTGCAGGGACCATACCACCCGCCATTGTTGCTGCCATTGGCATATAGGTATTTGTTGTCAATAATCCGACAGTAAAAGCGTAGGCTGCCTTATTGATTGGACCGCCTAAATCGATACACATCATGCTTGCTAATATAATTCCCATTAACACAGCATTTGTTGTACCCATGTTATTTAAAAAGTCTTTCATTAGCTCGAAAATATGTGCTACAGGTTGTCCAACCACGTAGAACATAATAAGACCAACAAATAACGTACCTAATAACGGAATAATTAAAATTGGTTTAAGTGCTTCTAAACTTGTAGGAAGTTTAAGTTTTTTAGCGATAAATAGTGCGATATAACCTGCAAGAAAACCCGAAACAATACCACCTAAAAAACCTGCTTGTAATTGAGAGGCGAGTAAACCACCAATCAAACCAGGTGCGAGACCAGGACGATCAGCAATTGAGTAGGCAATATATCCCGATAACATCGGGACCATGAGCATGAAGGCAGCCGCCCCAATTTGTTTTAATATGGCTGGTAAGCTTCCTGCTTGTTCAGCAGCATTTAGGCCGAAGCATAAGGAGAGGGCAATTAAAAGCCCTCCAGCCACGACCATAGGTAACATATAAGAAACACCAGTTAAGAGGTGTTTATATACACCAACTTTTTCGGTTTTATCTTTGTTCTCTGCTGATGTTTGTTGCTTACCTTGTTCCAAAACTTGTGCATTACTGATTGCTTCAGCAAAGGCTTTATCTGTTTGTTTTAAGGCAAAACCAGTACCACATCGATAAACACGCTTACCTACAAAACGATCTGTATTAACTTCAATGTCAGTCGCAAGAATCACAATGTCCGCTTCAGCAATAGCTTGAGCTGATAAAATATTTTTTGCGCCAACTGAACCTTGTGTTTCTACTTCAATCTCATACCCAAGTTTTTCTGCACCTTGTTGTAAAGCTTCAGCAGCCATAAAAGTATGTGCAACACCTGTAGGACAAGCTGTAATTGCAACAAATTTAGTTGCTTTGTTTAGTGATGGCGCATTATCACTTAGCCAATCTTGTGCTGGCTTAACATGATCTAAGGCAGTTTGGAAAGCTGTGTGAGCATCCTTTTTGATCTCTTCAATGCTAATGAAAGATAATGGATGTGTACCAAAGCTGTTAAGATCTTTCGGGCGTTGTCCAACAATAATGACTTGATCAAAGTTTTCACTTATTTCGAATTCATCAAGCGAAATAATGTTATTTGGATAACCCTGTTGGGATGCGACTTGTGCAAGTTTCCGAGCTAAAATCAAAGCATTGACTTGCTGTTGCGGACTATTAATGACAAATAATAAATGTTTAGCAGTTAGCATCAGATTCACTCAATGAATTGATTGTAGTTTGGGCTTTTAACTGGTTTAGCGTTTCAGCATTGGGAATACGAAAGCCAATTTGTGTGACAGCATGGCTCGCAATTGCAGTAGCAGTTTTTAATGTTTCTTCATCAGAGAAGCCATTTATTAAGCCATGAATCATGCCTGCTAAAAGAGAGTCACCTGCACCAACGGTACTTTTAACGATCACTTTAGGAGCTTTGGCATGAAGTGGGTGAGTATCGTGTAGCCAGTTTACACCGTCTTCGCCCATCGAAATAACGACATGCTCAATTTTAGCTAAGTTTTCAAAAAGCTTTTTTTGTTCAGCATAGGTCGCAGCAGGAAGCTGGTAGCTTTCGAATAACTCATCTGTATTTGGTTTAATCATCCATGGTTGACATTCAATTGCAGCGACCAATGCTTTACCACTTGTATCAAGTGCAACTTTTTTTCCTTGCTGTTGAATGAGTTTAATAAGTTGCTGTAATTCATCAACACTAAAACCTTGTGGAAGGCTCCCAGCAATGGCAACTACATCTACCTGTGGCAAAATCATTTCGATTTTTTGAAAGAGGTTCTTTTTATCTAGTTCAGAAACTAAGAAACCTTTTCCATTTAAATCGGTCATACGACCAGAATGTTCAGCAATTTTTATATTTTGACGAGTCTCGCCTTCAATATAAATAAACTCAGGTTGGAATTGAGCTTCTTTAAAATGATCATCAAAAATTTGTTTGTTTGTTGTTCCTAAAAATCCAGAAACAATAACCTCATGCCCTAAATCTTTTAAAACCTGTGCAATATTTAATCCTTTGCCAGCTGCATGTATTTCTACAGATTCTTGGCGATTTACTTCACCAACTTGTAATTCATTGAGTTGGATGGTTACATCAATTGCAGGATTTAAAGTAATTGTTAAAACTTTAGCCATTACTGTTCCTAATCTTTAAATTTCTTGTTCGGATAACTGACGTACAGCACTGGCGCTCTCACATTCTAGTGCGCGTTTTGCAAGCATCTGAGCTTGGCTGTAGTTAAGTGTACGAATTTGAGCTTTCACCAAAGGAATACTGTTCGGTGACATACTAAGCTCATCTACACCTAATCCCATAAGGATTGGTACAGCTTTTGGATCGGCTGCCAGTTCTCCGCATATACCTACCCATTTGCCATGTTTGTGCGCAGCTTTTACAGTGTGATCAATCAATTGCAAAATACTTGGGTGGAGGCCGTCTGCTTCAGCCGAGAGGATAGGGTGACCACGGTCAATCGCTAAAGTATATTGAGTTAAGTCATTTGTTCCTATACTGAAAAAGTCCACTTCTTGAGCAAGAATAGGCGCAAGTAAAGCAGCGGAAGGAACTTCAATCATAATACCAACTTGTAAGTTGGCACATGGATGTACAGCTTTAACTTCATCCAGAATGGCTTTGGCAGCACGCCATTCTTCCACACGGCCAATCATTGGGAACATGATTCGTAAAGGGCGATTATCTGCGGCTTTAAGCAAAGCGATAAGTTGTTGACGTAACAGCTCTGGCTGTCTGAGTGTCAAACGAATACCTCTTAGACCTAAAAATGGATTTTCTTCTTCAGCAATTGGCAGGTAAGGAAGTGGCTTATCACCACCTACATCTAAAGTACGTACTACAAGTGGGCGACCAGCAAGGGCATCTAAAACAACCCGATAATCTGCTTCTTGAGTAGCTTCACTTGGAGCACTACTATGAGCCATAAAAACAAGTTCGGTTCTAAGTAACCCAATTGCTTCGGCACCACATTCTACTGCGTGAGCGGTAGCTTGAACTTTTCCTAAATTGGCAGCAATTTCGATCTGGTGTTGATCTAGAGTAATTGCAGGTTCTTGGCTGTGGCGTTCTGCTTCTTCGCGGATTTTCTGTTGAAGTTCACGTTCCTGTTTTGCATATTCGATTTGCTGAGTATTCGGATTTAAGATAAAAGTTCCCGTATCCCCATTAATTAAAAGAGAACTCTTTTGTTCAATATCTAGTACTTGGTCACCAGCACCAACAATTGCAGGGATCCCTAAAGCACGAGCAACAATAGCGCTATGGGCACTTGCACCACCTACAGCTGTCAAAATACCTGCTACACGATCTTTATTAAGACGAGCTACATCACTTGGCCCCACATCATACATGATCAGGATATAAGGCTCTTTGGGTTCTTCGATGATAACTTCACCACAGAGTTGAGCTAAAACTCGATCGCCAATATCACGTAAGTCTGTAGCACGCTCAGCCAGTAAGCGGTCCGGTAAAGCTGCTTGCTCTTTAGCAGCGGCTTCAATGTGTTCATGCCAAGCAGCAGGAGCCGAAAGATTTAAGTTAATCTTTTGATAAACACCATTAATAAGATCTGGATCGTCAAGCATTTCTAAATGTGCTTGGAAGATTTGCTTAATTTCAGTAACTTCAGATTTTGCAATCACTTGATGAATATTGTTTTTAACTGTATGAAGTGCAATATCCAGTTTTTCTTTTTCTTCTTTAACACTTAAACCCATGCGTTCATATTGATAAACCTTAGGTTTAATGACATGTACAGGTCCAAAAGCTAGACCACTAGAAGCTGGAATACCTGTATTTGTACTCAATGTTTTTGGCAGTGGGGTTACTGTTTGAGACGATTGAGCTTCTTGAGTATCTGGAGATTGAATTGGTTCAACTTCCTCTCCTAAACCTTCTTGCACGGCCTGAATAACTTTATCTAAAGCGTCAACAGCATCTGTTTCTGGCTCGGCAATAAAACGTAAAGTCTGACCACGTTTACATCCTAAAGCCAAGAGGCGCGTCAAACTTTTAGCAGAAACAAAATTACCTTCGTCCACTGCGACTTGAATATCACCTTGGAAACTTTTAGTTAAATTCACCAAGTGAGTCGCTGGTCGCGCATGTAATCCATGGACATTGGCTAATACAACCGAACGATGAGGCCAATCTGGAATAACATCTGCACCAATAATTTTAGCAATTTCATTTGGTGCCTGTGTTTGATCTAGCTGTGCGACTTGCTCGGGATTAAATAAAATATCAATAAGTCGATTAAACCGTTGGTTATCTAACTGCTCATTGGCAGCAATACAAACTAGCGTATTTAGTTTTTGTCCACCCATATCTAAAGTTTGGCGTGGTTTTACAATACTAATTGCAGGTTGTTGAACAAATTTATTGCTAGAAATAGACCAGATCTGGTCTTGTAGCTGGATAACTTGATCCGGATCAAGTGAGCTTAAAAAACCACATTTTACAAAATTATGTTTTTTTAGAATTTGAGAAGCTGACCATAACAAATCTTCAATATCTTGAGATTCAATGTCAGTTTGAATTAAATTTTCGTGCAAAGTTAAAGATAGGGGTTGAGCTTGCAAGAGTTCAATAATTTGTTCAGGTTGTGTCGCATTTTTTACCTGTTCACTTACATCTTGCATTAAAGCTCGAGTTAATATTTGTAGTACTTGTAAATGTTCATCGGATTTTGCTGCAATAACAACAGCCAAATAAATTGTGTTTTCCCCATCCCATATTATTCCTTCTGGGAAGTGAGCTAACCGAATACCTGTTTCTAAAATAAATTCACGAGATTGGGGAGTCCCATGTGGAATTGCAATTCCTTGACCTAAATAGGTGGCGCTTTGCTGTTCGCGATCGATGAGTCCTGTTAGATATTCAGGCGTAACTAACCCATCTTTTACTAATATATCTACTAGACACTGTAATGCATGCTTTTTATCAACAGCATGTTGATTCATATGAATATGTCGAGGCTCGAGTGCTAGCATACTTATCCTTGAACAATTTCTTTGGTTTAGCTAAAACAGAAAAAAAGAAGCTGTTTGTATTAAAATAGGTTAGTTTAACCGTTTTTAAACAACAGCTTCAGATAAATTACCATAGCAGAAGTTTAAGGCTATATCGACGTATTTACGTAAAAAACGCTTATTTAAAATACAAAGGAATTAATACTTATTATATTTTAATTTCTTATAGTAACTATAAATTTAATAAAGTTATTTTATAAAAAGGGGACTGCTAATAATAAAAAAAACCTCTACACCGGATTACGGGCATAGAGGCAAAAACTAAATGATAGAATTTAAATTACTATTGAATTTCTTGCTCTAAGACTGACCACAGCTTTTGATGTGACTTCTTAAACATTAACATGTGTCCGATTGATTTATAGCCGAGTTTTGTTGGGTCCAGTTCTAGCATTTTAGTAGATGCATTCGGATATAAACTTAATAAATCTGCAACGTTGTGTTGAGTGGCAATTTCATCATCACTTGCCCAAATTGAAGTAATAGGGCAATTAATTTCAGTATGAAAGTCATGAAAAATAGTTTTACCAATTGCATTTTTCACATAACCTGGATTGCTACAAAATTCTCTCCACTGTTGCGCGACTTTTTTAGGCAAGTTTTCACCCATTCCAATAAATTGAGTAGCACCATAACCTTTTAAAGTACTAGAAATTGGAAAGATAAGGTTAAACATAACAGGGGCCAGAAACTTAGTTTTACCTTTAAGTCCTTTTACATGGCCCGTAGAACCTGCTACCGCAACAACTTTTGCTACTTTATGAAAATTTGGCACAATCCCTAGCAGTTGCCCACCCGCACTATGGCCAAGAAGAGTAACTTGTTCTGCTCGGGTTTTTTCTAATAAAGCATCAATTGCACAAGGAATATCAAGCGTTCCCCAATCATTAATACTTGCATCGCTTTGCTTTAAAGGTCCATGCAATGAGTCTCCAATTCCTCGGAAATCAAAGCTTAATATGTCATAACCTTGTTGGCTTAACCATGTAGCAAAAGGATGATAAAAATTTTTAGTGATACCTGTGGCTGGACAAATCAAAACAGGATTTGCCGACTTTTTTGATTGAGCTGGATAAAATTGTGCAGCAAGTTGATAACCATCTTCACAGGTCATCCAAAATGATTCAAAGGTGTTATCCATAATATTACGTAATAATTGGCTTATTAATAACTTTAATTTACATGAGTTCTAAAACGATACTTGATTAAAATGTGACTATAAAGTCAAGATTTATGCTATACAGCTCATTAAATTTTAATAAAACGAATAATTGGAAAAAAGATGGATTTACCGAAAGCTGTACAGTTGGCTATTATATTTAGTGGCATATTTTTATGGATTGGAATGTTTACAGGGGTGTGGAAATATTGGCAAATACGCCGTTCAGAATTACATCGTGCCCATTATTATGTTGACATCGCTCATCGCAGTAGCTTGCTTTATGCAGCTGCTAGCCTAATTCTTGCTGTATTAAGTTATTTTACTGTTTTAAATGAAAATATTACTTTGTGGTGTGTGCTGGCAAATGTCTTATTTTTTAGTTTTTCAATATTGGTTTATATCATACATGGATATTTACAGGACACGACAAATCAATTCAAAACTCCACATCGGTTAGGTAGATTTAATCTGCCTTCGTGGTTAATGTCTTTAATGATGGTGGCATTGATTGTTACTGAATTGTTGGCTACAGCTATTTTAGTTATTGGAACAATTTTTTTATTTATAGGTGTATAAAAATGGATGATTACTCATCCATTTTTTAAGTATTCAAATTTTGTTGACTAAGACGTCTTTTAGCTAGTTTTCGCATCTTATGATCGACAAAGGCCCACAGACAAAATATGAAAGAAACCACCATCGCATACATAAAGTATTCGGGCTTCAGATTTCCTTTAATCATACCTTGAAACAGTAAAGTCAGCATAAGAGCAAGCGGTGTTACTCCATAAACAACTGAATCTTTGCTGTTCAGAGTGTTAATGAAGACTTGTTTGTTGAAATGTAATGATAACATCTCCATCCCTCCTTGTGGTTGTGCTAAAACCTAATGTTTTAGTCAAGAATAAGTTTTAAGTTTAATGTTGTACTGCTATTTTTAATTCAATTCAATAGCGAATAGAAAATTTTTTGAGCAGTTTTATAAAAAGTTCTATATTTATAAAAGGTTAAGGTATTAAAAAAGTAAATATTAAATATTTTTGTATGAAATACTTACTTTTTTAGAAAAGAGAAACTATTTAAGTGAAAAGTGGATTAATTTCTCTTTCCTATCACGTTATTTTAGCTATTTTGCTTTTTAAAAAAGGTATCAATTGCATGTTGGGCAATTTCTGCATCTTCAAAAGATTGAACACCAGATACACCGATAGCACCTAAAATTTCACCTTCATGAATAATCGGTTTCCCACCTTCTAGCATCCCTTGAGCACTAGGCATACTTAAAAAACCAAGACGACCACTTTGTAGAAGTTCTTCGTAAAATTTTGATGGTCTACCTGATATTGAAGAGCATTTTGCTTTTTCTAAGCATAGATGTGAACTTAAAGGAGAGGCGCCATCTAAACGTTTCATAAGTAATAGAGAGCTTGTTTCGTCAACAATCGCAATGCTGACTTTAAAGTTGTGTTCAATTGCATATTTTTGAGCTTCTTCCATTAAAAACTCTGCATCTGCTAATGTTAGGTAATATTTAGTTTTCATTGTTGCTCTTCTTTCCTGAGTAGCTAAAAATTATTTTAGTGTAATTTTACAGTAAAAATTAATTATATCTATAGTTGATTTGTCATTAAAAACTAGTGTGGAAATAAAATGCTGGTTGGGTAAACACAGCATTCTATTCAATATATAAAATCATGTTTGGATAAAACTCGATTTCAAAAAAGTCACTAGATTAAATACTTTTGAATTTAACTTTGTCGATAATTACGGTAATTACAAGAACAACTAAAGATGGGATCAACCAAGCTAAGTTTTGTTCATTTAATGGTAAATGTTGAAGAAATTCAGGTAAATAATCACCAAAACCTGCAACTTTAAGGCCATCAATAATACCGAAAATTAAAGCAATACTTGTTACTGAACCAACAATAAAAGAAGGTTTGTGCCAAAATTTCCAAAAGAAGCTCAGCATAATCACCACAATTGCAGGTGGATAGATTGCACTTAAGACAGGCACTGAAATAGCAATCAGTTTAGTCAATCCAAGATTCGAAATAATGAAGGAGAAACCAACTAAAATAAATACTAAAAGCTTATATGGTAATTTCGTTAACTGAGCAAAGTACTCACCACACGCACAAGTTAAGCCAATTGCTGTAACCATACATGCTAAAAAGATTAGTCCAGTTAAGAATAATGAACCCATATTTCCAAAAGCATGCTGTACATATGCATGTAAAATTACTGCGCCATTTGCTGCATTTGGTGCTACTTCATGGCTACCTAAACCTAATTTGAATAAGCTTAAATAGACTAAAGTAAGACCAACACCTGAAATGAGACTGGCAATAATTGCATATTTGGTGACTAACTTTTTATCAGTTACGCCGCGAGAGTAAATCGCTTGAATAATAACGATACCAAATACGAGTGCACCTAAAGTGTCCATTGTGAGATAACCGTTTACGAAACCCTCTGAAACCGGAGATGCAACGTAATGGTTAATCGGGGCAGGTACGTAACCCGCAGGAATCATGACTGCTGCAATTCCTAAAATTGCTAAAGCAATAATTTTAAGCGGCGCAAGTACATGTCCAACTGTATCCAATAACTTGTTTGGATAAAGTGAAACTAAAGTTACAAATGAAAAGTAGATTGCGCTATAGATTAAAAGACTACTACTTGATGTTCCAAAATAAGAGGAAAAACCAATTTCATAAGAAACAGTAGCTGTACGAGGGGTAGCAAATAGAGGGCCGACTGACAAATAACAAATAACTGTCAAAATCAGACTTGCTACTCGACCTAAGGGAGAACTAATAATTTCAATGGAACCCTGCATACGAGAGAGTGCCATGATGGTAATTACAGGTAAGCCGACAGCTGTAATTAAAAAGCCTAGTGCAGCTAACCATACATGCTCACCAGCTTGTTGAGCAACGATGGGAGGAAAGATAATATTGCCAGCCCCAATAAAAAGGGCAAAGGTCATAAAACCTAAGGCAATAATATCTCCGGTACGAAGATGTTGCATAAATTAAATTTAATAAAAAAGAAGGAATTTTAGAGCAAAAGTAATCATGATCAAGCGCTAATTTATGTGAAAAAGCTTTTTTTCAGGTGGTTAAAACCATATATAGTGTTATAAGCGTTTGTTTGGTTAAAGTATGTACTTGAAAAGCCATTAAAAGGAGAAAAGAACTTCTTTTTAAGTTCTGACTTTTTATAAAAAATATGTAAGAATAAAAAGATAAATTTTTATTGTGAATGCCGAATATTTAAGCATTTTAGACTTTTGGTCTGACTTATATTCATCCTAAAATATTTTGAATTACCTTAGGTTTTTGTAGGGAAGGGCATGTTTCTTGTCTGCGAGGATAGAATTGAATGAGAGCTTCTACTGTTACCATTAAAACTGAACAAGATCTGGAAAAATTAAGAGTTTCTGGACGCTTGGCGGCACAAGTTTTAGAAATGATAGAGGCCTATATTAAACCGGGCGTATCTACTGAGTATTTAGATAACCTCTGTAATGACTATATTGTAAATAATTTAAAAGTTATTCCTGCTAATGTGGGATATCACGGTTTTACAAAAACGATATGCACTTCAGTCAATGAAGTGGTTTGCCATGGGATACCATCGCCGAATAAAATTTTAAAAGACGGCGATATTATTAATATTGATGTCGCAATTATTAAAGATGGTTATTTTGGTGATACGAGCCGCATGTATTTTGTGGGTAATGTAAATCCACAAGCGAAAAAATTAGTTGATACAACTTATGAGGCCATGGTTGCAGGTATTCACACTGTTAAGCCAGGAGCTACATTAGGTGATATTGGTTATGCTATTCAGTCGGTTGCCCACCGAGAAGGCTATAGTATTGTTCGAGAATACTGTGGGCATGGGATTGGTAAGGTCTATCATGAGCAACCTAATGTTTTGCACTATGGGCAGCGCGGGCAAGGCTTGGTTTTAAAGAAAGGGATGGTTTTTACCATTGAGCCAATGGTGAATGCAGGTAGACCGCAAGTAAAAGAGTTAAATGACGGATGGACAGTCATTACTCAAGATCATTCATTATCTGCTCAATGGGAACATATGGTTGCAGTAACAGATACTGGTTTTGAACTATTAACCCCATGGCCAGAAGGTGTGGGAAACTATCCTGCAATTTGAAAAATATAAAAAAAGTTCGATAAATTATCGAACTTTTTTATTTTAACGCTCAGAAAGATGTTCAACTAAATAATCAATAAATACTCGAACAGCAGGTAGCAATCCTCGGCGTGATGGATATACGGCGTGTAATATTCCATGAGGCGCTTTCCATTCAGGTAAGATTTGTAAAAGTTGTCCAGACTTCAAGAAATCTTCTGCTGCACTCTCTGGTAGTAATGCGATACCACAGTTTTGACTCGCTAATTGAGCTAACATATGTATGTTGGTACCCATTACAATAGGGCTAACTTTGACTTTCTTCTGTTGATTGTCAGGTCCATGCAAAATGAATTGTTGATCGAGATGCTCTTCAGACAAACTCAAAATACGGTGTTCACTGAGTTGCTCTGGGTTTTTTATATCCCCAAACTCATTTAAATAGGCCTGACTTGCGAATAGGCTTTGTTCTATAAGCGCAAACTGTCTAAGAACTAAGCTTGGATCATCATCCAGTTTTGAGCGAACGCGTAAGGCAATATCAATCCCTTCATTAATGACGTCTACTCGACGGTTGCTGACCATGAGTTGCAAACGAATTTCTGGATATTTTTTTAAGAAAGCAGGTAGGATTTTAGGAAGTTGATTTTGAGCAATATCAACAGGCACACTAACTTTTACCACGCCTCTAGGTTGAATACTTAAATGATCAACCAAATCATGAGCAGCTTGTGCAGCGTTCATCATAACTTGAGCATGTCTATAAATATCCATCCCAATATCTGTAACAGCAAAATGACGAGAACTACGCTGGATTAAGCGAACCCCTAAGTTTTCTTCTAAGCTGTACACGCGGCGACTTAATTTTGATTTTGGTATATCTGTTACACGCTCAGCAGCACTAAAACCGCCATGCTCAACAACAAGAGCAAAACAATAAAAATCATCAAGATCAGTGAGCATTAAAATATCCTATTTCTGCAACAACCATGATTTTACATTATTATTTTTGCAACGATAATTCTTATACTAAATTTTTTGTAAGCAGGCGATAAACTCAATATCTAACTAGTAAAAATAGATTTTGAAATTATGTTGTCATTACATTGTAATTTTAATGTGAGTATTTTAAAGAGGTTTCTAGGCTATATATGGAACTATTAATCAATTTCTTCTACACTATGTTTTTCTCTACTTTTCAAATCTAATGCCTTATCAATTGATAGAACTTAACGATGCCTCTACGAATATCGAGTGCCCATTTTGCAAACAAGCGATCATTGACTGGGCACAAGAACAATATGTTCAGCCATGTGAACATACTTTATTTATTGCTATGGACTTGGGCTTTGAATTTGTTGCAGATCGATTTGAAGAACGCATGAACCAGAATGTGGATGAGTTACACGAAGATCCAAATATGAATATTTTTGAAGCTCTAACGACAACAAGCTATGAAAATTTGATTGTTTTAAAATCTGACTTAGGTGTGGAAGATTTATTTCGCTATGTTGGAGTAAGCGAATTTTAAAATTGAGCGTATAAAAAAGCCAATCAATTGATTGGCTTTTTTATTATTTACGCTTCTGGTGCAGCGCTATATTGTTCTACTAATGGTTTTAATTCGCCATTTTGGAACATTTCAAGCATGATATCGCTACCGCCAATAAGTTCGCCATTTACCCAAAGTTGCGGGAATGTAGGCCAATTCGCAATTGCTGGTAACATTGCACGAATATCAGGATTTTCCAAAATATTTACATATGCAAATGGACGACCAATTTGACTGAGCGCCTCTACTGCACGTGCAGAGAAACCACATTGTGGAAACTGTGGAGTGCCTTTCATGTAAAGTAAAACGGGATGCTTCGCAATTTGATCGCGGATTAACGCTTCAGTATCACGTGCTTGTTCAGTCATAAATAGATCCTCAACTAATCTAGCAGCATTATAGGGGGTGTTTATGTTGCTTTGCAAACCACCTGATTACTTAAAGTTGCATTGAATATTCAATATTTTATTGTATAAACCGAAGTGATAGTGAAAAGCGGACGAAATTTTAGATAAATGATTGATGAGACTTTTCATCAGAGCCAGTTTTTGCTTATATAAACCCTTCTTAAAACCTCATACAGACAGAGTTCGTTATGACTGATATTACCCTAGCTCCAATACAACCTGATCAACCATCACACTTAATGGCTACTTATGGTCGCCAATCGATCAGTTTTGTACGAGGCCGAGGGGCATATCTATATACTGAAGATGGTACAGAATATCTAGATGCTTTAACGGGTATTGCTGTATGTGGTTTAGGTCATGCACACCCGATTATTGCGGAAGCAATTGCTGAACAAGCTGCAACACTTGTGCACACAAGTAATTTATTTGAAATTCCTTGGCAAACTGCGGCTGCTCAGAAACTTGCTGAAGTTTCTGGCATGGAAGAAATCTTCTTTTCAAATAGTGGTGCTGAGTCAAATGAAGGTGCAATTAAGATTGCTCGTAAATTTGGTACTCAACAAGGCGTACGTTTACCAATGATTATTGTGGCAGAACAATCTTTTCATGGTCGTACTTTAGCAACACTTTCAGCAACAGGTAATAAGAAAGTACAAGATGGCTTTGCTCCTTTAACCAACGATTTTATTCGTGTGCCATTTGGTGATGTGGAAGCAATTCAAGAAGCGGCATTGCAGCATCCAGATATCGTGGCAATTTTGATTGAACCAATTCAAGGTGAAGGTGGTATTAATACTGCTCCTCAAGGCTTTAGCTATCTTGAAGAAGTCCGTAATATTTGTAATCAGCATAACTGGCTAATGATGCTAGATGAAATCCAAACAGGGAATGGCCGTACAGGTAAATATTTTGCATATCAGCATACCAATATTGTGCCTGATGTCTTGACGACTGCGAAAGGGCTTGGAAATGGCTTTCCGGTTGGAGCAGTAATGACACAAGGTAAAGCTGTTGGTTTATTAGGACCTGGTAGTCATGGCTCTACCTATGGCGGTACTGTACTAGGTTCTCGTGTGGTTTATACAGTAATCGATACAATCCAAAAAGAAAATGCTGTAGAAAATGCGGCAGTAGTGGGACGCTATATTGTTGATCAACTTCGTGCCCAGTTAGCTGATAAGAATGTTCAGGTGCGTGGTTTTGGTATGATGATTGGTATTCAATTGCCGAAAGACTGTGCTGAACTTGTTGCCATTGCGCGTGATCAATACAAGCTTATTATCAACGTTACAGCAGGTTCAGTAGTTCGCCTATTACCACCTATTAATATGACTCAAGCGCAGGCTGATGATTTGTTAGAGCGTTTAGTCGCTTTAATTAATAACTACCTTTAAGTTTTAGTAATAAAAAATGGGCATGTATATGCCCATTTTTTATTTCAAATCATTAACCAGAGATATACTGTTTTAACTGTTCAATGAGGTTCTTCTGATCTTCCATTGCTGCTTTTACCAAGTCACCAATAGAGATAAAACCAACTAATTTTTCATTGTCCAATACAGGTAAATGACGTAAATGGCGGTCTGTCATTAACTGTAAACACTCTTCCACGGTGTTGTTCAGGCTTACAGTAAGTACTTTAGATGTCATAATTTCAGCGACTGTAGTGCTATATGAAGAACGTTCCATAAGTGTCACTTTTCGCGTGTAGTCACGTTCAGATAAAATTCCGACAACTTTTTCGCCATCAGCTACCACTAACGCACCAATTCCTTTATCAGCCATAATCTTAATCGCTTCAAGGACAGTGGCTTCTGGAGAAATTGTAAAAATATCTTGTTCTGATTTGTTTTTGATTACTTGTGCAACGATTGTCATTTCTTCTGTCCCGTGTTTTATCATTTTGTTTTAAATTAGCTTGATTTTATAAAAATGCAAAGACTTGATAGTCATTCAAATACAAGTTTTACAATCAAGCGTTCAAAAAGCATTCTAAATAGTGGCTAAGAATCTAAAGAATTTTAGGCTTCTTGCCAGTGCGGTTGTTTAAAAAAGAAATGATGCATTTGCTGAGTAGATAATTTCAACTTTCGATGAGAGGAATTAAACAAAGCTGGCGTAACGTTGAGTCTGGTTAAGGTTGGCAATAAAGATTCGTGGAAATCTTTGGGAGTAATTCTTCTTGGTTTGTAATGTGGCCAATGTTCTTTCGCATAGCGGTGAGCTTGCAAGCCATTGAGCCAAAAAGGGAAAATAAAGTCTTCCTGATCTGATTTAATTGCCCATCCTTGATGAAATAATCCCCAAAGAACTCCGCAATACATCATGGTTCTTAAAATATAAATCTTAATCATCAAGTCTTTTGAAACCGGTTGTAGATTGCTTAAACTATTCATTGTCAATTTAATGGTTCTTAACTTGTCTTGCTTATTATAGAAAAAATAGATGACATTTCAGTTTAAACAGGTATCAAATCGTAAACAGATATTCACAGCTATAAAAATGCGAATTGAGTGAAACTCAAGTAGCGAAGTAAGGCTTTAGACAAATTGATAACTTTGGGTTTTTTACAGACGTAAAAAAACGCCACCTAGGTGACGTTTCTTTATGCTTGCATTGTGGCTAACTTTTGCCAATATTGTGCTTTAAGTGAGTCACGTTCAACACGGAAACCTTGATAATACAATTCTGCTAAGAATAAAGCAGCTTTACCGTGCCCAGCGCGAGCAACTTCTTCTAACTGTGTAACTGCATCTTGAAAATTCATTTGAGAATGAATTGTGTTTACTGCAGTTGCGTATACATGTTCTAAATCATGATGAGAGATACGTTGAATCATATAAAACTCCTTATTGTAATTATGATTACTTTTTCTAAAGGTCACTGCCTTTAAATTAATTTAACTTAGAATTATTAAACTAATATTACAAATTGATGGATTTGTCAACTATTCGTGCAATCGCTTAATTCACTATTAGGATACATGATTAAACATTATTCACAAATAATTTTGATTAAAATCAATATGAGAATAAAAG
Organism: Acinetobacter sp. WC-141; assembly: GCF_000313935.1. Taxonomy (GTDB): domain Bacteria; phylum Pseudomonadota; class Gammaproteobacteria; order Pseudomonadales; family Moraxellaceae; genus Acinetobacter. Next base: position 40,433 of record NZ_AMSS01000079.1, on the reverse strand, counting down.
ACAAGGAGAATAAAATATGACAAATACAATCGACGGCTTTGTTTTTGATACTCCGCCTAAAGAGGAACAAATCATAGAACTGGCCCACTATCACCGTAAATTATTAGATGAAGCTATCTTTCATCAGGAAATCCATTTAGGTGACTATTGTCTTGCACAGCGCAAAAGAGTATTTGATTTTGCTGGGCATTTGGAACCTGCCCAAAAAAACTGGTTTTATCAAGTTTATGATGGTGAACTTCGAAAAATTGCTGACGATGATGAGTTGCATCCAGCAGATGCAGAAGAAGGGTTAAGTATTTTTGCGATGCTTTTAGTATTGGTGATTATTGCGGCAATTTTATACTTTTCTGTCATTCGTTCATTAATAAGTTAAGCATTCTATCCAGTAAGGTACGATTATTAACCTTACTGGATGTTTGATCTTGTGCTTATGAGCATTGAACCCTACACTACACTAATTCGAGGTAGGTCATGCTCATATTCAAACAAAATTTTCTTAAATTAAAGTCTGAGTTAAAAGTTGATCAATGTTTTAACCTATTTGTGGTTATTGTCATTGGCTGTATTTTTGTGCTGTCATATTTAGCATTACTTCGGCCTGTTAGTCCGGAACAATATCAACGAATTATACAACTTTCTCATCAGGCGACTTATCCAAGAACTCAAGATATGGCTGAGTTGTTAATAGCTCAATCAGAAATTCATCGGGCAGATTATTTAAAGCTAATGCATGCTTACCAATTTGAAGGTGCTCGTATTAAGCAATATCCCGCACTTGCCCAAGAAGATACCCAGTAATTGGATTAATCAGGCTAAATCTTGGTTTCCAAAGCTTTTTGAGCACTATTGTGGCAGGCAAAATTTTGAATTTATGCTAAACTTTATCTTTTTAAACGCGCTGCTTTTCAAGGAATCCGCATGGAGCAACAATCGAATATGCAAAATAAATTCTTGATAGATGCTGAGATCGGTGATGACGATGTCACATTACCTAATTTACCTGCTATCGATGTTCCCATCGTTGAATCTCCTGTTAAATCGCAAGAAAATATTGAAGCAGCCAAAGTTGAATTAGCTTCTACAGATACTGCGGTTGAACAACCAAAAGCTGGTTTTTTTGGCCGGATGAAAGAAGGTTTAACCAAAACTCGTCGTAATTTTGCTGATGGTATGGTCAATATCTTGATCGGTGGCAAGGAAATTGACGATGAATTACTGGAAGAAGTCGAAGAACAATTATTGGTTGCAGATATTGGCGTTGAGGCCACTAAAACAATCATTACCAATTTGACAGAGCGTACTGCTCGTGGTGATTTGATCTATTCCCACTCTCTTTATAAAGCGTTACAAGAAGAGTTGGTAGCTTTATTGGCCCCACGTGTTAAGCCTTTACATATTGATCCTAACAAATCGCCTTATGTGATTTTAATGGTTGGGGTAAATGGTGTTGGTAAAACCACAACTATTGGTAAATTGGCGAAGCGTTTGCAAGGTGAAGGTAAAAAAGTGATGTTGGCTGCAGGGGATACATTCCGTGCCGCAGCGACAGAACAATTACAGATCTGGGGTGAACGTAATGATATCTCTGTGGTCGCACAAGGTCACGGTGCTGATAGTGCCTCTGTTATTTTTGATGCTTTTGAAAGTGCTCGCGCTAAAGGAATTGACGTATTAATTGCAGATACAGCAGGTCGTTTACATAATAAAAGCAACCTGATGGAAGAACTTAAAAAAGTTAAACGCGTGATGCAAAAAATTGATGCAACTGCACCTCACGAAATTATGTTGGTGGTAGATGCGGGCACTGGTCAAAACGCAATTAACCAAGTGCAAGAGTTTGACCAAGCTGTGGGCCTAACAGGTATTACAATTACCAAGTTAGATGGAACTGCGAAAGGTGGCGTGCTCTTTAATATTGCAAGTCGCACCCATGTGCCAATTCGTTTTATTGGCGTCGGTGAAAAAATTGATGATTTAAGACCATTCTCGGCTAAATCATTTGTTGCCGCACTGTTTGAAACAGATAAATAATTAGTTGTCAGCAATAAAAAAGCTTCACTAACATGGTGGAGCTTTTTTATATGTATATCTTTTTTTATTGTTGCGAAAATAAAACGAACTGTCATATTTTTAATGCTGATTATGAAAAATGACTTTAATACACTGTATTCATTCCCAAACAACGGCCCATGGTCAATCAAATAGGTAGGAAATAACAAAATGTCTACTTTCTTAGATAAAATTAAAAATCGTCGTACAATTTATGCAATCGGTAAAAATGTTGCATTAGATCGCACTAAAATTGAAGAAACTATCCGTGAAGCGGTTAAACATAGTCCTTCAGCTTTTAACTCACAATCTTCACGTGTGGTGACACTATACGGTGAATCACATGCTAAATTCTGGAATTTAGTTCGTGAAGCATTGCGTAAAATTGTTCCTGCAGAAGCTTTTGCTGGTACAAACACAAAAATTGATAGCTTTGTAGCTGGTGTTGGTACGGTTCTATTTTATGAAGACCAAGCTGTTGTTAAAAGCTTACAAGAGCAATTCGAATTATATGCAGATAACTTCCCAGTATGGTCTGAACATTCAAGCGCGATTGCTCAATTTGCAACTTGGACTGCGCTTTCAGAGCTTGGTTTAGGTGCATCTTTGCAGCATTATAACCCGATTGTTGATGCTGAAGCAGCTGAAGCATTTGATGTTCCAGCAACTTGGAAATTACGTGCTCAATTAGTATTTGGTTCAGTTGAAGCTCCAGCAGGCGAAAAAGCATTTATTAATGATGCTGATCGTTTCAAAACTTTCAATTAATGCAAATTCAAAAAAGAGTACCTAAATAGGTACTCTTTTTTCTTTTTTAATAATAGTGAAAAAACTAAATAAAATAGATAATGATTAAATTCAATTGAATATTTAAAAATAATAAATAGGAAAACTAGCCATTAATGACACTGTCATCAAATAGTCACAATCATATTGCATATTGCTCATGATTTAATAGCTTATCAAATATAGAGAAAGAGACAGATGACTTTAAGATTAGGTGTTGCTGCAATTGGTTTATTACTCAGCGGTTCAGTATTTTCAGCAGTTACAATTACAGCACCAGAGGAAATTGTAATCCTTGCTGTAAATGGTCAAGAAGTCAGTTCTGGGTTATTTCGTTCATCTAAAAATAATTATAAGGTCGATGCAGGTGAGACGAGCTTAAGCGTGCGCTACCAAGAATACTTTGAACATTTAAATGGTGAGCATGACATTGTTAAATCTGGTGTAGTCACAATCCAAACACCTAGATTACAAGATGGGCAAACTTATAAGCTTTCAATGGTAGATGTGCCTAAAGATTTTGAAAAAGCGAAAAAATATGCTGAACAACCAACAGTTGCTTTGTACAGTGCAAATAATGAATTAATTGTGAAACAAACGGGCGCAAACAATGAAGCAAAGCCATGGTTTGCAACTGGCTTGTTGGGTAAAGTAACTGACTTTACAACTAGATCATCTAAACCACAGCCTGAAGCAGTGTATGCATCGGCTAAACCTGCTTCTGCTCAAGTTGTTGTGCCAACTGCAACGTCTATGGCAGTAACAGGTGGAGCACAAACGAATGATCAACGTTTAGTTGAAACTTGGCAGAAAGCATCTAAAGCTGAGCGTCAAAAATTTATGGCATGGTTAGCTGAACAATCGAATTAATTTGTGATCAGCACCTATTAAATTGCTCGAAATGAAAAAAGACCTCAAATGAGGTCTTTTTGATTTAGGTTAGAAACCAGATGTAATAGCCTAAAAGCATGAGAGGCCAAGCCACCCATGGGCTAAATAGCCATTTCCATAGCCAGAAATTGGGTACGAAACCCACTCCATAAATAAAACCACCAGAAATACCAATCATCACCAGCATAAGCTGGCTATGATTGTAGTGTCCGTTAGCATCTAGCATGAGTGAAGGGTAAACCAACAAAATTGCAGCAAGAGGCAATGCCAACAGAAAAGAAAGGGCCATTGCAAATGCTTGAGCTTTTCGATGATTTGATGCTGTCATTGCTTTTGCCATCATTTATTCCTCATCTAAATTTTGATGATGTTCGATATAAAGTGCACTGAGTACACCCGCAAAACATGCCATCAAAATGCCAAGGATCCATGCGAAATACCACATTGTGTTCTCCTTAATACAAGCTATGCGAGTTTGATTCGATGTGTTTGTTGGTAATGACGCCCCACATTTTGTAATAAGACCAACTGGTATAGATCAAAATAAGAGGAACAAAAATACCAGCAGCTACAGTCATAACGCCTAAAGTTAGGTGGCTTGATACAGCATCCCACATCGTCAAACTAGAGTTAGGGTTGATACTAGATGGAAGTAGGAACGGAAATAGGGCAAAGCCAGCAGTTAAAATTGCTCCTACAATCATTAAACTTGTGCCAGTAAAACTTAAGCCCGCTTTTGCTTTTGAGGATGCAAAAATTGCAATGATTGCGCCTAATATTGCAAGAACTGGGGCAACTTTAGTAATTGGATAGGTACTGTAGTTGTTCATCCAACCCGGATTGCTATTAGTCACCACTTCTTTAGCTAAAGGGTTAAGTGCAGCATTTGGTTCAATGGCAACAGCATAGCTATAACCTGGAACTTGCCCGAAATAGAGCCATGCGCCAATAACAAGGAAACTGATTAAAAATATAGCGGCCATAATCTGCGTTGCTTTAGCAGAGCGCTGTTTTAAAGCTTTATCAGTACGCAGCATGAGCCATGCACCACCGTGCGCACAAAGCATTGATAGACTGACAATGCCGCAAACTAAGGCAAATGGGTTGAGAAGCGCAAAAAAACTGCCAGTATATTCAGAGCGTAATGTGCTATCTAAACTAAAAGGAATACCTAAGAATAAATTACCAAAGGCCACACCAAATACAAGCGCTGGTACAGCACCGCCAATACACAGGCCCCAATCCCAAGAATTACGCCATTTTGTGTTTTCAAGTTTTGAACGGTAATCGAAGCCAACTGGTCGCAAGAAAAGCGCAAATAGAACTAACAAGAGTGCCCAGTACATGCCAGAGAAGGCTACTGCATAGACCATCGGCCATGCGGCAAATAGTGCCCCCCCAGCTGTAATGAACCATACCTGATTACCATCCCAATGCGGTGCAATGGTATTGATGGCGGCACGGCGTTCACTATCAGTTTTTCCAACGAAAGGCATAAGCGCCATGGAGCCCATGTCGAAACCATCAGTGAGAGCAAAGCCGATCAGAAGTACACCAACCAACACCCACCAAATGATTTTTAATAGTTCATATTCAATCATGATAAGGCCTCCCCATTAACACTTGCTTTCGGTTCTTGCTTTTCAAAATGATATTTGCCAGTGTGCAAAGAGCTTGGTCCTAAGCGAGCAAACTTAATCATTAAATACATTTCAATAATCAAAAGGACGGTATAGAACGCTGCTAGCGCAAGAATCGAGCCCCATACATCACCCGTACTTAAGCTAGAAGTAGAGAGGTGGGTTGGTAAGATTTCACCAATAGACCATGGTTGACGGCCACCTTCAGCTACATACCAGCCAGTTTGTGCAGCAATCCAAGGAAGTGGCAAAGCAAATAACGCGTATTTAAGTAGCCAAGGTTTATTTTCAGCATTTCTTTTTGCTACAGACCAAGTCGCTAAAATGAAAAGTAGGAGCATTAAGAAGCCCGATGCAACCATAGCGCGGAAAGAGAAAAATAGTGCTGTAACATTTGGAACAGTGTCTTTTACAGCAGCTTTAATATGTTGCTCGTCTGCATCAACTACATTTGGTGCATATTTCTTAAGAAGTAGGCCATAACCCAGATCTTTTTGATTTTTTTCAAATGAAGCCAATAACTCTGGTGAGCGATCACCTGCACGTAATTTTTCAAGTTCAGCATAGGCAAGCATACCGTTACGAATACGAACTTCATGCTGTTGCATGAGGTCTTTAAGACCAGTAACTTCTTTGGTTGTTGAGCGAGTTGCAATTAAACCTAATGCATATGGAATTTTAACTGCATAATCTGTCCGCATTTCTTCATGATTCGGTACGCCAAACAAAGTAAACGGAGCAGGAGCAGGGTGAGTATCCCATTCAGCTTCTATCGCAGCGAGTTTAGTTTTTTGAACATCACCTAGCTCATAGCCAGACTCATCACCTAACAAAATCACTGAAAGTGTAGATGCAAGACCGAAAATTGCAGCAATTGCAAATGAACGACGTGCGAAAGGTAGATCACGTTTTTTAAGCAAGTAGTAGCTTGAGATAGCAAGTACAAAAATTGCACCAGTTACATAACCCGCAGATACAGTGTGGACGAATTTAACCTGAGCTACAGGGTTAAAGATAAGCGCACCGAAATCAACTAATTCCATACGCATTGTTTCAAAGTTGAATGCTGCACCTACTGGGTTTTGCATCCATCCATTCGCCACTAAAATCCAGAGCGCTGACATGTTGGAACCAAGCGCCACTAACCAAGTCACCCCTAGATGCTGAACCTTAGTTAAACGGTCCCATCCAAAGAAGAATAGACCAATAAATGTTGACTCAAGGAAGAATGCCATCAGGCCTTCGATTGCTAATGGTGCACCAAAAATATCACCGACATAATGTGAGTAATAAGCCCAGTTTGTTCCAAACTGAAACTCCATTGTTAAGCCAGTCGTTACCCCTAAAGCAAAGTTAATACCAAATAATTTTCCCCAAAATTTAGTCATATCTTTGTAAATTTCTTTACCAGAAATGACATAGGTGGTTTCCATAATGGCAAGAATGAATGCCAAACCTAAAGTTAAAGGGACGAAAAGAAAGTGATACATTGCGGTCATCGCAAATTGAAACCGCGAAAGATCAACCACGCTTTCAGAAATCATCAACGTGTCTCCTTAATGTGGGAAATGTTATCGCCAGCAATATGCTCGGCGACCTGATTGTCGAAATTTTTGGGGATGGTGGGAGCATCAAACCAAATATGTTTAATCGTTAAAAGAAGCACTATTTTTATTATTAGAATAATAGTGATTTCTTTAATTAAACGACGATTAAGATTTTGAAAATTAAGGCTCATAAACTAAACCTCATTTGATATTAATTTTATTATTAATCAAAATATAATAAAAATAAACATTAAATATATTTAAAATGAATATTTAAATAATTAGTTTATATAAAACAATAGTTTGTTATTTTAAAATAAATATCATACTAAAATAGTTTGAATTAATTGTTAATTCCTACTAAATTGCTTATAAATAAAATTATTAAGTTGATTAAAATAGTTTGTTTTAATTAAATACCGACTAAAATGGTTGTGTATAATATTTATAAATTTTATTTCTAACTAAATTGGTCGGAATAATAAATAATTAACTAAAAAGAAAATAATAAAATGCAGGCGTAATGAAGCCTGCAAAAAAAGGATAAGAAACTACAAGAGTAATTAAGAATTAATCGGGTGCGAAAAGGTCGTTTGATATAGAAATTTTCTTAGCTACATAATGGCTCTTATGCACTCTGACAAGAATGACTTGGGAATATAATTCGAGTTCACCATATTCTGGTTCTACTTGAACATAGTGAAGTTGACCAAATTCATCACGTACGCGTGCTTGAGCTGAAAAGCCTGGTCTGGCATTACCACTGGAAATAGTGGCTAAGCGCCCTAAAAGGTTATAGTTAGTATGTGTTAGCTTGGGCTTAATCACTTGATCAAGGCAGTGGATCATGAACACCGTAAAAAAGATTGCGATCACAAGTGCGGGCACAATCAAATAAAATGGTGAAATAAAGTAGTGTTGTATTGCGAAGAAAGAGAGTTGTAAAAAGTAACCTGCATAACTGAAATTGATCAGTAAAAAAACGAAAATTAGAGCTTTAGAAAATTTAACATTAAGTAGCGGTGAGTTAGAAAGCCAATCTGGAGCAATTTTTTTGAGTAACTGACTTGGACGGAGTCCAATATACATACCAATGGTTTCTACCACGCTGAGCAATATCAAAGCCACTACACTTAAATGAAATGGCATAAGATAATAATTGAAAAAGAAATCAGCCATGGCAGAAACTCTAATGTTAGTCGTCTCAGTCTACGATATAGATACCGCCATCTGAATGTACTTTAAGCTCAACTTTATTTAAAAAATCGCCTAAACATGGTCCAGAAATACATTCACCTGTTTCCACGGTAAATAAAGCACCATGAGTAGAACATTGGATGTATTCTTGATCTTGGTCAAGAAATTGATTTTCTAAATATTCAAGCTCAGTTTGCAAATGTGGGCATAAATTCTGATAAGCATAGAATGCGCCGTCACGTTGCGTAACGAAAATAGTCGTTCCTTGTAAAGTGTCAAAAGCTCTGGCTTCACGCTCAGGAACTTCTTCCGTCATACAGATCCTTTCCATTTCAAGCACATTCCTTCTGAAAATTTTCAAGAAGTTTAGCGTAATCATTAACAGCTAAACGTGGGCCAAATTGAGAGACTACTTCACTCGAAATTAAGATAGCTAACTGAGCCGCAGCATTCAAATCTTGATGGTAATTTAGGGCATAAAGGAATGCGCCTGCAAACGCATCGCCTGCACCATTTGTATCAACTGCTTCTACATGTCGTCCTGCAACATGGAAATGTTGAGATGGGTTAGAAACTAAAGCACCTTTAGCACTTTGAGTAATGACTACTGTATGATTTTTAAAACGTAATTGAGCAAGCGCATCTTCTACAGATGTTGTATTTGTATACATTAAGGCTTCTTGTTCATTACAAAATAGTAAGTCTACGCCATCGTCCATAAGCTCTTCCAAGCCTTCACGAGCGTATTGCACCATTGCAGGATCTGAAAGAGACAGGGCAACTTTAACACCACTTGCTTTTGCAATTTCTCTGGCTTGTTTTACAGCTTTACGAGCTGTTTCACTTGTAGAAAGGTAACCTTCAATATAAAGCCATTTTGCTGTTTTTAACGGTTCAAAGTCGATCTGCTCTTGAGACAATTCAGCCGTAATACCCAAATAAGTGTGCATAGTGCGTTCAGAGTCAGGGCTAATGAGTACCATACAAGTACCAGTTACACCTTCACTGATCGATTTTGGGGTAGTCTGGATGCCTGCTTCATTTAGACCTTGCAGGTAAATTGTTCCTAAATCATCATTGCCAACGCGGCAACCATAAAAAGCACTTCCGCCTAGCGCGCTGAAGGCCACAGTCGTATTTGCTGCTGAACCGCCACTTGCTTGACCCTTGTAGTCTTGATGCTGTTTTAACTCTGCATAAAGAGCAGATTGAGTGTCGCCATCGGACAACTGCATTGTGCCTTTTTGCAAGCCTTGTTGATTCAGAAAATCATCAGACACTTTAAATTCTTGGTCGATTAATGCATTACCAATTGCAAAAAGATCTACAGTTGCCATATGTGTTGTCACAAAATAAAAAAATCAGGTTGCTAAGTTTACACCATTGCTTGGATTTGCTGTAGTTTGTTGAATAAAATTCAGTTAATTCAAAAATTAGAGTGGAAAATATTGTTGTTCTAATATTATTAAGATCAGAGGATAGGTCAGTGAGATAAAAATTGATAAGCTTTTATATTCAATGTCTATCATATACATAGAATTAAAAGCTTATGTTCTGTTAGGATAAAACATTCATGGCTATGTACTTGATATCAAAGCCACGCCAATGAAAACTAAGACTCAACAAAAACATAGTATTTTACGTGGCTTTTGTTCGCCAATCTCAAGCTGACTCAGGCTATAATGAGACTTATTCACTTATCCGATATGTTAGGAGATCACATGACTGTAGATGTCACTGAAACCATTTCTCAAACTGTTCACCCTGCGTTTCAGTTGCTACGTCAGCACCATGTAGAAGCATTAGATATTTTAGTGTCTGAATATAAGCATAAAGTCACAGGTGCGGTGCATTATCACTTGGCAACTGATTATGATGAAAATGTATTCCTTGTTGCTTTTAGAACACAGCCTATGGACTCTAAAGGCACGGCACACATTTTAGAACATACGGCTTTGTGTGGATCTGAAAAGTTTCCGGTACGTGATCCGTTCTTTTTAATGATTCGTCGTTCTTTAAATACATTCATGAACGCATTTACAGCAGCAGATTGGACAGCATATCCATTTGCTACTCAAAATAAAAAAGACTTCCAAAACTTACTTTCTGTTTATCTTGATGCGGCGTTTGCTGCCAATTTGAACCCTCTTGATTTTGCTCAAGAAGGTATTCGTATTGAACTTGAAAATGGACAACCTGTTTATAAAGGTGTTGTTTTTAATGAAATGAAAGGTGCGATGAGTGCACCGTCTGATCAACTTTATCATCAGTTGGCTCATCATTTATTCCCTGAAACAACTTATCACTACAACTCAGGTGGCGACCCGAAAGATATTCCTGATTTAACGTATGAGCAGTTAGTCGATTTTTATAAGGTACATTACCACCCAAGTAATGCTGTATTCATGACCTTTGGTAATCAAACAGCTTATGAGTTGCAAGAGCAATTTGAAAAACTAGCTCTACATAAGTTTTCTGCTGGAACAACTTTATATTCTAAGCCTGAAAAACGTTTAGCAGCGCCAATTGAAGTAACAGAGAACTATGGTGTTGATAGCGATGATTTAAAAGATAAAACTTATCATGTTCTATCTTGGTTATTACCAGAAGCAAATGATGTGAAATTGCGTTTGGGAATGCGTTTGGTTGAAGGAATTTTGCTAGAAAACTCAGCTTCGCCATTACGTCATTACCTAGAAACTTGTGGTTATGCTCAATCGACTGGTCCATTAATGGGCGTAGACGATAGTAATTTTGAAATGACTTTCTACTGTGGTATTCAAGGTTCAAACCCAGAACATGCACAAAGCTTTAGAGAGGGTGTTTTAAATATTCTACGTGATGTGGCTGCAAAACCAATTGATAGTAATTTAGTTGATGCAATCTTGCATCAAATTGAGTTGCATCAGCGTGAAATTAATGGTGACGGTACACCATATGGCTTAAGTTTAATTTTAAATGGCTTAAGTGGTGCGATTCACCATAGTGATCCAATCCAAATTTGGGATGTTGACAGCGCAATTGCACAAGTTAAAGAAGAATTGAAAGACCCAATGTGGTTATCAAATCTGATTCAAACACATTTGCTCGATAACCCTCATCGTGTGCAAATGACTCTAATTCCAGACCCAACTAAATCTGTAAAAGAGCAAGAAGCAGAAAAAGCACGTTTAGCTGCTATTGGCGAAAAGCTAACAGATGCTGATAAGGCTGAAATTATCGCTAATACTAAGGCGTTAGAGGAACGTCAGGATACTCCAGACAACCTTGAACTATTACCAAAAGTAGGTTTGGAAGATGTACCTGCTGACTTGCATATTGTGCAGGGCGAATTGCGCGAAATTCTTTGTAATCGCATGGATACGCCATTGAATTTGTACCATGCGGGTACGAACGGTATTTACTATCAACAAGTACTTATTCAAATCCCTGATGATATTGTGAAGTCACCTTATTTCAATTTGCTTTCTATCTTGATGGGCGAAGTGGGTGCAGGTGAATATGATTATCTTGAACTACAAAACTTACAAACAGCTGTAAGTGGTGGTTTAGGAATGGGCGCTTCATTACGTAGTAAAGTTGATGACAAAGATAAAATTAGTGCTTGGTTAACATTAACGACTAAATCTTTGACTCAGAAGTTTGATGCAATTCATTTATTAAAATTAGCATTTGAACAACTTCGATTTGATGAAAAAGAGCGAATTATTGAGTTATTGCAACAACGTAAAACACGCTGGCAATCTCGCTTATCTGGAGCAGGTCATAGCTACGCAATGCAAATCGCATCACGTAATATGAGTGCATTGGCTCAACGTGACTATCAAAATACTGGTTTAGGTGCTTTGAACTGGTTGGGTGAGCTTGTTACTAAGATTACTCAAGATACTGCGGCATATGATGATCTGATTGCAGAATTAAAACGTATTCATCGTAAATTATTGCAAGCGCCTAAACAGTTCTTGCTCGTATGTGAAGAACATCAATCTGAACGTTTGGTTGAAGAAATCCAAAATGTTTGGGATAAACTAAATGTTGATGCAACCGCAACAGAATTAACTCACGTAGAACAAGCAAATGACAATAATCATGAAGCATGGTTAATTCAGGCAAATGTTCAGTTCTGTGCTTCAGCTTATCAGGCGGTGGACGTGTCGCATCCAGATGCAGCTCCTTTAATGGTCTTGGCAGCTTATTTACGTAATGGGTTCTTACACAGTGCCATTCGTGAGAAAGGCGGTGCGTACGGTGGTGGAGCAAGTTATGATGGGAATGCATGTTCATTCCGTTTCTATAGTTACCGTGACCCACGTTTAGCAGAAACTTTTAAAGACTTTGAAGCAAGTGTGCAATGGTTATTAAATACGGAACAACAGCCTCATCAGCTTGAAGAAGCGATTCTTGGGTTAGTTGCAAGTATGGATAAGCCAGGTTCACCAGCGGGTGAGGCGATTACTGCATGTTATGCATTGTTGCATGCAAGAACACCAGCTTTCCGCCGTCTCTTGCGTGAGAGATTGTTGCATGTAACATTAGATGATTTACAACGTGTTGCTCGTCAATATTTAGTTGAGCAAACTCCTGTAAAAGCAGTTGTTGCACCATTTGCGAAACGCGATGAATTGCAACAATTAGGCTTTACCATTCAACAAGTTAATTAAAATAAAAATTGGAGATGAACATGGCGTTCAGACAATTTGAACGCACATCTTTACAGCTAAGCATGGGAATCGTGCTTAGCTGTTTGTGTGCGTCTGTAACATATGCTGACACCTTGGCACCTGTAACCCCTGCGACTGTAGATGCATGTGTTGCTCTTGCTTCGAATGCCGATCGTCTGGCTTGTTATGACTCTGTATTTAAACCGTCAGCTTTACCCGTTATTCAAGCTGCGGCTGTACCAGAGCCTGTTAAAAAAATTGATGCGCCGGCTGTTCCACCTGAAACTTTTAAAGAGAAGGTGGTAGATACAGTGAGTAATATCAAAATAATTGGTAAAGCACCGAAAATTGAACCCACTACTTCTTTGCTAGATCAACGTTGGGAGTTGTCTGAAAAAAGTAAACTAGGGGTTTGGAATATTCGTGCTTATCAACCCGTCTATTTACTACCTGTATTCTGGACCAGTGATAAAAATGAGTTGCCACATAGTCCGAACCCAAATAATACAGTGACAGAAGATCAAAATCTGAAATCAACAGAAAGTAAATTTCAGATTTCTTTAAAAACTAAAGCTTGGGAAAATATTTTTGGAAATAATGGTGATTTGTGGGTAGGTTATACCCAATCTTCACGTTGGCAGACATTCAATGCTGAAGAATCTCGTCCTTTCCGTGAAACGAATTATGAGCCTGAAGCAAGTTTAATGTTTAGAACAAACTATGAATTGCTTGGTTTAGATGGGCGTCTGCTTGGGGTTACCTTAAACCATCAATCAAATGGTCGTTCAGATCCATTATCTCGTAGCTGGAACCGTGTGATTTTTAACGTTGGATTAGAGCGTGGTAACTTTGCTGTAATGCTTCGTCCATGGATTCGTCTTGAAGAAGACAGTAAAGATGATAATAACCCGGATATGGAAGATTACATTGGCCGTGGTGATTTAACAGCATTTTATAAATGGAAGCAGAATGATTTCTCTTTAATGCTGCGTCATTCATTGAAAGGCGGTGATGATTCCCATGGTGCTGTTCAATTTGATTGGGCTTTTCCAATCAGTGGCAAACTGCGTGGACACTTCCAGTTGTTTAATGGTTACGGTGAAAGCTTAATTGACTATAACCACCGAGCAACCTACGCGGGCTTGGGTGTTTCACTCATGAACTGGTACTAAGTTTTTACTTGTAAAAAAAGCCGCTTTAAAAGCGGCTTTTTTATTATCCAATTTGAATATTGGCTTGGGGATGTTTGAGCCGACTTTTTTTCGGAGTGGCAATTAAATAAGCCAGTGTTAAGGGACCGAGACGTCCAGCAAACATCAACAAACTTAAAATGAATAAACTACCATTATGCAGCTCTGGCGTGATGCCACGAGAAAGCCCCACAGTACAAGCTGCGGAAACAACTTCAAACAGCAAGTTCATAAAGTCTGCTTTAGGTTCTAAAAGCAAAATAATAAAGAACCCCATGAAAATGAGTATGCTCGTAATCGCTGTTACAGCTAAAGCTTTATACGTCGTTTCGTGTGCGACTGAATGATTAAATATGCGGATTTCATCTGTGCGCCGTAAAAATGAAATAACACTCAACACTAAAATGACAAAGGTTCCAACTTTGATTCCACCAGCTGTACTGAGTGAACCACCACCAATAAACATAAGCAACATCATGAGTAAGGAGCTGCTGTTGGTCATTGCGCCTGTATCAATAGTATTAAATCCTGATGAGCGTGGAACAGTGGCTTGAAACCAAGCATTTAATGCTTGGTCACTTACACTCAGCATTCCTAGCGTATGAGGATTTTGAGCTTCTAAAGCCCAAATTAAAATAAAGGCAATAAGGTTAATCACGGTAATAGTTGTAAGAATCAGCTTGCTATTCGGCGTGAGTTTTTTCCACTTTTTATTTTGCTTAATGTCCATGAGAACCAAAAAGCCAAGTCCGCCCAAGGTATAGAGTATGCTAACAGTTATACAAATCATATAATTGCTTTGAAAACTGATTAAACTATTAGAAAATAATGAAAAACCAGCATTGTTAAATGAGGAAATACTGTAAAAAATCGCATAATACAATCCACGTGCAAAACCGTATATTGGTGTAAAAGCAGTCGTGAGAATAATTATGCCAATAAGCTCAAAAATAAGGGTGTAAGTGACAACGCCCTTAGCAACAAAAGTAACCTTTGATAGGCTGGTTTGACCGAGACTATCTTGTGCCATCATTTGCTGTTTAAGACCAACTTTGGGTGACAAACTTAAGGCAGCCAATATGGCAAAAGTCATAAAACCCAAGCCACCCGATTGAATCAATAACAAAATAATAGTTTGCCCAAACAGCGTAAAAGACTCATGAATATTTAAAACAGATAAACCGGTAATTGTAACTGCTGAGGTGGCTGTAAAGAGCGCATCCATCCAGCTCACATGACCTGTATTGGCAAATGGCAGTTTTAGTAATAAAGTACCAAAAATAATAAAGCCCAGAAACCCCAATGCCAAGAGTGAAGGAGGGCTTAAATTTAAAGTTTTATGGGGCTTGGGATATATAGACATATTCTAGGTTTCGCCTCTTATATGAAGCAATTAGAAAGTTTTTTTAACTGCGGTAAATGACCTTCTAAAATAAGAATGTCATGTGTTTGCAAGGTGAAATTTTCTTCGGTCTCAAACAAAATTTGTTGCTGTCTTTTTACGAGCAATGTTTTGACCTGGGGTGCTTGCTGCATAATGCCATATAGGTTGATGCCGTTAAGTTTCTCTGGAATTTCAATTTTTATAATGTAGTGGTCATCTTCTAAAGACATATAGCGACTCACCATGGGATAGTTCAGTGCTTGGGCGACTCGTACCCCCATATCTTCTTCAGGATGAATAATTTTATTGATATTAAGGTGCGACAAAATGGTGTGATGTGCTTTAGTTTTTGCTTTTACCCATATCTTGTCCATACCTAAATTTTTTAAATTGAGTACACATAAGATACTTGCTTCAATATCTTCACCAATTGCGACCACAACTGCATCACAATTTTGAATATTTAGTTCATCAAGTACGTGTTCGTCAGTCGCATCGGCAATGACGGCATGAGTTAAAACGTCGGCAAGATTTTCAACATTCTTTTTTACCGTATCAATGCCAATAACATCATGATTTAATTTTGTGAGCTCTTGAGCAACAGTTGCTCCGAAACTTCCTAAGCCAATGACTGCAAACTGTGCCATATTGATCCTTGTTTCCTGATTAGACGTTTATTTTTAAGGATATTTTCTTTGAGATAAAGAGAGGCAATGTAAATATGAGGGCAATATTAAAAGAATTATATGAATAAGCCGACAAATTTGTCGGCTTATTCATTAAACATGAAGATTATTTCAAGAAACGTTTGTAGCCCACATTATTCGTAATTTCTGCATACGGATAACTAATTTGCTCAAGTGTTTCAATTAAGCCATCAGGATTTTGTTTCGCATCGGTTGCTTGTAAGCCTACTAAAACACGTCCTTCTGCTGCACCATGATTACGGTAATGGAACAACGTAATATTATGAGTTGGGCCTAAACGAGTTAAGAAGGTTAAAAGGGCACCTGGACGTTCTGGGAACTCAACGCGGAACAGTCTTTCATCATCTAGATTTGCATGACCGCCAATTAGATAACGAATATGTAGCTTAGCAACCTCATCATCAGACAGGTCATCTACAACATAATTTTGTTGCTTTAATTGTTCCAAAATTTCATGACGTTCTGCATCACCACCTTTTAAGCTAATACCGACAAATACTTGCGCTTCATCTGTATTGTTTGCTCGGTAGTTAAATTCAGTGATATTTCGGCCATGCAAAGCACGGCAAAAGCCTAAAAATGCGCCTTTTTCTTCAGGTAGGGTAACCGCATAAATGGCTTCACGCTGTTCACCTAACTCGGTGCGTTCCGCGATATAACGTAGACGGTCAAAATTCATATTGGCGCCGCATACAATCGACACCATATTTTTATTGCTGATTTTATGTTCGTGAATATATTTTTTAATACCCGCTAAGGCCATTGCACCAGAAGGTTCAACAATGCTGCGGTTTTCATCAAATGTATCTTTAATTGCTGCACAGATTTCATCTGTATTCACAGTGACAATGTCAGGATCAACAATCGGGCCTGAATTGTCAGATTTGCGCAAACGAATAATATCAAAAGGTAAAGCACCAATTTGGGCAACGGCTGTACCATCTGCAAATAAGCCTACATGTGGCAAAATTACACGTTCATTTGCTTCTAGGGCTGCTTTTAAACAAGCAGACTCTTCATATTCAACACCAATAACTTTTACGTGTGGTGCAACTTCACCTAGGTAAGCTGCTACGCCTGAAATAAGGCCACCACCACCTACAGCAACAAACACATATTCTACATCACGCCATTGACGTAAGATTTCATTGGCAATTGTACCTTGACCAGCAATCACAAGTTCATCGTCATAGGGTGGAATGAATACAAGTCCTTCAACTTCGGCACGTTGTTGTGCATATTTATTTGCTACATCAAAACTATCACCATGTAACACAACTTGACCGCCCAAGCGTTTAACTGCTTGAACTTTAATGTCAGGAGTCGTGCTTGGCATGACAATAATCGCTGGAACTCCTAAACGTTGACCTGATAATGCTACACCTTGAGCATGGTTGCCGGCAGATGCACAAATTACGCCACGTTCGAGTTGTTCTTTAGGTAATTGGCTAATACGGTTATAGGCACCGCGTAATTTAAAAGAAAAAACAGGCTGTAAATCTTCACGTTTAAAACGAATAATATTATTTAATTTTTGACTAATTCGTGGAGCTGCTTCGAGAGGTGTTTCAATTGCAACATCATAAACCGTTGCTTGTAAAATTTGTCGTACCACACGAGACAGCATGTTCATATTCCCTATAACAGTTTAAAATAGGAAGTTATTGTAGCAAACCCCTGTGCATTTGCGCCGATTATTGGTGCATAAATGTCAAAAAATAGTTGAGTGATGTCATGAGTCTATATGCAACCCAAGATGAAAAGAAACAAGCTGCTGCGAAAGCTGCTTTAAAACACTTACCCAAAGGTGGCATTTTGGGGGTTGGGACTGGAAGTACCGTAAACTTTCTCATTGATTTATTACCTGAATTACAATTAGAAGCTGCCGTGGCAAGTTCTCAAGCAACTGCCGATCGCCTTAAAAAATTAGGCATCGAAGTTGTAGATATGAACCATGTCGGTGGTTTAGATGCGTATGTTGACGGGGCAGATGAGATTGACCGCCATATGCATATGATTAAAGGCGGTGGTGCTGCATTAACACGCGAAAAAATTGTAGCTTCAATTGCTAAGAAATTTGTTTGTATTGTTGATGATTCAAAATGGGTTGATCAACTCGGACGTGATTTTCCACTTCCAGTAGAAGTTATTCCAATGGCTCGTTCTGCTGTGGCTCGTAAGTTGGTGAGTTTAGGTGGCGACCCAGTTTATCGTGAAGGTGTAGTAACAGATAATGGTAATGTGATTTTGGATGTGTTTAATCTTAATATTTTAAATGCACTTGATGTTGAAAAAACCATTAACAATATCCCGGGTGTTGTGACTAATGGTATTTTCGCTTTAAATCCAGCAACAATTGCAATTGTTGCAACAAATAATGGTATTGAAGAGCGTACTGCACAGTAATGTCTGTGGAAATGCCAGAAATTAAAATCGTTCGACACGTAAGAGCAAGAAAATTGCGCTTACGTGTCGAGCCTGCTTCAATCCGTCTCACGGTTCCTTTGTTTTGTAGTAAGAAACAAATTCAGCATTTTTTGGCTCAGTCTGAACAATGGTTGACCGAGACGTGGAATAAGCAACAAAATGTTCAATCGGCATCGATTGATATTCCTTCCGAGATTTATTTTTTTAATAAAGACCAACCGTTTCAGATCATTGTTCAAAAGCAGCATCGAGTTTTTCAATTCGATTGGGAAAGCAGTTGTTTATTTCTTAAAGACACGCAGCCATATTTGGCATTACAAAGTGCAGTGATTGCGTTTGCAAAACAAGAATTGCCAAAACTTTTAAAAGAGTTAAGTGAACACACTCATTTGGTTTATAGGGAATGCACAATTCGCCGTCCGAAAACTCGTTGGGGTAGTTGTAGTAGTCAGCATAATATTATGCTACATGCAGGATTGGTGTTGATGCCACACGAGATTGCTCGTTATGTGGCTATTCATGAATTAGCTCATACTAAACATTTTGACCATAGCCCAGCTTTTTGGGCTGAAGTTGAAAAATACGATCCCTATTTTCAAAAACACCGCAGACAACTTAAATCAAATCCGTTGCCTGCATGGTGGTATGTCTCAAATTAACTAAAACTACATTCTAGTTGTGGTGTTTGTAAGTTATCTGGTGCTTTTCGGCTGTCTAAACCTGCTTTAGCACTCACGATTT
The DNA here is from genome assembly GCF_000313935.1 of Acinetobacter sp. WC-141. Lineage (GTDB taxonomy): Bacteria > Pseudomonadota > Gammaproteobacteria > Pseudomonadales > Moraxellaceae > Acinetobacter. The sequence goes on along the minus strand of NZ_AMSS01000079.1, from coordinate 21,210 downwards.
TATTTGCTTTAATCGACAATTGTATAAAGTTGTATTGCTGCGTTGCGTTATTGGGCTCGGCAGAACTTGAATTGAGTAAATAACTTGAGCTTGCAGCATCAGTTTGCAATAAATTATCTGTACTATCCGCACTTAACGCAGAGCGATAAGTCTGTGATCCTTTAATAAGTTCGATTTGACCATTCGCACGGAAATTTAGCTGGCAACCTGTTGCAATGTCCTCATAGTGACCCACTAGATAGTCTGTAGCAGGTAGTTTTGAGTCGGAAAGATTAATACTCGTCAAACCTTGTTTGCAAGGATACGCAGAACCGTTACAAGTCGCTGTAATGCCGCTAAAACCTACAGCACGGCGATAATCACCAGCACCATCTATACGGAAAAAGTCAGTCGTATTTCCGGCAGGTACGATCCCTGAATATAGTTTTTTATCCAGTAGATCGTAACCCGTCTGATCTAAAAGCTGTTGTGAATTAGCCTTAGCTAATTCTAAGGTAGATGTTCTTAAATTGGTTGCAAAATTATCGCGTGTTGTTTTTTGATTGGCTGCGATATCTAACAACGTATTTTTGACTGGATCAATATTATCTGGAGCAGATGCGAAAATAGGAGTAAATGTTGTTTGATCGCCGTGAAGTTTTTTCCCATCTAAAAAGCCATCTTTTAAATCGGTTGCCAAACTTTTAATGAGTTCTTGGTATGTGGTTGTTCCACCATGAAAAGTTGTCCAATATTGTAAGTAACCAAAGCTAAGATAGGTATCCACATATGTAGTAGGTTTTATAGAGGAGTACTGCATGAGGGAATTGGTTGGACTTAAACTTGGAATATCGGCATCTTTAAACGCATTAAGAAGAGATCTATAAACATCCTGTGAAGCTAAATCGACATGCAATTGTTCAATACGAGTTGGGTCAATCGTCTCTTGAGGAAGTTGTCCTGAACGTATCACAGCCCGTTGGTAAACCGCTTCACTGCTTGGACTGATGAATAGGGTTCTGCCACTTATACTGTTTGGTGTAATAAACGCATGATAAGTACCAGAGAAATTTTGATAGGTTGAGGTAATGGGATCAAATACTTGAGATGAATTTTGAGTCGTAATTTCTACGCGATATAAACGACTTAATTTAGCGGTAGGAATTTTGACATTAAAGCTGTTTAAGCTTGCAATTGAGGTATCTACTAAAACAGCGTTCGTGCTGTTGTCATATACTTTGAATTGGATATTACGAATTTCTACGGGAGACTTAACAGTAACATCAGTTGTTGCCTCTGGAGTAGGATCAACGGGTGTTGGAGTGCTTGGTGAGTTGCCACCGCTACTGCCTCCACCTCCGCAGCCTATAAGTGCAGCACTTAAAATTAATGTGCTCAAGCCAAGGTAAGTGTGTAATTTTGTTTCTTTTGATTGATGAAGCATCCTAGCTCTCCAAAATTAAATCTGATATTTATTTGCTGATATTTGTTTAGTTCTGACAGTTCAATAAGTGCTATCTAATTGTCGCTAAAATTAAAAAAATTAAAATTACCAAGCATGAAATGGTTTTGTAAGCTTGGACATCCTGTCATACTACTGCACAAGTATAGATTCAAAAATTGAGGTAATGCACGTGATTTCTGTCGGAATTGTTGGTGGAACGGGTTATACAGGCGTTGAACTATTACGTATTTTATTACGACATCCTAAAGCGCAGGTTCGAGTTCTTACTTCACGTACAGAAGCGGGCAAACCAGTTGCAGATATGTTCCCTAATTTACGTGGCCATACTGATCTTCAATTTTCTGATTTAAATATTGATGATTTAAAAAAGTGTGATGTTGTATTTTTTGCTACTCCTCATGGTGTTGCGATGCAGCATGCAAAAGAACTGATTACTGCTGGCACTAAAGTTATTGATTTGGCCGCTGATTTTCGTTTACAAAATCTTGAACAGTTTGAAAAATGGTATGGCATGGAGCATGCCTGTCCAGAAGTTCTGGAAAACTCAGTATATGGTTTGGCTGAACTAAACCGCGAAAAAATTAAACAGGCTCAAGTTATTGGTAACCCTGGTTGCTACCCGACCACTGTTCAATTGGGTTTGGCTCCACTTTTGAAATCAGCACAAGCACTTATTGAAACAAAAAATATTATTATTGATGCGAAGTCAGGTGTTTCTGGTGCTGGCCGTAAAGCAAGCTTAGGCATGATTTATAGCGAAAATGCTGATAACTTCAAGGCTTATGGGGTTGCAGGTCACCGTCACCATCCGGAAATTGTTGAAGCATTAGAAAATATTTCTGGGCAAAAAGGTGGTTTTGAAGGGCTTTTGTTTGTTCCTCATTTAGTTCCAATGATTCGCGGTATGCTCAGCACAATTTATGTCGATTTGACAGAAACTGGAAAACAAACTGATATTCAGGCATTGTATGAGCACTTTTATGCAAATGAAAAATTTGTTGATGTGATGCCTGCTAACAGTTCGCCTGAAACACGTAGTGTACGCGGAGCGAATGAGCTTCGTATTGCTTTATATAAGCCGCAGCCGAATAAACTTATTATTCTTGCGGTACAAGATAACCTTGTGAAGGGTGCATCTGGTCAAGCTGTACAAAATATGAACCTTATGTTCGGCTTTGATGAAGATGAAGGCTTACAAGGGATTGGTTTATTACCATAAAAAACTCTTTTTTGCTTCACACACATTTAAATTTCGATTTAAATGTGTGTCTTGACTCTGATCTTAAACACTGAGATGACGATGCAAAACTCTGGACAGACGACTTCGGCAGAAAGTTCGTTGCAAAAGAAAAATTTTTTAAATACTAATAAACCTTTGTTTATTGGTGCGGCTATTTTAATGAGTGGTTGTCTTGCGCTCGGCTATACAATTGGTCACCGTCAAGGTTTAACTGTTGTAGGTTACGATGCTGATGCAGAGCAATTGGTTGAAGTGGTGCAAAAGCAGAAAACAGCTTTAGATGCGGTTAATAAAAGCCTGAACGCTGCAGTGCAAGAGCGTGATGTTGCTGTAACAAATGCAAATGATCTGTTTGAAGCTCTTAATCAGGCCAACGCTGATAAAACGCAGCAAGAAGGTATGAGCAATATCTACCGTGAGATCTTGAGGCAGCGTGGTGGCTTAAGCTTAACCATTCAAAATTTAGCGATTAAACCTCTGCCTGAAAATGCTTATGAATATCAGTTGGATTTAGTACAGGTAAGCCCAGGCAAGCGCCGTGCTTCAGGATCGATTGAGATAAGACTCATTAAAGACACCGAAGTTTTGGTTGTACCACTTGAAGCTAAAAACTTTAACTTTACTGACTTTGAGCGTTTAACAGGTCGTTGGACGATGCCTAAAGGTTTTACCCCTCAATTTATTGAGGTACGTTTAACAGGCGGTTCAGATACACCAGTTATTAAGCGTTTTAGTTGGCAGCGTGGTAAACCTGTCGAAACATCTTCTGCTTTTGTGGCAGAAATTCCTCAAGCTGAAGCAAATTCACAATAGTAACATCCTATGCGAACAAATAAGCGTCAAACAAACTTAAAAGATATCAAGGCTTCTTTTCAGCAGTCTGGTTATGTCGATTGGCATTTCCATCCACGCTTAAGTGATTCGCAAAACGAAGATCATGACGGAGAGGTTGTTGTACAAACAGCCCCTCCTGAACTCAAGCGTCCGCCTTTATATGCAGTCGTATTAATGAATGACGATTACACGCCAATGGACTTTGTAATTGAAATTTTACAACAATACTTTGCAATGAATCTTGACCAAGCAACTCAAGTAATGCTAACAGTACACTATGAAGGTAAAGGTATTGCTGGGGTATATCCAAGAGACATCGCGGAAACCAAAGCAAACCTTGTTAATAATTACGCTCGATCGCAAGGTCATCCATTACTTTGCCAGATTGAGCCTAAAGCATAAGGGGGTTACATGCTCAGTCGTCAATTAGAAGTATCATTACGTTTGGCTGTTAGCATGGCTCGTCAAAAGAGACATGAGTTTCTTACAGTTGAACACTTATTATTAGCATTACTCGATAACGATTCGGCCGTAAATGCATTAAAAGCATGTGGGGCTGATATAGTTTCTTTGCGTAAAGAATTAGAAGAATATGTAGAACAACATACTCCTAAGCTTGGCGAAAATAGCGAGCAAGCTCCTCATCCAACAGAAAGTTTTGACCGCATTTTGCAACGTGCTATTTTCCACGTTCAATCAAGTGGCGGCGATCGTACTGTTGAGGGCGCGGATGTTTTGGTCGCAATGTATTCAGAGCGTGATTCTTTTGCTGTGTATTTGCTTAAACGTCATCAAATCAATCGCTTGACATTGACTCAATATTTGTCTCATGGGACACGTAAAGACGAAGTACAAGTTGAAGAAGAAGTTGAAGATATTGAAGGTGAAACGAGTACGGGCAATGCAGGGCCATTAGAGCTTTATACGCTGAACTTAAATGTTGAGGCGCAAAAAGGCAAAACTGATCCACTTATTGGTCGTGAAAAAGAAATTGAGCGTACAGCACAAATTCTGTGTCGCCGTCGCAAAAATAATCCCTTACTGGTAGGTGATCCGGGCGTTGGTAAAACCTCGATTGCTGAAGGTTTGGCATGGTTAATTGTGAATGGCAAGGCGCCTAAACCTTTGAGTCAGGCTGAAGTTTATAGTTTAGATATTGGTGCGTTAGTAGCTGGCACCAAATATCGCGGTGACTTTGAAAAACGTTTAAAACAGTTGCTTAATGCTTTGAAGAAAAATCCAAATGCGATTTTATTCATTGATGAAATTCATATGATCATTGGCGCCGGCTCGAGTATGGGCAGCACAATGGATGCTTCAAATCTCATTAAGCCAGCTTTAGCTAATGGTACTTTACGTTGTATCGGTTCAACGACGTTCCAAGAATATCGTCAGGTTTTTGAAAAAGACCATGCATTATCACGTCGTTTCCAGAAAATTGATGTCAATGAACCGAGTATTACTGAAACAATTGATATTTTGCGCGGCTTAAAATCTAAATTTGAAGATTTTCACCACGTACAATATGACGATAAGGCATTAGTATCAGCTGTAGAGCTTTCTGCTAAATTCATTAATGATCGTTTCTTGCCAGATAAAGCGATTGATGTGATTGATGAAGCAGGTGCTCAGCGTCGTTTGAAGGCTGAAAGCGATGATAGCTTGATTACTGTAGAGAATATCGAAGATATCGTTTCTAAGATTGCTCGTATTCCACCTAAAACTGTGTCTAAAGATGATAAGTCAGTGCTTGAAAATCTTGAGCGTGATTTAAAACGTGTGGTGTTTGGTCAAGATGAGGCGATTACTGCATTAGGCTCAGCGATCAAGTTGTCTCGTGCTGGTTTGAAGTCACCAGATAAGCCAGTGGGTAGTTTTGTTTTTGCTGGCCCAACAGGTGTAGGTAAAACCGAAGTGACTAAGCAACTTGCGAAGTTGTTAGGTGTAGAGCTTGTGCGTTTCGATATGTCCGAATATATGGAACGTCATGCAGTGTCACGTTTAATTGGTGCGCCTCCAGGTTATGTGGGTTATGACCAAGGTGGGTTGCTCACTGATGCGATTCATAAAAATCCGCACTGTGTGTTATTGCTTGATGAAATTGAGAAAGCGCATCCTGATGTGTTTAATCTCTTGCTGCAAATCATGGATCATGGTGCTTTAACAGATAACAATGGACGTAAGTCAGACTTTAGGAATGTGATTATTGTTCTGACTACGAATATTGGAGCGGAAAGTATTTCTCGCGCGAGCATTGGTTTTACAGAACAAGATCATAGTGCTGATAACCAAGAAGCGATGAAACGTGCTTTCTCACCAGAGTTCCGTAACCGTCTAGATGGTGTTATTCAATTCAAAGCATTGCCAACAACTGTCATTGAGTCTGTAGTGGACAAGTTCTTAACAGAATTACAAGCACAGCTAGATGACAAACAAGTTGTACTTGATGTTGATCAAAGCGCACGTGATTGGTTAGCAACTAATGGTTATGACCGCTTGATGGGCGCACGACCAATGCAACGCCTCATTCAAGAACACTTGAAGAAACCATTAGCTGAAATGATTTTGTTTGGTGAACTGGCAGATCATGGTGGGAATGTTGCTGTATCTGTGAAAAAAGAAGATGGCAAAGCTGTCGGCTTAAAACTTGAAGTGTTTGAAGATCATCATACGGCAGAACCAGCGTAAATTATGTTAATTGATAGTCTTGCGATAACCCGAATACTCAGTGTATTCGGGTTATTTATTATCACAGCTATTGCTGAAATTCTTGGTTGTTATTTCCCTTATCTAATTTTAAGAGAAGGTAAGTCTGCTTGGCTGTGGTTACCTACAGTTTTAAGTTTGGCTGTTTTTGTTTGGCTGTTGACCCTACATCCCGCCGCTTCTGGGCGCATTTATGCTGCCTATGGCGGTATTTATATATTCACTGCTCTCATGTGGCTGCGCTTTGTTGATCAGGTTGGATTAACAAGGTGGGATATATTGGGTGGCCTAATTGTGCTTTGTGGCGCAGGATTAATTATTTTACAACCTCAAGGCTTGGTTCGTTAATATGATGAGTGAGTCAAATCTTAAGCGTAAAAATAAGAGATTTTTCAAAAAAAGACTTGTCAAAGCTTTCAACAATGCGTATTTTAGATTCAAGGAACATTTTTTTATATTTGAGATAAAGATGTTAAATCTATCTGTGAACACTAACGCATATTATTATTTTTGGCAATTTAGATAGTTGCCTGAGCGTATTCGGGCATGAGAAAGTTGCCCATCACAGTTAATACCTGATCGGCAACCCCGATCAGGTTTTTTTATGCTTTATCTTTTTGAATCGAGGAACTTAAAATGAACAACATGACTTATTCATACTTTAGCAACTTTTATTGGTTTTACTTTTGCTTACCTTTACCAACGAATAGATCCAAAACGCTCAAATAAATGATCGGACTGAATAGATTGCAGTCCCAAGGAAAAACCAATGAATGCCCTAAATACTTTATTGACACAAAGCAATACAAAAGAAACACCAGTTAGTTTACCTATCCAGTTAAAAGCAAAATATCCGCTTTCACAATCTTTCGCACGTCAAGTTGCCGAACACCGCCAAACTATTCAAAATATTCTTATCGGCAAAGATCATCGGTTAATGGTAATTACAGGGCCTTGTTCAATTCATGATCCGGTTGCAGTACTTGAGTACGCTGAAAGATTGCAAAAATTACAAGAAAAAGTAAAAGATCAAATTTTTATCGTGATGCGTGCATACATTGAAAAACCGCGTACAACTGTAGGTTGGAAGGGTTTCATGTACGATCCAAATTTAGATGGTTCATCAAATTTACAACTTGGTTTAGAAAAGTCTCGTGAACTTTACCTACAAATTATTGAAAAGGGTTTGCCAATCGCGAGTGAAATTTTAAGTCCAATGGCAACGGGTTATTTTGATGATTTGTTAGCTTGGGGTGCAATTGGTGCTCGCACAAGCGAATCTCAGATTCACCGTGAAATCTCAAGCCATATGCCATACAGTATTGGTTTCAAGAATGGTACGGATGGCTCAATTCAGATTGCATTAGATGCAATTCAGTCAGCACAAAATGAACATCAATTTCTAGGAATGAATCAGCAAGGGTTACCTTCAGTCATTCAGAGTGCTGGTAACCTTTTACCTCACTTGATCTTGCGTGGGGCAAATCATGGACCAAATTATGATTTAGCTTCAATTCAGGCAATACGAGAAAAGTACAAACAAAATCTTCCTGCATTAGTCATTGACTGTAGTCATGGTAATAGTGGTAAAGATCCATTACGTCAGCCAGAGGTTTTACAGCAAATCGTTGCCGAACGTTTAAAAACACAAGTAAAGGGTGTCATGATTGAAAGCCATTTAGTTGATGGCAACCAAAAGATTTCTTGTGATATGACTTATGGGCAGTCAGTAACTGATGGTTGTTTAGGATGGGAAAAAACCGAGCAACTGTTGTTAAGTGTCTCTGAGCAATTAAAAGCGAAAGAGTTGGCTCATTCTGCGTAATTATTTATAAGTTTAAAAAGGGATCTGTGAACAGATCCCTTTATTTTTTAAGAAGCATGTTTTAATTCTGATAAAAATGTTGAGATTTCATGCCCAAATTTTTTCGGTTCGGTCAGTAAAGGTGTATGGCCTGAGCGCTCAAAATATATTGTTTTTGCATGCTCGACACTATGTGCAATAAGTGTCTGCCCAGTTTCAGGGTAGAGTGTCGAATTACGACCAATAAAGAATGTCGTAGGGCACTGTAATTGTTGAAGCGCTTCTCGATAATCTTCATTGTGATAAAGATAGTTTTCAACATACCAAAATAAATAATCTAAACGCTGAATTGGTAATAAATATTTTTGTAGGAAAGGCCGTTTGAGGGCTGTTTTAAAAACCAAAGGACTAAATGGATTACTACTTTGCAACTCAATAAAATCGACCCAAAGGCGAACTAATTCTTGTCGATCTGGAAGAAATAATTCATAAAGATATTTAGCAGTTTTGTGTTTTGATAATAACTGATAGATATCATTTAGTAACTGTTTGAACTGAGTATGAAGAGGACCAAATAATCCATATTCCCATGTTGAATCTACAGATATTTTTGGCGTTTGGTCGATATGTAAATATGCTTTTAACTGCTGTGCTAAATGAGCATGTTTCATACCATGCATGGCAGTTGTGGCGCCCATTGAATAACTCATCAAGATAAAGTTATCGAGTTTCAATTGTTCTATTAAATGGGCAACGTCTTGCCAATGGCTGGAAATTGCATCTTGCTCAGGGATTGCGCAGTTTTTTGAACCGCCAAAACCACGCCAATCTGGAATAATAAACTCATATTCTTTACGGTTTGCATAGATAAAGGGTAGCCATTGCCAGCTTTGCATGCCAAGACCAGATAAAACCAAAACTGGCTCACCACGACCAACTCGGCGTACAAATAAATTTTCCCGATCGGGCATGGTGTAATAGGGCATGGCTATTCTCCGGATACGCTATCTTGGGCAAAGAGTTTTAATTGAGGGATGACTTGTTCCAACCATTTGATCCATTCACTTTCCATGGTAATCCCAAGTTCTAAGATCATTTTGTGGATGTATAACACGCGGTTATTGAGATCATCACTATTTTTAAAATCCTTATCATAAATACTTTGATAAAGTTTCAGCTTCTCTTGATGTAAACCAAGATGCCTTAACAGCTCAGGTAATATCTGATTATTGCTCAATTGTGCTTCAGCACGCAATCTAACCATTAAATCATCACGAAGTTGTGAGGGTTCACTTTGTTGAGTCATCCATGAAGCTAGCTCAATACGCCCTAACTGTTCAACTTGATAAGTCTTTTTTCGACTATTGTCCATTTCATTTTCTAACGTTGAAACCCAACCTTTTTTAAGCATGTGGTTGAGTTCACGATAAATTTGCTGATGGGTGGCATTCCAGAAAAAACCGATTGAACGATCAAAGCGGCGGGCAAGTTCGAACCCTGTGCTTGGTCGTTCAAGCAAGCTGGTCAATAAAACATGAGAAAGTGACATGGCAATCCGGTTTGTAAGCAAAAGTAAAGTGTGACTGATGAGATTATGCAACATGTTGCATAAAAGTCAAAATTTGATTATAAATTAATGCAACAAGTTGCATTAGCAAGCGAATTGCTAGCCAAAGGAGAAAATATGTCAGCTTATCCACATTTATTAAAGCCACTTGATTTAGGCTTTACGACTTTAAAAAACCGTGTGCTTATGGGGTCTATGCATATTGGGTTAGAAGAAGCACCACAGGGATATGAGCGCATGGCTGCGTTTTATGCTGAACGTGCAAAAGGTGATGTGGGGTTGATTGTAACTGGCGGTGTTTCTCCAAATGATGATGGTGTTGTATTTACTCATGGCACAAAGCTCGACACAGTTGAAGAAGCTGAAAAACATAAAGTGATTACCCAAGCTGTTCATGAAGCTGGGGGTAAAATCGCTATGCAGATTTTACATACTGGGCGTTATTCTTATCAGGCAAATAACGTTGCTCCTTCAGCAATTCAAGCACCGATTAACCCAATTAAGCCGAAAGCTTTAAGTTCTGCCGAAGTACAGCAGACCATTGATGACTTTGCAAACTGCGCCAAACTTGCTCAGTATGCGGGTTATGATGGCGTGGAAATCATGGGCTCAGAAGGTTACTTAATTAATGAGTTTATTGCTGCCCGTACGAATCATCGTGACGATGAATGGGGTGGTAGTTATGAAAACCGGATGCGTTTTCCTATCGAAATTGTAAAACGTACCCGTGCTTTAGTGGGTGAAAACTTTATCATTATTTATCGTTTATCGATGCTTGATTTAGTTGAAGGTGGTTCAAGTATTGATGAAGTGATTCAGCTTGCAAAAGAAATTGAAAAAGCAGGTGCAACTATTATTAATACAGGGATTGGCTGGCATGAAGCTCGTATCCCAACAATTGCGACCAAAGTTCCTCGTGCTGCTTTTACGTGGGTGACCGAAAAACTTAAAGGTGAAGTCTCTATTCCCTTAGTTACTTCTAACCGAATTAATACGCCAGAAATGGCTGAGCATGTATTGGCATCTGGTCATGCTGATATGGTGTCTATGGCGCGCCCAATGCTCGCTGATGCTGAGTTTGTCTTAAAGGCAAGTCAAGGTCGTAGTGATGAAATTAATACATGTATTGGTTGTAACCAAGCTTGTTTAGATCATATTTTCTCAATGAAAATCGCAACTTGTTTAGTAAACCCGCGCGCATGTTATGAAACTGAACTTATTTTTAAAGAAGCACAAGTTCAAAAGAATATTGCTGTTATTGGTGCAGGGCCTGCGGGCTTAAGTTTTGCTGTATATGCAGCTGATCGTGGGCATCAGGTCAAAATTTTTGAGGCCAGTCATCAAATTGGTGGGCAATTTAATATTGCAAAGACTGTTCCTGGAAAAGAAGAGTTCTATGAAACTTTACGCTACTTTGGTCGCCAAATTGAGTTACGACCAAACATTGAGTTAATTTTGAATCATAAAGCAACTTATGAAGAGTTGAGCCAAGCAAATTTTGATGAAATTGTGGTTGCAACGGGTGTCACGCCTCGTCAATTACAATTTGAAGGCATTGATCATCCTAAAGTACTCAGCTACTTACAAGTTTTAAAAGAACGTGTGCCAGTGGGTCAGCGTGTAGCCATTATTGGTGCGGGCGGTATTGGTTTTGATACGGCTGAATATCTCACTCACGAGGGTGAAAGTGGCAGTTTAAACCCAGAAAAATTCTATGAAGAATGGGGAATTGATACTCAATATGAGCATGTAGGTGGTTTAAAGCAGCCAAAAGTTGAGACTTCTGAACGAGAAGTCTATTTGCTGCAACGTAAGACTGCTGTTGTTGGCGCTGGTTTAGGTAAAACTACAGGCTGGATTCATCGTGCAGGCCTAAAAAATCGCCAAGTTAAAATGCTTGCAGGTGTGCAATACGACAAAGTAGATGATCAGGGCTTACATATCACTATAGATGGGCAACCAAGTGTGCTTGAAGTTGATCATGTTGTGATTTGTGCTGGTCAAGAATCTTTCACTGCAATGTATGATCAATTAAAAACAGATGGAAAAAATGTGCATTTAATTGGTGGTGCTAAAGAGGCAGGAGAGCTAGATGCAAAACGAGCAATACGTCAAGGTGCTGAATTAGCAGCGGTACTATAAATTTTATGGGGACATTTTTTAACGGAAATGTCCCTAACTTCATTGGTTGAATTATAGGATAAAATGACAATGACACTTGAAACTACAAAACAGTCTTTAGAAAAATGGCATCACATGATTCAGGCAGGTAACTTATCCGATCTAAATGATTTACTGGCAGATGATGTGGTTTTTCGTTCACCGGTTGCCTATAAACCTTACGAAGGAAAGCAGGTTGTTTTCTTCATTCTTACCAATGTCATTCAAGTGTTCGAAAACTTTACATATCATCGTGAGTTTTATACAGAAGATGGTGAAAATGTGGTGCTTGAGTTCAGTGCCAATGTCAGTGGCAAGTCATTAAAAGGAATCGATATGATTCGGTTTAATGAACAAGGAAAAATTATTGATTTTGAAGTAATGATTCGTCCAATGAGTGGGTTAGCTGCACTGGCTGAGCAAATGGGTATAAGAATTGCCAAGTTTCAACCACAATAATTTTAGTAAATAGCCTAAGTAAGATAGAGATTAATAGAATGTGGTTAAAACTTTCAACTTTAGCATTGTTGCCTGTACTTTTTGTACAGGGAACAAAGGTTCGTAAGAATACACCACGCTTGCTAGAAGCCAGTGGTGAAAGAGAAGGCATTGTTGGCAAGGGCAGACCATTATCTCTGCTTATTTTAGGAGACTCTGCCGCAGCGGGAGTTGGTGTTGAAACACAACAAGACGCTTTATCTGGCGCAATTATTTCTGAGTTACAAGATCAATATTTGATAAGTTGGAAGCTTCATGCAAAAACAGGTGATACTACTAAGCAGGTTTTTCAAGCTTTACAGCATTTAGAACGGCAAAATTACGACGTTGTTGTTACGTCTATTGGCGTTAATGATGTGACAAAATTAACGTCAGCAAACTCATGGATAAAACAACAAAAGCAATTATTTGAACATATACAGGCACGTTTTCAGCCTAAACTCATTATTGTTTCGGGCGTTCCGCCCATGCAACATTTTCCAGCTTTACCAAATCCCTTGGCTTGGTTGTTTGGAAAATATGCGGAGCAAATGAATCAAGTGTTATATAAATGGTTAGAATCACAAAACCAATTTAGATTCGTTCAATATGATATTGAAAGTTTTCAAGCGATGAACTTACCTATGGCAAGTGATGGCTTTCATCCGAGCAAAGAAATTTATGCAATTTGGGGACAACAGGTTGCAGCATTAGTGCGGCAATCATTTAACTCATAATCAGAGGTTGTGATTGGAAATGGTCATATCTACTTTAAATAAAATTAAAGCTTTCGGTTCAGAATTGTTTGATTCGGTACTCGGTGCTGAACAACCAAAAGTCTATTATGAGCCAAAAGGAAAAATTAAAGATGTTTTGGATAAGTTGCCTCAACTTAAACAAAAATATCGTCCTACGCCATGGTTAAGCAACAATCATGTTCATCTTTTATATTTTGATATTATTAGAAAAAAAACTATTAAGCTTGAATATGATCGTATTGACCAGCTCAGCATGAAAGATGGTGGTGTAACTGCAATCGCATGGTATGGCTATAATCTTCCAAAAACCACTCCTACAGTTGTCATTATGCACACCATTACTGGAACGCCTGAAAGTATGCGTGAGTTGGTGAGAGATATACATCAATATACGGGATGGAGAATAGCACTATGCTTACGCCGTGGGCATGCGGGTTTACCTATGCCTGTACCACAGATTTCTCTTTTCGGATCAACAAGTGACCTTAAAGAACAGCTCACACATATTCAAAGTTTGTTTCCCGAATCTGATTTGTATGCTGTTGGTTCCTCTGCCGGAACAGGGTTGTTGGTCCGCTATTTAGGAGAGCAAGGCACTGACACACCATTTAAAGCTGCTTTTGCAATGTGTCCAGGCTACAATACCGAAATTGGCTTTAAAAATGTTCATCCGTTTTATAGCAAAATGATGACTAAGAAGTTATTCAAATATTTTATTCATCCTTATCAAAATACATGGAACCAGATTGCTTCTTTAGAAAAGGTTCTTGCAACGACTAGCCTCGAAGAGTTTGAAAAAGAATATTTTGAAATGGCTGGCTTTCAGGACTATCAAAGTTATTGTCAGGCAATTAATCCAATTTATGTATTTGAAAATGTCAAAATTCCATTAATGATTCTTAATGCTGAAGACGATCCGGTATGTTCTATTAAAAATTTAGAACCTTATAAAGAAACGATTCAGCAAATGAGTAATATTGCAGTGGTAACTACTAAAAAGGGAAGTCATTGTGGTTTTTACGAAGGTTGGAAAAGTACGTCATGGGCAGCCAAATTAATATCGAATTATTTTATGGTCGATCATAAAGAATGACAGTATGTGGTCATAAATTAATAAAGCCCATCTATTGAATGGGCTTTATTAATTTATCAGTTCAAGATAAAAGCAATTTGGGATCTTTCAGTCCAATTTTAAGTTTAGTACTAGCCACAAGGTCTTTTTCATCGGTTTGGTTAGGATGGAAATCAAAGCGATAATAATCAAAAAACTTCGGAGTTAGAACTTTATATTGTGTTGTCATAAAACCAAGAAACTTACGCCAAGATTTAAAATTAAGAAGTTGACGATCCCGTTTCATAAGCACAAATTGATAAATTGTTGAAAAACCAGTAATTAAAAATAGGCTTAAAGTAAACACTGTAATACGCGGGAGATATGCGCTCAAGCCACTTCCATATAAGTGTTCATAAAGATCAAAGGCCACTGCTTTATGTTCAGTTTCTTCAATACTGTGCCATAACCATAAATTACGAATAGTTGAGTCTGTCATTAGTTCATTAACAGACTGCATCATGCTAACCACGAGTACTGCGGTATAGTGTTCAAGGCCTACCGTTACAAGTAGGTTCCATTTTTTACTAAAAACTTTTTCAATACTTTTTAAAACAATTCCAGTTACTTTTTCTAAAGACTCTGGATCTAAACCATGTTGTTGTGCGCTCACATGGAAAGCATGATGTTCTTTAGAGTGCATTGCTTCTTGACCAATAAAAGCACTGATTTCGCGATCTAGAAGTTCATTCGACTTTGCTTTTGCGCGTAATGCTCGAACTGAACGAACAAAATATGATTCACCCTCAGGAAACAATGTAGATAAACCCGTAAAATAATGGGTAAAAGTAGGTTCGTTATTACACCAGTAGCGTGGTGTATTTTCAAAATTATAGTCCATACGACGGACTGGAAATGAGGCAGGCACGCGATTTGATACGGTATTCATTTTAAGCTCCAATCTTCTTTTAATTAAAGTTCCAAAAAGGAACTTGATTAAAAATTACATCTCAGAATAGGGAACGTCAATGTTTTTTCAAATGAAAGAAGTAGGTTGTCCTAAATTGATATCTAGAAAAACTTTAAAGACAAATTGGAATAAAAAAGTAAAACTGATAATTGAGTTGATAATTTTAATAATACTTAAAAAGCCCAAATCAAGTGTTTAATTTGGGCATATTCATACAGGAACTTAGTTTTTAAGCGCTGGCGTAGCAGCAGCAATTGCAGCGGCAACAGCATCATCTTCAGTTTGAGATGGCTCAGCTGGTTTAGCCGGTTTCGACTGAACTTTCTCAGGCTTAGGCTCTGGTTTTGGCTCAGGCTTAGGTTCCGGTTTTGGCTCAGGCTTAGGTTTCGGTTCAGCTTTAGGTTGCTCAGAAGCTGTTGTTTGTGAACTTTGATCAGATTGGGCAGGGCGAGTTTCACGGCGAATTTCGGTTGTAGTATTCGCTGTTTCTTCGTGATGAACTTCAACTTGCGTTGGTTCCTGTGTTTGAGCTTCTTCAGTTTTAACACTTTCTAAAGACTCAAATTTTGCAGGTTCAGCAGGCTTAGGTTCTGAAACAGCAGTTTCAACCTTTTCTTGCTCTTCTTCTGGTGTTTCTTTTTTGACACATGCGGTTAACAATAGTCCAGCTGCAATTGCAGCACAGATTAAAAGTTTTTTATTTGCCATTGTCCTAAACAACATTTAATTGAGGAGCTGGCATTATAACAGCAAAAGAGAATGAAAAAATCATGTGAGATTGACCTAATTTTTTATTAAAAATGCTGATAGAATAACCAGTTGTTTAATGATCTTTGAATTGGTGCGGTTTGACTTTGCTTTATAGGGGCAGAGTACAGTAAAATTGCCCAACATTGTAGGCCGATTTCGGCTTGATTGTACGAGAAACTTAATGACCCATTTTATTTTTGTTACTGGTGGTGTGGTTTCATCGCTAGGTAAAGGTATTTCTGCTGCTTCAGTTGCTGCACTTTTGGAAGCCCGTGGCTTAAAAGTCACAATGGTTAAAATGGATCCTTACATTAATGTCGATCCGGGGACAATGAGTCCTTTCCAACATGGTGAAGTTTTTGTCACAGAGGATGGTGCCGAAACTGATCTAGACTTGGGTTATTACGAACGTTTCTTACGTCGTGCGAAAATGACCAAACTGAATAACTTTACCAGTGGCCGTGTATATCAAGACGTTTTAAATAAAGAACGTCGTGGTGACTACTTAGGTGGTACGGTTCAAGTTATTCCACATATTACAGACAACATTAAAGAACGTGTACTTCGCGCTGGTGAAGGTTACGACGTTGCAATCGTTGAGATTGGTGGTACGGTTGGTGATATTGAATCACTTCCATTTATGGAATCAGTTCGTCAATTGATGGTAGAGCTTGGTCATAAACGTACCATGCTGATGCATTTAACATTGTTGCCATACATCAAATCTGCAGCTGAGTTAAAAACTAAGCCAACTCAACATTCAGTGAAAGAACTTCTTTCAATTGGTATTCAGCCAGATATCTTAATCTGCCGTACTGAGTATGATGTAGATGTTGATACTAAACGTAAAATTGCATTGTTCACTAACGTAGAAGCGCGTGCGGTTGTGGTATGTAAAGATGCGAAAACGATTTATCAAATTCCACGTACATTCTATGAACAAAACGTTGATGACTTGATCTGTGAACGTTTTGGGTTTAATGATCTTCCTGAAGCTGACTTAACCGATTGGGATAATGTAGTTGAAGCATTGTTAAATCCTGAATACACAGTACGTGTTGCGATGGTCGGTAAATATGTAGAACTTCCAGATGCTTATAAATCTGTGAATGAAGCACTTTTACATGCGGGTATTCAAAACCTTGTCAAAGTTCAGATTGATTATGTCAATGCTGAAGAACTTGAAAGCCAAGACGTTTCTATTTTGCAAACAGCTGACGCAATTTTAGTCCCAGGTGGCTTTGGTGAGCGCGGTACTGAAGGCAAAATGAAAGCTATTCAATATGCACGTGAAAACAAAATTCCATTCTTGGGTATTTGTTTAGGGATGCAATTGGCTGTAATTGAATATGCACGTCATGTTGCAGCAATGCCAGAAGCATCTTCTACAGAGTTTAACCGTTCTACAAAGTATCCATTGATTGGTTTAATTACCGAATGGTTAGATGAGCGTGGCGAGTTACAACAACGCAGCGTAGAGTCTGATTTAGGTGGAACTATGCGTTTAGGTGCACAAAAATCTGAATTGGTTGAAGGCACAAAAACACGTGAAGTCTATGGTAAAGCAGAAATCACTGAGCGTCACCGTCACCGTTATGAAATGAATAACCGTTTCATTGAGTCGATTGAAAAGGCTGGTATGAAGATTTCAGGCTACTCTTCTGCACAACATTTGGTTGAAACTGTAGAAATTCCTGAACATCCTTGGTTTATTGCTGTACAATTCCACCCGGAATTTACAAGTTCACCACGTGATGGACATCCATTATTTGCTAGTTTTATTGGCGCTGCGAAAACTCAGCATCAAAAAAGTAAATAATGCGATTTTAAATAAACTGGGAAAGTTTAAATGTCACAATTAAAACCACAAGAAGTTGTACGTTTAGGCGATATACAAATGGCAAATCATTTGCCATTTGTATTATTTGGCGGAATGAACGTACTTGAATCAAAAGATTTAGCTTTCGAAATTGCAGAAACGTATGTTGATATTTGCAAACGCTTAGATATTCCATATGTATTTAAAGCAAGCTTCGATAAAGCAAATCGTTCTAGTCTGCATTCATTCCGTGGTCCTGGACTTGAAAAAGGGATTGAATGGTTAGGTGATATTAAAAAACATTTTAATGTGCCTATCATTACTGATGTTCATGAGCCACATCAAGCTGAAGCAGTTGCAGAAGTAGCTGATATTATTCAGTTACCTGCTTTCTTAAGCCGCCAAACTGATCTTGTTGAAGCGATGGCGAAAACCCAAGCCATTATCAATATTAAGAAAGCTCAGTTTTTGGCACCTCATGAAATGCGTCATATCCTGAATAAATGTTTAGAAGCAGGAAACGATAAACTTATTCTTTGTGAGCGTGGTTCAGCATTTGGCTACAACAATCTTGTTGTAGATATGCTTGGCTTTGACATCATGAAAGAAATGAATGTACCAGTTTTCTTTGACGTAACACATGCGTTGCAAACTCCTGGTGGCCGTGCTGACTCAGCAGGTGGTCGTCGTGCTCAAATTACAACTTTAGCACGCGCTGGAATGGCAACAGGCTTAGCCGGATTGTTCTTGGAAGGTCATCCGGACCCAGAACATGCAAAATGTGATGGACCTTGTGCATTACGTATGTCGCAGCTTGAGCCATTCTTGGCACAAATAAAAGAATTGGATACTTTAGTTAAAGGATTCAAAAAGTTAGACACCCATTGATGCAATAATCTGCATCTAGTTATTCATTCAACAGAGGAATTGTTCATGAGCCAAATCGTTGACATCCGTGCACGTGAAATTTTGGACTCTCGTGGTAACCCAACCATCGAAGCAGACGTAATTTTAGAATCTGGGGTTGTTGGTCGTGCATGTGCACCATCTGGTGCTTCAACTGGTTCTCGTGAAGCTTTAGAACTTCGTGATGGCGACAAAGCACGTTATTTGGGTAAAGGTGTTAAAACTGCGGTTAATAACGTAAACACGATTATTCGTGACGCTTTAGTGGGCAAATCAGTATTTGAACAAAAAGACATCGATAATACGATGATCGAACTTGATGGTACTGAAAATAAAGAAAAATTGGGTGCAAATGCAACTTTAGCTGTGTCATTGGCTGCTGCACGCGCTGCTGCTGATGAAAAGAAAATTCCTCTTTTCCAATACATCGCTGATTTACGTGGTCAAACAATTTTGACTATGCCTGTACCAATGATGAACATCATTAATGGTGGTTCACATGCAGACAATAATGTTGATATTCAAGAGTTTATGATTGAGCCAGTAGGCTTCACTTCATTTGCTGAAGCATTACGTGCTGGTGCTGAAATCTTCCATTCATTAAAATCAGTTTTAAACAAAAAAGGTTTAAACACTGCTGTAGGTGATGAAGGCGGTTTTGCACCAAACTTGCGTTCAAACGAAGAAGCAATCACTGTTATTCTTGAAGCTATTGGTCAAACTGGTTACAAAGCTGGTTCTGACATTATGTTGGCGCTTGACTGTGCATCTTCAGAATTTTACAAAAATGGTCAATATGTTCTTGCGGGTGAAGGCAATAAAGCATTCTCAAGCAACCAGTTCTCTGACTATTTAGCTGGCCTTGTAAACCAATATCCAATTATCTCAATTGAAGATGGTTTAGATGAATCAGATTGGGAAGGTTGGTCTTACTTGACATCTATCCTTGGTGACAAAATCCAATTGGTAGGTGATGACTTGTTCGTTACAAACCCTAAGATTTTACAACGTGGTATTAATGAGAAAGTAGGTAACTCTATCTTAATCAAATACAACCAAATTGGTACGTTGACTGAAACTTTAGATGCAATTTACCTTGCTAAAGAAAATGGTTATACAACTGTAATTTCTCACCGTTCTGGCGAAACTGAAGATTCAACTATTGCTGACTTAGCAGTAGGTACAGCGGCTGGTCAAATTAAGACTGGTTCACTTTGCCGTTCTGACCGTGTTTCTAAGTACAACCAATTACTTCGTATTGAAGAATTGACTAAAGCTGCTTACCGCGGTAAAGCTGAGTTTAAAGGTTTAAACTAATCTTTAAATAAAAAGTTAAAATTAATTTTTTAACATTTTAAGGTGCTATTTAACTCTTTTAATGGGGAAATAGCACCTTTTTTAATTTATAAAAATAAATTAATTTTTCATTTTCTATTACTTCTTTTCTTACATCTCAAAAATGCAAAATTCTATCTGTTACAGCCTTTTTAGCAAAACCTAATATCTGAATTTATAATATTGAATTCTTTTACTATCCTAGACGCCGGGTTTTTAAAGACTCAGCCCAACTATGATGTTTGCAACGAGTACATTCTTGATCGATTTTATTTAGAATTTTAGTTTCCCCACATTTCATACATGAATAAAAAGTATTGATTTTAAGTACGTCAGCTTTGTAGTAGGCATCAGGGAAGAGTGGTAACCCCCATTTTACGTCTTCATCTTCATAATACAGTAAACTAAGAATTCCGTCGGACTCAAGCAAAGCTGTTCTGATTTGACCTAAATGTTCAACATTTTGTTGGCGCATTTCTGAGAAAAACTCATCATGTGAATATGTTTGTTTCTGGAAATCCTTATAGACTAAAAGTCCATCTTTCACTACACAAAGTGCTTTTCCTTCCAATAGATCTTCAATTTTTTTATGCTTCACCATGGCCCATGTTACAAGACGATAGAGAAACAGAATAACGATAAAGGCGACTAAAGCATGTATGATAGGTAAGTCTTTGGTAAACATTGGGTCACCAGCCGCTGAACCTAAACATAGAATAATTGCGAGTTCAAAAAGGGAGAGTTGGCGTATACCTCGTTTACCTGATAGTCTTAAAAAACTAATAATAATGATAAACATGACGGAACATCGAACCAAAATCTCCAAAATGAAGGGCCAAGTCGTGTCACCTATGAAAATATTAAAAAAATCCATTTTTTTCTCCTTTTAAATAGGTGTAATAAATCTTTATAGAATTCTTAGCAAATTAAAAATAGAAAAAATATACTTTTTAAGTAGTTATTGGTTAAAAATTAGAACTCTATGTGATTTTGTATAAATTTCACTATCCTGCTTATTCATTAGAATAAACATATATTCTAGGTTTTAATGGTAGATAAATAGCAAGATAAAGTGATTGTTGACGTGTTCAATTAAGAGAAAGGTAATATTTATTGGAATTTAGTTTTAATAGTTTTTTATTTATTCGTTATTAGACTAATTCTTTATTATATCTAATGATAATATATTATTTTGAGTTATATTGGGATTTTGTTGATATACGCTGAATTATCAGGAGACTTTCCCTTGGGAGATTCTAGGCAGCCAACTTATAAAAGTCTTCGGCCATTTGATTTGGTGTCTTAAAACCCAAACCCTTTTGAATTCTTCGATGATTATAAAATAACTCAATGTATTTTATAATATCTGCTTTGGCTTCTTCTCTGGTT
>NZ_AMSS01000078.1 GCF_000313935.1 Acinetobacter sp. WC-141 | reverse complement strand
ATTACAACTATCAAACCAGAGAAGAAGCCAAAGCAGATGTTATAAAATACATTGAGTTATTTTATAATCATCGAAGAATTCAAAAGGGTTTGGGTTTTAAGACACCAAATCAAATGGCCGAAGACTTTTATAAGTTGGCTGCCTAGAATCTCCCAAGGGAAAGTCTCCTGATAATTCAGCGTATATCATTGTTATCTTGATAAAAAATCTTACGATCAATAATCACATTCAAAAAAGTTGTAGAAAGTTGTCCTTCAAAAACAACTAATTGCTTTTTATATAATGACGATACATCTGGTCTACGCCATTGCTTTAAGTCAATGCTTTTACGAACTTGCTCAATATGAATATCACTAAAAGCCTCATCTGCTTGAAGACTCTTATATATATTCTCTTTTAGCAATTTATGTTGTCGAGTTTCTTTCGCAATTTGATATTTTAAAGCAGTTTTTTCTTGCTCTGATAACTGTTTGATATGTTTTACAGGACATTGAAAAGTGGGGTTATTTTCCAACTCAGGAATATGTTTAAAAAAGAAAGTTGCAGAGGAGTTGACCTGCATGTGATCTGTGCGTCTTGATAGAATTACAGGTGATTGGCACCAAGCACAAGTTAAATGTGGCTTGGTTTTATCTCGTTTATATCGTTCCCTTATTTGACTACGCCATTGGGTAAGCTCCATTTCAGATTGTTGGAAGAATACATCAACATCAATCCACATATTTTGATCTGTATCAATGATATGAACTAACTTCATGTATTCCCCCAACTATACTTAAATTAGTTTAATAAGCTCTCAATCAGATCAAAGCGCTTATCTTTAATCATAATAAATTTACATTGTCCTTCTGATAAATTAGCCCATAACTCCCCAATTTGACGATCATCCTTAGCAGCTTCCCACTTATCCGCCCCTTTATATTCAACCACTAAAATTTTTCCATTAGGTAGTTTACATATGAAATCTGGATAGAAGCGACCATTTCCCTTTTGCAAGTAAAAAGAACAGCCTTCTTTACGAACTAAGTTTCTCACCCAAAACTCAATTTTTCCTTTAACTGCTTGCTGATCCAACCAACATGCACAAGCAAACTCTTCACCACTATCAAAAGCCCCAATACGGCCATAGTAATGTTTGTTAAATGCATAATATCCGTATTCACCATTATCATCGCGAGAAGGTACATAAACATTTGGATGGAAATTAAACTGATATTCTTGTTCGTTTGAGACTGTTATTTGATGAAGCTCATCATTACCAAATAAGAAATTTTGGTAAGCATCATTAACAGCTTCCTTTCGTAAAATATTAATTCTTTTTTCAATCAACTGACGAATTATATATTTCTGAGTATTTGTTCGAGCCAAATCAAAATCATCTTTACTTAACAAATCATTTAGCCACGCAAGAACAAAATTTCGTTTAGCCTCATGAGTTAATGATTCTTCTAAGATATTCTTACATAACCAAGTTGCTAATTTGACTTCATCCCAATTTTCAGGTTTATACACCAAACCTAAATCTCTCTGAAGTTTTGGAAGAAAAGTAACTTTTACCTTACCTTTAGTCTCATCAATATCTAAAGTTCCAAAATCATTTGAAGCATAAGCTGAATTTAAAATTGAAATATCATCATGCAAAACTTTTGCATCTACTGTTGTTAAATTCCAAGGATATTCAAGAACTTCTGGATCATCAAATAATTGAAGCTCGCCCTGAACCGATAATGCTAGTAGCGGGACTTTAAACTCTTTACCCAATTCCGCAGGTGTCTGAAAATATTCGATAGATTGACGGCTAACCTCGGCCCCTTTCTCGATCTGCTGCACTGACTCTAGTTGTGAAACAGTTTTCGTTAGTTCCACAGTCTCTTCTTTAGTCAATGGGGTAATAATCGTCAATTCATTGGTTTTATTATTCCATTCTACTTTCTTTTTCACCGCAGGTGTAACAGACTTTAAATCTGGCTTTTCAGGCAAGGGAATTGTTATTGGCTTCACAATAATTTTAGAATTTCCAAAGTCCAAACGAGCTTGCTCACCCGTACCTGCTTTAACAAACTCAGCCGCTTCTTTAGTATCAAAACCAGCCCCTTCAACTAGGCTATCTCTCAAAGTTTCAGCTGTGTCAGAAAAACTTTTTGATACAACATAAGCATAAGATTGATTTAACTGCTCACTCTTTCTATGTGATGCATTTGGCTGTCTAAGAATACGCCCTAATAATTGCTCAACTGCTGTACTTGATTGCACAGAAGCCATACTCACTAAAATATAAGCAAATGGGCAATCCCAACCCTCAGCTAAAGCTTTTTGAGTAATTACATACTTAATTTTACAAGCCTTATCTAAAATTCCTTTAGGATATTTTGCTGTAATTTCTTCAAGTTCTTTCTCATCTCCTGTAGCAAGAGCGATCTGCTCTCTTGGAATATTCTGATTATTTTCTAGTTCATTGAGTACAGCATAAATATCCAATGTTTCACGAACTTTACTTTTTGCTTCAGCCTGAATAAGTACTATCGGTCTCAGATATTCAAAACCCTGTCTCTGTTCTTCTAACGCTATATGTTCTAAAGACTCTCTTTTATGAATCGCATATGCTAAGCATTGTTGCCAATTTGATTCTGTTTCTAAAACAATCGGCAATTTAATCATTTGTTCTGCTTTTAATTCAGCAGCAGAGACGCTATGTAAAACATTGGTTGGAGTTCTCACTGTATCTGGTGTTGCTGTAAGCTCCATAATGCCACTTGGCTTAAAACGAGCTAACATATCAAAAGCAAGTTCAGTACGACTATTATGTGCTTCATCAACAATAATAAAAGGGCGATGTAATCTAAGAACGTTAGCTAAAGAATTTGGAACTATTAGATCACTCCCTTCTCCCTCTGTTAATAATTCTGACTTTTGTCCCTCTGTTAGATGCTCAAAATGATGCATTAGCGCACCATTATTTTGATAAACTTTTCTACTTTCTTCTTCTTCTACTTGAAAAGCTTGGCGTGTAGCAACTATAACAACTGTTGAAGTTAAAAGCGTTGAACGAGTAATGCTTTTTGCTTCTTCAATATCCATGACTGTGACTTCACCTGCTTCACGTAATGCTGATGAATATGGATGCTGTTTATTTTTTAAAGCAGTAATAGTTTGTTCACGTATCGTCTTACTTGGAACTAACCACAAGATGATACTTTGAGCTACTCTCAAAAAATGTTTATTTATTAATGCTACACTTTTACTTGCCAACCATGTCTTTCCCCCACCCGTCGGCACACGTAAACAAAAATAAGGCATCTCACTATTAAACCCATTTAATGCATTATAGGCTTGCCCCTTACCCCACAATCGTTCTGTAGTCACATAAAAGGCCGTAGATGCGTTTGCAAACTCATGACAGACTTGAAAATACGCTTTTACACTGTCTAATACTTGATCTTGATATTCTTTAGCAATATACGCAGTCATAGCTTAAACCTCTAAAGCATATGGTGTTTGTTTAAATACAATATTTTCACGTTTAGCCTTGCCCCCTAAACGATTAGCAGCCGCATAAATCACTTTAACTCCTTCAAACTTCGGAAGAACATCAAATACTTGCTTTGTAAGAATATTGCCACCTTGTTCGGTAAGATCTTTTAAAATTCCATTATAAAGTAGATAAATTGCACGACCTTCATAGATTCCCAGTAAAGGAGAGTCCGCTTTTCCTGTATAGCCCGTACCTGTTTCACAAAACCATACAAACTCAGCCAACTCTGAGAATGATACATTTGAACGTATATGGCCATTTGCTTCGAACAATGGGTCTACCGAGAGAGTACAATAAAGAAAGTCTCCTGGGAGAGGAGGCATCTTTTGCTCAACTTCGATTTCACCCACTAGTTGTAAACATCCATCATTCACTTCGCTCTTAATTTTATTAAATTCTTGCGAATATTGAGCTTTGAGCTTTTCAAAATCTTCCAAAATAGTATTAGCTTTTTTTAGGGCCTGAAAGTTCAATTTATGAGAAGAAAGTGTTTTCTTTAATTTTCCTTTAAAATCATAGCCATGAATAACTTTTCTTACCCTTTTCGAAGTAATATTTTTCGCATTATTTTCATCTAATTCAATTAGAATAAATTTTCTATTCCCGCCATCTTCTTCATTTTTTTGTAATACGGCATGAGCTGTAGCACCCGATCCAGCAAAGCTATCCATAACTATAGAATTTTTATCAGTAGCAAAATTAAGTAAAAATTTTATTAGATTTGGAGGCTTAGGATGATCAAAGACTTTTCCACCTAAAATATCTGAAAGAGTCTTCATTCCATCTGCATTATAACCTTGCTTATCAAACCAAGTATCTACCTTTTGCGTAGTCTCTCTTTCAAAAAGAAAAACTCGTTGCACTGGTCTAGCAGTTCCAGATTTTCCAAAAATTATACGACCTTCTTGAATACGCTTATTTACTTCATCTTCATTAAAAACCCAGTAACGTCCTTTTGGTGGGAAAAATTTTTCACCCGTAACTGGATTAGTAATTTCGAAATATGGGCCTTTATGATTTGCTGACAAATCAGAAGTAGTCCATGGGCCACGCGAATCATTATCGGGATTAGAGTATGAACTTTTAATGTATTCATCACTTTGTTGTACTTCAAACAATTTCAGTGATGATTCATTTTTCGCATAGGTGACTATATAATCATGTACAGCGGGTATATGACCGACATTATTACCATTAGTTTTTTTCTTCCAAATGATATTTGCAATGAAATTTCTTTCTTCAAAAATTTCATTCATTAGAAGTCTTAAATTATGAAGCTCATTATCATCAATAGAAATAAAAATCACACCATCATCAGTTAGAAACTGCTTTAGTAATATTAAACGTGGATACATCATACATAACCAACGGTCATGTCTATCTAATGTTTCACCTTCTTTACCTACCGTTTCTCCTAACCACTTACGTATTTCTGGACTATTTACATTGTCATTATAGGTCCATTTTTCATTACCAGTATTATAAGGTGGATCAATATAAATACATTTAACCTTTCCAGCATAACGCGGTAAGAGTGCTTTCAAAGCGTGAAGGTTATCTCCCTGAACAATTAGGTTACCACTTTGCTCTTCCCCACATGAAAGCTCAACTACAGGTTCAAGTAGTCGATAAGGAACATCCTTATGATGCTTTTCAACAGCTTCTTTTCCTATCCAATTTAACGTAGGCATTAAGTAATTCCAAAAACATAAATTCCGCAATTTGCATAGATTACCATTTAAAAAAGACTCAACCCTAGGCTTTTACTCACTCCTTATCATAAGTGTGACAACCTCTGACGTGCTATTCAATTTAGTCTTTTTAGTTTCATTGAATTAAACTATCCGTATTATGGCTCTGCATATGAATCGATACTTGAGATAAACCAGCCCGTTCAAAGCGATATCTCATATATCTAGAAATATCATCTTCGTGTGAGGAAATGATTAACTGTCTATCTTTTAACTCACAACGTAATAAGTCAGTTAAAGAAGCAATATTGATTTCATCTAAGGATTGCACTGGATCATCAATTAAAACTAAAGAGTTCTCGGAATAAACGCGATTTAACGATAAGAAAAAAGCTAGACTCAATGCAGCCAATTGACCAGAACTCATTGCTAGTGTCGCATCATGGTCAGAACTTTCCGCAGTACAGAAGCGAATTTGCTGCCCTTCTGCATAGTCTATAAACAGTCCTAGACCACGTTGATAATTTTGTATTAAGCGCCCACTATAGATATGAAATATTAATTCAATATTAGCGATAATTCTTGAAGAGTAATCACGTTCAGTTTCAATTAGTGTTTTTTTCAACCTAATTATTTTAGCTTTTGCATTTAAGTTTGCATTATATAAATCACTCTTTTCCTTTAACAATTTTTTCGTCTGCTGAAGTTCAGAATCCTTAAAGTCTTTAAACTTTTTATTTACATAGTTTTTCTTATGATTTAAATCATCTTCCAGTAAGTCATAGAAATCTTTATGTTTCTCAAAAGTTACACTTATAGCTTCCTCCCACCCTACAGGTAGAACATCTCCTTCTATTTTTTTTAAACCTCTTAAATTAGAAATAATTTTATCTTTTCTAATTTCCAACTCAATATCATCATCTGTATATTCAGAAGAATAACTTATTGCCATTTTCTCAAGACGAGAACTCAAACCATTCAAGGTTTTAAAAAAGTTTTGGCTTATATTTAATTTGGTGAACAAACTAATATTAAAATCTTTTAAAAAAACATCTTTTTCTTTTATATATAACTCTTTAATCAACTTTAACTCAGAAGAAATAATCAGATAGACCTTACTTAAATCTTCTGTTGAACTTCCAATTTCTTTTGAATATAAATCTGAAATCACCCTTATATTTTCAATAAGTTTTTCTACACTTCCCCAATCTACCCCACATAAAGCGCATATAGTTCCATCCTCACCAAAACTTTGTTTATGTTTTTCAAATAAATCCTCTCGCATTTTATTAAGTTCTAATAACTTCGCTTTTTTTTCTGAGAGCAATGCTAATTTATTATCTTTCTCAATAATATTTTCTTTAAGTTTATCTGAAATAACCACCCCTAAAGAACTTAATTTTGTAATTTCCTCTTGAGAAATAGCATTAAAATCCTTATCCAATATCAATAAAACTTGATCAACCTCTAAGAGTCTTTTATTAATCAATTGAAGATTATCAAAATTACTTATATGCTTACCTATAGATACAAGCAGCAACAAAGAACTATCATTATCAATGATAAATTTTTCAATAGCTGAATTTTGATTTCTTATGCGTATATCTTCTTTTCTTTTACAACACTCTATTAATAGATCAATTTCTTTTATAAAATTATTATAATTTACATCAGCTTCTTGTAAAAAAATTTCTTCATCATCCCATTTTGGAGATGTTCTTTGTGTAGATATTTTTTTATATATAACATCATATTCATTTTCAGAAATATTTTTTTCCAAGATTTTTTTTAACTTAGCATCTATCTCATCAATTTCTACCTTTTGTGCTTTTTCCTGTTTTGTTAATTTACTTTCGACTTTATTACAAATATCAATACGTTTCTTTATTTCAGTTGTTTTTATTAATTCTTCCAAAGCCTTCTTACGATCAGTGATTTTTTTCGAAAAAATAAATTGACTTTGACCTTGGTGTAAATAATTTAACATTGAATAGTTAGAACAAAAACTTTCACCAAAAAACTGTTCAAAAAAATTATTTTCTAACTTATTCTCAGTAGGTTCAGAGTTAAAATCATCTAATTTATATAAACTAAAAATATCAAAATTATTAGCTTTATTATTAATTTCGACTTTTAAATCATTGACAAACCCCATTCTAACAAAAAAAAGTTTTTCATCATCATGATCATTCATCAACTCTACTTTAATTTTTAAATCAACCTCACCACTTTTTTTGTTCCAATATAGATTATCTTTGAACTTCTTTTTTGTCTCAACCATCACAAGCTTATAAAGATCTGATATTCTAGATATTTTTCCTGTAAACAACAATTCAATAGCATCAAAAGTAGATGTTTTTCCATACCCATTTGGACCTTCTAAAGTAATCAATGAAGACTTATTGAAATCAAATTCTATCTTTGTAAATGCTTTAAATGCTTGAATCTGAAGCTTTGATATTTTCCAATTCTTCACTTAATAACTCCGCTATAACTTCATCAATACTATCTGCTTCATATTTTCCAATCAAATCATAGGTTTTGACTAAATTTTCAGCATTTACTTTTTCACTTACACTATCAAACAGATTTTGAAATGATTTACTAAATTTTGGAATTTTTAGAAATGGAAATTTAATAAACAATCTTATAACCAAACTATGGAATGAAGGTTTTAGAGGATCTTTTTTGTACTCATCAAACTCATCCATTTTCTTAATTTGACTCTTAAAATCCTCATAACTTTTTCCAAGAAGCAGTTTTTCTTCAGCATCTGAATAATAAAAAAAATATTTTTTGAAGTAAAAAGGGTTTTCTTCTATTTCTAAAACTTGTTCTTCTATTTCATTAAAATCATTTAAAAAATTAACTTTGTAAATAATAATTAAATCACAATTTTTCTTAAAAGCAGGTTGCTTTTGCATTTCATCTGGAAGAGATTCATTGATTAGCTCATGAATACTTTCAACAGATAATAGCTGATCTAAGACATGTACAATTAAGTACCTTTGAGCTCCACCATTTTCTTTAATGAAAAAATTTGTATTATCTAAAGACTTTTCTAAAATAAATCCTGAATCTTTCACAGCTTCGTGCATAATTTTTTTAAGCATTATTTAACTCGCTTTGCGCTGCATTGGTACAAATTACTTTTACTGGAAGCTCTTTTAATATATGATTTTCAGCCTCAATATCATCGATAGTGATTCGTGTCACACTGTCATTATAAGCATTAATTTCAATATTTTTGTGAACTTCACTACCTGATATTAAAATATTGTACTCATATAAAATTTTTACTAATAAATTATTACTACGAAGTTGTTCTATCAATTTAGTTTTAAATGATTCAGCACGTCTATCTTGCAGTTTCAAGGCTGTAGGTAAGTATTTTTTTAACTCTTTAGAATAATGAGGAAGGTCAACTAATACAATACTAGCTGAGATATCGGTAATGATTTCAGCATAAGTACTTACATCATCATTCCTTATTTGATCAGAAGATGATAAG
Organism: Acinetobacter sp. WC-141; assembly: GCF_000313935.1. Lineage (GTDB taxonomy): Bacteria > Pseudomonadota > Gammaproteobacteria > Pseudomonadales > Moraxellaceae > Acinetobacter. The sequence continues at coordinate 23,122 of NZ_AMSS01000078.1, read as the reverse complement.
CGGATAGATTGTTTTATATATTCTAACTCAGCATCATCCATTTTATAAATATGCTTAAAAACCTCATTAAATAAGCCTATTTGTTGTATTGTAAAATATTCATTGCTCTCACATACATAATTTTCCAAAGTATCAGCAAAAAGATTTCGCAACCTTCTCATCTCATATGGAAGATCCTGTACTAAATTAAAGTCTGTAATTAAAATTTCTAAAATTAAATCACTTTCAATTGTATTTTCATAAGCCGCTCTATTCTGACTTGTTCCCTGATGGATCAAGGAATGAATTTCAATAACTTTTGAAGTGATCATTTCTGATAAATAATGATATTTCTGCTCTACAAGTAGCAAAGAGTTTTCCAAAGAATTCTTGTTCAAATATTCTTCTATTTTTTCTTTAATTACTCTCTCAATTCGATCTAATTTACAATAAGAATCTTCATCATATTTATAAAATTCAACTATTGCTTTTTTCTCATTTTCATAATCACTAGAATCATCAATTTCATTAGCGATATGGAAGTATCTTTTTGTATTAGGACAACAATCTATACATATTTTTGATGACTTATTTAATGCTTTTTCAAATGCAGATCTATAACGAGATGCCTTAGCCTTAACTTGATGAACCGATATTGCAATACCATCCGAATAAATGGCAAAGTCATCAGTACTATCCAGCTGTAAAGCAAATTTCTTAACTTCTTTCCCCTCGAAGCTTTCATCCAATAGAAGCTTAATCGAATGAAAAAGTGCTATCTTTCCTTGATAGACAAAGCCTCCCCAAGATGATATTGCACTGTCAGGCAGCTCCTCTGTCATATAAAACCCTATTATTTATAAATTTTATTTCTTTCTAATATACATGAAATCTATTTTTTTGCAAAAAACTAAACTACTTCAAATTTGGGAGCTTTCGCCCCCATAACTATCGACTTGCTAACCTTCGCTCAATCCATTGATTCACCTCAAGTGCCGACCAACCAACACAACTCACACTCAACTTAATTGGCTTAGGAAATGTTGCATCGTAGCACTTAGATTGAGGGTTAAGTTTTTCATATATAACTGAACGGCTTACGCCCGTAACTGCAATAACTTCTTTAATCCTAATAATTTGGTTCATGTGAAACATCTGATCATCCGATAAATACATTTAATTTCTCCTACTACTATTAAAAATCGAACCAAGCTTAGAAAATGGGCTAATTCACTGCCCTCACACTTCGTTGTAAACCTTGCTGAATATCCTGTACAAATCCTTCCCCCTGATTCGGTCTAGACTTAGCTCTAGTTTTAGTTTCTGCTTGAGCCTGCTCAGCTTCAGAAGCTTCCTCCATATAAAACTCCTCCACTAAATCTAATCCTTCCTCACTATTCACTTCAAACCTAGCATTGCTATAACCTTGCAGTGCCATCTGATCTAAAGCTATTTGATTAAAGCCGCTCTGCTTACTTTGTTGATCTATATCCTTTGCCGTTTGAATGGCGTGTTGAAGATTGACACCATCACGTAAAGTTAAATCCACGTAATACACAGGGGTTCGATAGCTTTGTGTGGTTGATTTTCCCCTCAATGTCAATTGCAGTGGCAAACACGAAAGCAAGCCATTAGAAGCAGCATGGTAATAACTCAGTCGTGCTGCTAAAGTCCGAATGCTATTAAAACCAGTGGTTCTGAAAATAAATGTTCCAAGTTCATCTGATTCATCTAAATTGACATGTAAACGTCCATAAGGCTTACAGTTGCCACCTTGTGCTAATGAGCATAAATCAGGCGATGGACATGGATGTTGTTCTACACCTTGATTAGTCAAACGTTGACAAGTTTCTCCATTACCTACACAAATGGGACGACCTGTTTGGCGGTCGAATAAATTGTACTCAGCCCGTAAATTGAGTTCAGGATCATTAAAGATCATTCGTACTGGAATGGTTCTGAGTTTTTGGTTTTGTGCTTTGGCTCTAAGCTGTTCATCTAAGGGGTGTTTGATCCATCCCTCCTTACCTTGGATTTGACTGGTAATAGTAAATTGGTCATCTTTTTCAGGCAGGCGTTTACCGTTCTTTTCGACCACTTTACCAATACTGATTCTGCCAAGTATTGGCGGTGTAATTGCTAAACCTTTGATCATGTTGTTTATCCTATAAATAAAATTTTACTGATTACCCCTTGCTATGTAAGTAAACAGAAATATGAAAAGCTACGACTTCGCAAAAACCGCCATTGTTGGTCTACCGCTCCTTCTGGAGTCGGTAGATCGGGGGTGGTTTTTTTGCGCTTTTGGGAAGAATGGATATTTGATGCATATATAATTAGCTATATAGATGCATGGTTTTGATAGGGTCAGTCATCATTGCTATAGATTTGAAAACGTCGTGTCCCCACCTTGTTTTGTGGAAACTCATTGATTAGTTCAGGATGCATTTTCAATACAGCCTTGGTATCTAAAGAAATGGAACCTTTAGATCGCTTCCATGTGACTGAACCGTGGGAAAAAGTGGCTCGTTCTGCATCCTTCATTAGCATCTGAATTTGATGTTTGGTTTCATCAAAATTATTTTGGTGGATTTCCATATGATGCTTTTCTTTCAACAATTGGCTAAACAATCGATTGGCATGCTCATTTTGACTGAGGTCTTCTACGGTTAATGGCACATGTTGTGGATAGAGTTGTTGAATGGCTTTGGCTGCCGATTCACTGGCATCGACATCAGGCGGTGTATCCTTTTCGACACATTCCCAAAAGTAACGTTCTGAATCGATAATGTGTTTGATCACGGTTTCACTGCGTGTGACTTTATAGATACGAGTTTCATGCCCACAGATCAGTACACAAATATGCGCTGCCTGTTTACCTGTCACTGCCAGTTGATGTTGTACCTGACATAGTACGTATAAAGGCACTCCATCTCGCCATAGTTTGGCACCATGCTCACCTGCGGTTTTACATTCTAAAATTTGCACTTCATCACTGCCCACTATGGAGTAATCCAAATTTGCCAGCATAAAATGCTTATCCGCTTCGGGATGTTGGAGTACAGCATTAATACGACGGACTTTATTGTTGGTATGCATGCTGTAGTATTCAGCGACCAAAGGTTCAAGTTGTTTGCCCCAATATAAAGGGGCATGACCTGTGCTTTCATCTTCAATGGATTGTTTAACTCGACCTGTCTTAATCATCCACAGTTCTAGCATCGACATATAGGGATTGAGCCCACAGGCTGCGGCACAATCGCTACTGCCGATGCCTTGGCGACGGACTTCTAACCATTCTGCTTGGGTCATATTTTTGGTATTGACCAAGCGTTTGGCTGTGAATAGTTTTGGGGCAACAAAAGGCATACTTGCCTGTTGCATAGATGGGTTTAATATTGCTGTATTCATGGTGGATTCCTGATTTTTAATAAGGGGATTCGATTCCAATGACAAATTTCGGGCATAAAAAAACCACAGCCGAAGCTATGGTTTTCATAATTTTTAAAATCTAAGATCCCTTTTTTAAATGCATAGTTAGGTCTAACTTTCCATGACTGAAATTTAGTTTTTACACGATCAAATCATGCTTAATGCCTGTTCCAATCCTCGTTGTTTGATCGATGCGCCTGTACCAAACCAAGCTGAATCAAGTCGGTGATCGGTACTCATGGCTCGGCGTCCGTGGTCGATAAATTCCGTGATCGAACAGAGTAATCCATAGGCAGTATCTTTGGCTGAAGAGAGGCTTGCACCTCGTCCCTGACCATTAAACATCTCCATTGCTCGACTCATAGCTTTGCCATTCGGTTCGGATTTTTCCTTGCCATTGGTTTGTGCTTGAGTAGCAACATCACGATAGAACTGAATAATGTTGTCTTCTTGATCTGTGATGCTCATCGTCGTGTTATTAAACACGGCATCGAAATAAGCGGCTGCTTCATACTGGGTGACTTTACGCTGACTGAGTTGTTTCATCTCATACATGTGTTCATCCCATGCACGGACTGAAATGCCCAATTGTTGTTTGACCTTATCTGCATCAAATTTAGTACTATGTGGAACTTTAACCACACCTGCACTGCTGTTCTGACCTTTTAGTGCAATCGCTAAAGTGTTGTTACACACAACACGGATCGAAGTGAACTGTGCCGTGGTTGCCAATGTACCATCACAAGCAGTAGCTAGCAGAATATAGCCATTGCTAACATCTTTACCTTTGAGCGATGAAGTTTGTCCAGTCCGTACCAATGCCCAGAATTTCTTTCCACCTTTGAGTACGCCTGCGGTTTCCAGTTCAAAGCCTGATTGCTCGGTGAGGTCACGATAGAATTCTAAAATTTCTCTCGGTTGGACTTCCTGAAAGCGTTGGCTGACCACAGATAAAGGCGCATGGGTATCAGAGCGATAAAGTACTCGTTGTTCTTCATAAGGCATGATGATGCTTTGCCCTCGTTTATTCTGTGCCATATAACTGACATTAGAAGACTCAATCCGCCAGTCCATTCCTGCTTGCTGTGCCCAGACTTCGATGGGCTGGTTTTGTGTCAGTTGATTCCCTAGTCCATGCCAAGGGGTATCACCAACATAGGCCATTTGTTCAAGTTGATGTGCCATCGTTTTATTCCTTTTAATTTGAAAATGAAATTTAAATCTGTGTGGATATAAATAATCTTTAGTGCAAAAGATGAGTTGGAAATTTTTGATAACAGTTGTGGCAGAAACACAAATTTTGTTGTGGCGGCGTGCTTTGTTGGGTAAATGAATTCAACACACTGCCGAGTACCGTTCCTGCAATTCCACCGACAATCGGCGGTAGATTTAATGACTTTGCTACCGTAGCTCCGAATGCAGCTAATGAGGCTGGTGTCCCAAGACTAGATAAGGCTGTATTGGATTGTTGTGTACTTGCGTCAACCAACATCACATTCGGTGAATGGCAAAATGGACAGCTCAAGCTCATGGCTCGACTCCTAAATTTTGGGCATAAAAAAGCCTGCTCGATGGCAGGCTTTGTTGTCATATTTTCATGTGATCTCAAAAGAGTTTCATGATTCTCATTAGGATGTTATGTATCTGAAATTATTTGGAATCATCCTAAAACTTTTAGGACTATTTCATTATTCAATTAGCAATATTCCTTCATCCAGTTTTCACGTACCAACTATCTTTTATCATCCAATCTAAATTCAATTTCGAAATTGATACCATCCCAAACAGTTAGTTCACCAATCCAATCTTTTTTTGCATTGAATTTTTTAGAATATTTACTACCATCCTTGCCGTCTAAGATATGTTGAAAATCACTTGAATCATTCAGCATTGATATGATCGGTCTTATCTTTATTTTTTCTTTAAAAGCAAGATCAAGGTTTTTTTTAAACTCATTACATCCATTTCCAGACCACCTATCTATTCGATCACGGTATAGTTGCTTTCTTTCAGTTGGATGCTTAAAGAGTAATGGTTTATGCCCCCACAAGCTAACTATGAGTTCGTTATTAGAACTAATGGAAGATGCAGACCAATTAGGATTTTTAAGTTCCGCATTAAATTTCTTGAACTCATCTACAATTCCAATAAGGCAATACTCATTCAAAATAAATTTTATCTAGAAAACGGTTTATAAAACAACGAATCATAATAATTATCAAGAAAATATAAAGTGGAATTTCAATAAATTCCACTTTAAAACAGAAGCCTACGAATTTAAGTATTGCTATCTTTTTTTATTAAGAAACTTAATTCAGATTGCTCAACATCACACTGCTCAAATATTTTTTTAAGAATATTTATTTTGGTTCTCGTTGAACAATTTGTGTATAAGAAAACCGACCTACTGATTTCAGTAAAATTATTTGTCGTTTCAAGCAAGGAAAGATCATAAAACTTTTGATCAGCACATAAACTCATAATTTTCGTTGTGTGTTGTTCTAATAAATATTTTACGACATCTATCTGCATTTCTTTCCATGATTGAACTTTAGATTCAACATCATACAAGGTATAAGATACTAAAGTGTATCCTGTAAAATCAAAGTCATCTTCCAGTAAATATTCATTCGTTTCCTCTACAGGTGGAGCATAACTTGTTGTTGGGTAATACCATAATTTAAGCGATTTCTTTGATAGGCGGCTTTGTCTTTCAACCAGCTCATCTTCCGTCCATTTTAGACATTCTCTTACATAATGATTCAAACGCAAATTACTGTCTTTAAATCCATTTTCAACGTCTAATTTATCTTTAAAAGGCCGATTACTATATTTGCTGTTATAACCAGTTAATGTCAGATTTGGCAGAGTATGCAACCATTGCTCGTGAATCTGTTGTGATTTTTCACCCAATTCTTTTTGCCAAACAGGAGAAAGCGTTTGGGGCATGATATGCTCTATGGTGTATGTTCCATCTTTAATTCTTTCAATTACATTAATTTGTTCTTTGCTTTCCTCATTTTCTAGAAAACTAAATAAATATGCTTTATTTTTCGAACTCATGGCATAAATGTTACGGCTAAAAAGAGCTTGCTCAAATTCCTCATCATTAGGAAAACGACTTGATTCCTCTTTATTTAACAGCACATATTTATAAATTTCAGCATAGGATGCCAATTGGCTAGATTGTGCTTTCTTAGTCACATCTTTATCTAAAGTTGCAAAAATTTTAGACAAAGCATTAGTGGCTAAACCAACAATCAAACGTCTAAATAAAAATATTTCCGTTACTCTTAAAAGTTCAGTGACCTCTTGATCAGTAAGATTTTTTTCATTCCAACGTTTTAGAATTGCCAATACAACTGGAAATATAACGGTAAACTCTAACTGACTCAGCCGTACCAACACAGCGGTAAAACTGTTTTGATATTGCATCGGATTCAAAATGATTGCATAAAGCTTTGAATACTCCAGTAAATCTTTTAATAGTGCCTCAATGTCATCATTATTCTTTTTCACATAATCTTTGAAAGTAAAATAGATATCTTTAATAACGACTGTGCGATTTAGTTTTAAGGTTAAATAATCTTTGAAAAAATCACTAACCTTAAAATTGGTATTTTTCTCAATTTTGTTCCAAAAAGCTTCATAATATTTTTCTTGTAATTCAGAGGAAAGTCCCATCAAAATGAAATTTCGGATTTTATCTCCTTCCTCAAGCTCAAGTCCCGTCGAGTTCAAACTTTCAAAAATAAGCTGAGGGTCATCATCCTTTTCTAGAAAAATATCAATTGTTTGTAGTCGTGAAATGGCATCATACAAATCATCAATGTCGATATTTTCATTCAGTATTCTGTCTCGAAAATATCTAAAATTTGACGTTACATTAGAACCATCAACAAAATCTGATTCATCACCAAACAAGGCATCGAAAGCTTTACAGTCATCTTTGATTGGCTTTAATCTTATTTTCCGCTGATCTTCTTGATACTCATCTACTAAATGTTTTTTGGTGATTTTCTCAATTAAACGATCATCTTTAGGAATAACTTTTTTATGCTTCAATAAATCCACAATAGCAATCAACAAAATTGATATGGTCGTTAACCGTTGTTGTCCATCAATAATTAAGAAGTCTTCTTTTTTGCCACCTTGCATATGGCTTGAAACAATACTACCGAAGAAATGAGGGGCATCAGGCTTTTTAATTAACCCTTTTAAATCATTAAGTAACTGAGCACAATGTTTGTTCTGCCAACTATAGTTACGCTGGTAAACAGGAATGATAAATCTTTTATCTGAACCATCAATAAATTTCAGAAATTGTTTTGCTTCACCCTTCATTTTTTCCCCGTTACGTAAATATATACATTTTAATGATCATAAAGTATGAGGACTAATTCTATAGCAATTAGAATGATTTAATATAGATCCATACCCATCTTAGAATTTTACCAAAAACTTTTTTTCATACGCTTCAATCTTTGATTTTACTTGTTTTTTCAATATCGCTTGATTGACTAAACCCACCCTTAATTTTATCATTCAACTGCTGACCTACATCGTCAGTCGGTTTTGACAGACCGCTTACCCAAAGCACACTAAAAAGTTTATCTTTTTGGTGGGCGACCCTGCGTGCCCCCTCTGCGGCGGAACGGGAGGGGGACACCTTCGGGTGTGCTGATCTTTTTGGGTATCAGTCTGTCAACCCTCTTTCGTTTCGCCACCATTATTTGACAGTAATGCGGTGAAACTTCTTTTATACCCAAAGGAGTCATACCCATGACTAAGTTTTTTCTATCTATATTGTTTTCCCTAAAACGATTTTATATTCCTCTGTTGCATTAGCAGCTTTCATAAATGTTTGCTTATTCGACTGATCTAAACGCTATCTAGCTTTAGAAGGCACTGTCGCATCTACACTTTAGTCGATTCAGCAAAATTTATTACACATCAAATAACACAATAAAAATTAGGGGAAATGATGAAAATTCAAACTTCACTCATTGTTGTCTCAGTTGCACTTCTAGCATCAGGCTGTGCCAGTAAAACCGAACGTCAATTTATCAGTGGATGTAAAACAGGCGGCATTGATGGCAGCACGTGTTCATGTATTTACGACAAACTTGAACATAAATATGGAGAAAATGGACTTAAAGAAAATCTCTATACCTTGCAGCAAACTGAATCCTTCCAAAGAGATATGGTCAATATTTCCTATCAGTGCATGAAGGAGTAGCCATGAGAACACTTGCTGGCATTATCTGCATTATTGCAGTGATTTGCTTTTTAGGCTTGCCATTTATTGGCTTCATGATCGTGATGGCACTATTTATCGCATTGGCAAAATATGCAACTGGGGGAAAGTAAATGAATTCAAATATTAAGACATGGGTGATTAGTAGCTACTTAGTGATTGGTTTTTTCTTTGCCATCTATCAACACTTTTGGGGGCAATATAACTACAAGTCTTTTGCCTACAATATTGGACAGGGCTTTGTTTGGCCTGCCGTAATGTTTCCAGTTGTCGGTAAAATCATTGGTGGAATTTTGATTCTATGTTTGGTCGGTTTTCTGACCATGCGTTCTAAGTGAGTACCAAACTATGAAAAAAATACTTTCTATAGTGATGTTGTCTAGCTTACTGATGGCATGTAATCAGAATAATCAGCCAACTCAGAAAAGTACAACGGATCAAGCATCTAGTTCGTCCAATGCTCCAGCTCAGAATGAACAATCCAAATATGCTCCATATAGCAAGGATGAGGTTGAAGCCAAAGTACAAGCTCTAACTCAGATTGTGGAAAATGATACTGAGTATCTGCCTGCTGCGGTCAAACAAGCTCAGTCATTTCTTGAGAGTTGGGATAAATATCCTGAAGCACTCAAATCTATGATGGAGTCTGACCTCGATCCCAACAACGCTGAATATAGCAATCATATTCCCATGGAAATGGAACAACCTTCATTATCTGTTCGTGCCCAAATTACCAGTCGTGAGTCACAATCTGCTTTTAATGTACAAGGGGCGATTGAATATATTTTAGAAATTCAGTCAACCAACGATCAACCTTTTGTTTTACAAGGCATGAGCATTAATCGTGGTCGTTGTGGTTATTACACCGCTGACTTTCATAGCAAGATGCCTGTACAAATGAGCTACAGTTCAACGGTATCGTACTTGTTGAAATGTCGTGGTGATCAAGTCCTTGAAGCTGAATTGACAACCGATCAAGGCAATGTGAGTTTGTCTTTTTAATGTCAGGCTATAAAATAGAGAGAACACGGTTAATGCTGGTGTTCTCTCTTCTGAATAATATTACTTACGTTCACAAAAATGATAATCACCTAATTTTTCTGAAATTTTAAGAAAATCCACTACATGAGATTTATCTTGAACGGAATTTTCTTGTTTTAATATTTGGGGTAATTGATGTAATTTTTTTCTTCTCTCAAGATTCTTTCTAATTGACTCATGCTTTAGAGATAAACGTATCTCACTGTTGGTTAATTTTATTTCTACACCTTCCAGCCCCTCTTTGTAGGACGGATGCTCAAACTTATAACCACTATCTGCTATTTTATTAAGCTCAGTAGTCAAAGCCGTATATAAAAACTTGTTAAACCCATTTGGTTCAGATAGCCCATTTTTACAATATTCATCTTTTTTAAACATACAAAAATATTCGAGTATTAATGTCTCATATGCAACTAATGTAGACTTTTCTTTCATATGTGCATTTTTTTTAGAAGTTAATTTTTTTGATAAAAATTCAAGAATTTCTTCCAGTTCTTCAATATTTTTCCAAATTTTTGATGTTAGGTTTTTATTCAATAGTAAGTACAGAGCATAATAATTTGAAAAAAATATTTCATGAAATGAAGAGTCCTCACCTATGGGAATTTGAAAATGTAAAATTCCTTCCTGCATTTCCACAATTTTATTTTCACTATCTCGCCCAACCAAGTTACTCCAAGATAGATGGTTTAATGGTTGCAGCAATACTGAACTAGCACCACGTTTCAATGTATCTATTGGAGTAAGAAAATTAACTAAAGCATAGTAACCTTCGAAATTTTCCTTCCTATAAGATAGAGTCTGCAATCCCATAAAAAACTCTAAATACATAGGAATTATATATTTATCTAAATCTAACTGAGTGCGATAGCTCAAAGCAGCTAAATCATAGCAACTAGCTAATTGCTGCACCTTTAAATATATAGCATTAAAATCAGCGTTTTTTCGAATTAAAGATAATACTTCAAAATAAGCTGAATGAAACTCTCTAGTCGAATTGAGATTAAACCAATTATGGATCGGATTCTTAAAATCTTGTCCATATTGAACATTCCCCCAAAAACAGGCTATCACCTCGCAATTAAAATAATCTTGAGAATTCAGATTTAGGATTTGTTCTACTTTGCCCATAGATGGGTGTAATTTTTCCTCAATAGTAGCCCATGATTTTTGTATGAATAAATTCAGAACATATTCATTTAACTCTTTCAATGAGTTTAATAATTCAGGCTGAGATTTAAGTAGAGAAAAATAATCAAATTCTTGTTCAATAAAACTTTGAGTGCGTATTAGACATGCTGTCTTAAGCAGTTCTTTTTGCTTCTGATTCATTTTTCCCCATTCGGAATTAGATCCGCTGTTTTTTGTCCAAAGACTTGCTGTTAATTTTGGCTTATTCAATCACGGAGTTAAACACCATGCAATCAAATATATATCCAAGACCAACCATCCTTCGACTCAAAGAAGTAATTGGGTTTACAGGGGTAAGTCGGTCAGTCATATATGAAAAATTAAATAAGAAATCGAAAAGTTACGATCCATCTTTCCCAAAGCCCATCAAGCTTAGTTCCAATGCAGTTGGGTGGTTTGAGCATGAATTAGTTCATTGGCTTGAGCTTAAAGCTAAGCAACGTACCTGCTAACTTTCCAAACCGACTTTCAACTGGGAAGGTCGATATTTCTGAAGAATAGATGAAATGGATTGTCGGAATTATGGTTCTCATATTTTTCAATAATTTAGGATTTTATATTTAATTAGTAAGTACTAATAATCAATATATTCTATTGATAAATAATAAATTTAATTAGATTTATTATTCATTCAACAACTCGTCTAAAACCTACATCAAACATATCACGACTCATACCAAGGCTAACCATGCCTTGGTAGGGATTCACTTACTTAAAATTTACCTGAAAGGGCATTATATGAACACAGACCTAAATGATTATCCTAATGATAATTATGAAAAATATTCCATACATAAGGTGGATGATAAAAGCATTGTAATAATTGATGATCCAGAAGCATTACAGAAGGATAGAATCATTCAAGTCATAAAAAAAACGCACAAAGATGGAAAGATTTTAATCTACGTTCTTCATCCCGATAAAAAGCAATCTTACAAAATTAATCACAGGCCTTTACATGATGCATTAAAAAACATTGATCCACGATTTATAATTGATTTCAATTACATAAGTGCTGAGACTGACCTATTCCGTAAGATATACGTAGAGTGCTTCCCTGCACATATTGTAAATGATACATCTACAAACTTTTGGCAACTTGCTCACAATGAGCCAATAGCGATCAGCCCAACTCATTACAAGCCCAAAGCTCAAATTTTAAATGAGTTCTACCAACGTCTCTTCAAAGCATTATCTACTGATATAGACTATAAAAAAGCAGTAGAACTACGCAAAGAAAAAAGCTTAAATCAGAACAAGAAGGCTAAAAGGCTAATCCAAAAATTAATTATTAAATTCAGTAAATTACTGGTAATTCGAATTGATTTATCCATCCATCGAAATTTTCAAATCACACTTGAACTACTAAAAACATACATGAGCATTTTCTTAAAAAAGCTCCATTCGCCAAATGACAAAGTACCTTCCATTGTTGGCTATATTTGGAAATTAGAGTATGGCATACAGAAAGGCTATCATTATCATTTTATCTTTTTCATGGATGGCAATATCCATAAACAAGAGACTTTCTTTATAGATCAACTCGCTAAATTATGGAAAGAGATTACCCTAAATAAAGGCATTTATCATAGCTGTAACCATAACAAAGGTTCTTACAGAAGACTCGCAATTGGCACACTTGTTCATGATGACCTAGAAAAAATCAACGCACTGTATATGGTCGTGGATTACATAACCAAAGTTGATCAATTTATCATTGAGAAAACACTTACGAACCATCGTACGTTTGGCTATAGCACTCGTAAGTATGAAAAAAGTAATGCTGGGAGACCTCGTAAGCTCAGTACGGGATCAATATCAGTCTAATTCAAAACATCCCACAGATGCTCTCAATTAGAGAGCAACAATATCCATATTTAAAAAAACGAGACCATAATGAACATGCCAATGCAACCTACCAATACGGCAGAAAGTACCAATCTACCTAATTTTTGTTTGGGTGAGTTGAACCTATCCATCATGCAAACAGTTTCACAAATCGTGACGAATCCCAACTATCACCCTTTCAAGCAAAAAACCAAAAAAAATGGTCAGACATTTACCCAATACTATGTCAGTAATTGCCCACCTACATATCACGTGTTTGAGTATCTACAGAATGTACAACCAATCAATGCTTTGTTATTACAACATTCATTTTACAAAATCAGTGAAAGTGTCAAAGCTTTGCATAAGGCATATGCAAATTTGGGCTACACCTTGAATGGCCCTATTAATCATAATCTTCTACACAACGAACAATATGTTCATAACATACAATTTGCTGTAGAAACATTCGTAGGTGAGTTAAAAAGCCATTCAACCAGTAAAATTGCAATCGCTGATCGGGATAAGCGAATTATGTTAATCAAAGAAATACGCAAAGCAAATGTACCTGTGATGAAAAAGCTATTTAAAATTCATCAACGTTTTAATCTTAATGTTTTCACTTATACATTTCACATGGAAAAATGTGAATTTCGTGATAAAGCATTTATAGAGCAAGGGCTTGCAAAACAAATTTCAGATATGATTGATCAATTTCATGAAAATCATCAATCAGAAATATTAGCTTTATTTTTTTGTGTACAACGTAATTTATCAAATAACTACGTCTTAACTGTATATTGTGCTACAGAACGAGAATATCAATCTCTTTCAATGAAAGATTGTATTCCTTTACGAAATGGCAACTACATGATTGTTGCACCAACTTCCAATATTTCATTAAGCATCTATGAGACCACTTGGTTTATGGATCTGCAAAATATTCACGGTATGAATGAAAAAGTATGGAAAGCGGAATTTGGACAACAAGTTGAAAAATACAAATATGTCTATTATGAATCTGAATTCATATCACCAAAATTCATATACATAGAGTGTGACAGTAAAAATTGATGAAGAAGGGCTTTTGCCCTTCTTTTACTTTCTTAGATTCCTAAAACTGTTTGATATGGCTTGAATCCCTCCAATACAACAGCAGCAACTAAGTTATTAAATGGCTCACTATTGCTATAAGCCATCCATTGATCAAGTGCCTCATAGTAGGCTAAACGATTTTCGACAGTAATCACACTCGGTGGATAACCAGCTTTCATCAATTCAAGATTCATCAACAATCGAGATGTACCTCCACTCCCATCCACAAAAGGATGGATACCCACAAAATCAGAATGAACTTTGGCTGCTCGTTCAACTGGATGTAATTTGTGAGCTTCTTGATTATACCAATCTATAAATTGAGCCATTTTGTCATTGAGCAATGTGTGATCTGGAGGGTTGGTAGTAGTACCTGAGATTAAGACATTTTGCTGACGATATCGACCTGCATTCTCATCATCAATATTTCTTAAAATCAATTGATGAATATTACGAATTTGCCACTCTGAAAACGGTTCTTGTTTTTTAATAATATCTTCAACGTACAAAATTGCATCACGATGGTTAATCGCTTCAAAATGCTCCCTTAATGCCTTCCCACCTACTGTAATCCCCTCTAGAACAACTTTAGTTTCTAATAAGGTTAAGGTATTACCTTCGATCGCATTCGAGTGATAAGTCCAGCGTAGGATCAAATCTTCATGTAGATTTTTAACAATTGCAGACGAAAGAGGTCGATGCTGATCTAATTTAGCTTTTAAATCATCAATGATCTCAAACATGGTTTAAGCAACCTCTATTTAATAAACCTTGTGATGCATTATGAATGCTCAATATAGTGATTTTAGGAGCTATTAAGAGGAATCAACTTAACTTATAGAGCTATGCTTATTAATAACTTCTGAAATCTCATATTGCATGATTCTCTCACAGGTAATATCTTCATCATTAAATAAAACTATATTGTCTCCAAAGCCAAATGAGCTTTTAAATATTACTCCTGCATATCCGCAAACGGCTTTAAAAAACTCGCAAATAAATTGAGTAGGGATATAATCTAGATTAGTTCTTGTAGGTAAGACAGGTAGTGATAGCTCGTAAGAAAACTTTTCTAATAATGCCGTATAATCCAGTGCCTCTTTCAACTCGGTATCATTAAAAAATAGAAAGGTTGCCCTTTCTCTAGGATTCGTTAAATCTAAAAGTTTGATTTGATTATTTAACCTAAAAGTTGCAATGCAAATCTTGGCACCTTTACTTGGTCTAACTTCAGCAATACATGTATCAATATTATTTGACAAATATAAATAAGGTATCCCAACAGGATTAGCTCTCCCTGCAGAAGCTAAGTTGGCTGGTGGCTTCTCCATTTCCGATGCTGTAAGCATGGTCTCAGATAATCTGGCTCTAAAAAGGGCATCCCCTTGGCTATATGTGGAAAGTAGTGTTTCAGTCAACTCAAAGAAAACTCTAGAACCATCACCTTTTGAGAAAATTTCTTTATATATATGTGTTTGCGGAAAGAATCTGTTGAGCTTAACAATTTCATCCTTAAAAGAAGCCCACCCATGTGTACATAAATCAGTATAAGAATATTTATATTGATTACTTAATAATTGCTGATTATCTTTGAATATCTGATTCAACAATGTATTTTTATCACTTATCCTTTCATTAAATATTGAAAAATGCTGCTGTAAAGCATCAACCAAACTTAGCCCATCAGACTCAACCACATCGAAGGCTTTTGTTAATGTTTCAAAGTGCTCAGAAAGAAGCCCTGTATCAATTAACTGCACTCCTTCACTTCGACAAAAAGAACATCGGCTTAAAGCTCCCCCATGACATTCATTTAAAATAAAGTGTTTTAATTGATTATCGTTAAAACAGTTAGCACAACAGACGCTCATTCTACGAACCTTTCTCATTGTTCAAATAATCAATAAGGGTTTCAATATGATGTTTAATACAAATTTTTTTAACTTGCCCTAAACCAGGGAAATGTCGTTTAATATTTAATGTTATAAATTCCGAAAGTGCTGTAGTTTTAACAAAAGGAACTGAGCCAGTTTCTATGTCTTTAATTAAAAGCTGTAAAGCACTTAAAAATTTGGCCCCTGGTTGTGCAGGAGTTCCATCTTCGTAAGATAGGTAATGCCTAATAAACATTTCGTTAAATCGCTTAGGATCAATATAAGAAACGTGTATCGTCACAACATATGCTGGTCCACCAGACTCTGAAAAGTCTTGTCCAGTAATTGTGTAGTCACTAAAGCCTACAACCAAATTTTGATACGGTTTATTATAGTATGTGTGCAATGCTGAAAAAGAAGACTCTTCAGGATAATCAGCGTTCCGTAGTTGACTTCTAAAGAAATCACCGCACAATACCACATTGTTCAATAATATCAATACATTAGGTGAAATATCATGATTAACAAATGTAAGTACAGCTTCTTTTGACTCTTGAATTACCTGCTGATCAATTCCTCTAGTAACAAATAGCGCATATTCTCCCAACGCTTTAACCTCTGAAGGTACTCCATCAATACTATCATGCAAAATAAAACATGGTATGTATTGCAGATCAGAACCATGATTTAAACTATCAGTAATATTTGAAAATTGCCCCTTAAACTCACCAATAACAGGATTAATAATGATAAGTGGTTTAATATTATTGGTATTTAGCTCTAAAACTGCTCGTCTAAGTGCTGATAAATCTTCTCGAACAGGCTCAATAACAGGGCAAAAATGATTTTGCAATGAAAGAGAGGCTAGCTCTCTCAAAGCTAAAAACTCATTGAGTTTCCCTCTCAAGATCGGATAATACATACAACCCCTCATTATTATTAAAGTACTTTATCAATGCATCCATTTCACTTTTTCTGAATCTATAACTAATAGCTGCATTTGCTAAAGAGTTTGGCAAATTATTGATCAGTCTATCATTATTTTTCCTAGATTTTTTTAGAATTTTAATATATTTATTGCTCAATGTTTTATCATCCGCAACACTCTCTATTACTGAGAGGCATCCGTGATACAACAAAGTATTAGGTAAGTTAATTTGCTCACCAGTTAGCAATTCTGCCAACTCTTTATACTCATGTTGCCTCAAAGACTGCATTAATAGCGTTTTGTTTATTGGGTTGGTTCTATTTTGTGCTTTACGTACCATTTTGAGGGTACACCTTTCACTAAGCTCTAAAATACCAACACCAATTGGTGCCAACTCTAATACTGCCTGTTGAAACTTAGAAGAGCAAACGACATACACCTCATCAAAAAGTTGCGTATACGACTCTAATTGATCAGCCAACCTAACTAATGAGTCATAGTCTGTTTTAATCTCATAACAAGTCGACTTACCATTCAGAATGACGCAATCTGCCTTATTTACGCCAACTCTAAATTCCGTTAACATTGTTGCAGTATTTAGCGAGTGCCTACCAAGTAATATTTTTTTTACAATTAAGCTCTTATAGTAATATTCGTTTTGATAATGATTTTGCAAATAGCTAAACGCATGCTGATAAAAATCTCTAAGTGAAATCTGGTCGTCAGAGCAAAAGTATTTGCTGGCAATTTTTTCAACATAGGAAAAATTACCATTAGAAATTTCATTAAGAACACTGCTATTAAACACTTTAGCAATAGCCCTACTATCTAAGCTCATTGATTGCCAACCATTGATAACACCTCGCTAAATATTCTCTTGAAATGATAAACCCTAAACATTTGTAAGTCATCCCGTAACAAAAATTCAAGTCTCAAATAAAGCTCTAACCAGTTGTTAACTTACATTAGGCATAAAACTTGTTAAATAGCCTCAATAGAAGCCCCCTAGGTAGAATGTATTGGATATCACAACTCTTGATGATCAATAGATTCATTACGACACTATGGTGCATGTAGCTTCTTAGAGATACTTTTTTTAAATAGTTATCTTGCCCCGCTCTCGATCATAAATAGAAATCTTACTTTTCCAAACAATAATTTTCCCTACTAAGCCAATAGTTAATTTATATTTTCTATTTTCAAAAACTAATAACTTATGCATTACAACATGAGCTAAATCATTAGTTTACAATCGCTTTAAATGACAGGATATGTGTCGTCTAAATTTAATAATTTTTAAAGACTGGGGGACGATTGGGGGATAAAATAAAATTTATATTTTTTTAATTTAATTTTATCAATAGCTTAACCTTAAAATATGACTCCCTCTCTCGCCAGAATTCAAAAAAAGACCTACATCGTTTTGATTTAGGTCTTTTTTATTTAGAGTCAATAAAATCAATTTAATCAACGATAAGCAACTTCGCACCATTCAAGCTAAAAGACTGATGTGGCTCGGAGTTATCGCCTACTTGATAACTCATGCCTGAAGTTAAAGTAAATGTTCGCCCGTCTTTCAATCTACTTTCTAGCTCACCTTCTAGGCAAAATAATATGTGCCCTTTTTCACACCAATGGTCTGCTAAGTAATTTGCTGAATACTCAACAAGTCTTACCCTAATTTTATTTGTTTCTTCACCAAAAAATTGAGTTTTCCAATAAGCTTTTCCAGTTTCACCGCTATATTCAGTGACTTCAATCTCTTCCCAGTTTGTAATTTGAAATGGAAAAGGCGCGATATTCATAATTTTTCCAAAGACGTATTATTGTATTTTCAACTTATAGACAAATTTAATTTTTGCAAATGATTTATTAATAAATCATAAAGACACCAGCAGGCCCAAACTCACTCATTTAGGCCTTCCTATCTTTAAACCTACTCAGACAACGCTAACAACTTCTGAACATACTCAACCGCATTATTTTCGATGTCTTGCTGAGTCGGAACATCGTCATCTTCTGAAGGGTTTGTGTCTAAACCATAAAATGCATGAAGCGGTTGATAGACTGCTCCGACATAAAGAGCTGTTAATTCAAATGGAATAAAAATCTTCTCTAAAGAAATTTGATATTCGCCACTTTCTGAATAAACCTTTTCTTGAGCACCAGCAGATAGAGCCAACATAAACTTTTTATTTTTAAGCTTGTCGCCTGTTGAACCATAGGCCCAACCATACGTCAAAACCTCATCAAGCCATTGTTTCAAAAGCGGTGGGCAATTAAACCAATACACTGGAAATTGAAACACTAAATTTTCGTGTTCTTCTACAAGCGCTTGCTCTTTAGCAACATCAATTATTCCGTCTGGGTAGGCTTGATAAATTTGATGAACCGTAAATTGGTCTGGGTGTTTTTCTAGTTCCTCTATCCATCTTTTATTTACAACAGACTGGTCTATGTGAGGATGAGTAACGATGACTAATGTCTTTTTCATTATGAAAACACTCTTATCGAAAAGTAGATAAATCGATTATAGAAGTGTGCTTTCCTAAATATAAGTACGGTAATTTATGTTATATACTATACTAAAAGATAGTGTAGGTTTTAAAAATGGATGACTGCATTCCAACTTATACGCCATTAGAAGATACGGGTTTTGGCTACACCCTTTCTTTAATTAATGGTAAATATAAAATGATTATTATGTATTGGCTTTATGGAAAAACAGTCATGCGTTTTAATGAGCTACAACGCTGCATTGGCAATATTTCTTTTAGAACCTTAAGTAATACGCTCAAAGAATTAGAAAGAGATGGACTGATTCATCGTAAGGAATATCCTCAAATTCCGCCGAAAGTCGAATATCGTCTTTCAGAAAGAGGACAATCTTTAATTCCTTTGTTAGATATGATGTGCCAATGGGGCGAGCAAAATAAGCCGTCTTAGTTTTATAGACTTGAAGTGATACTAAATATGAGAAATGAATTAAGAGAAATTTTTATTAAGGGATGCGATGATAAAATTGAGAAGAAAGGAGACAATGTCGGTCTGTCTTTTTATGCTTTTTTTAAAAATAAGAATGATAACCCCGAGTTACTGATGGAAGCAGCACATTGGTGGATTATGGAGCATAAGCTAGATCACTTTGAGAAGGCAGTGAAGATTAAAGAGTTAGTTTTAAGTGAAAGCTAAAAATTAGAGTTATTTGAAAAAGGCTTAAATTTAAAACTTAAGCCTTTTTATTATTTAAAAAACACCTACTTAACATATCGCCAAACATCAGGATCTGTATATTCTTCATCGATATGATAGCCCTCAGCCTTAGCTTTTTTCTCTTCCCTTTCCCGATATTTTTTATTTTCCATTAATCTTTTTTTAAACGCTTGCTCGAATTCGCTAGGCGTCATTTTGTCAGAATCAGGAATTGAATCTCTTTCATTGTAACGAACACTTTGAAAGCTAAATCTAAGCATATATTGCTCTTCATTCCGCTCATTCTTAGCTGTTCTTTTTAAACTGATATCTAAAATAACCCCATTAGCGTACAACCTATAACCCAATGATTTTGTAGGACTATTATTTATTATATTTTTCCACTCCTCAAAACTAAAAATATAACTTGGGTCAATGACATCACGACTTTTCGATAGATGTTTAATATTATCTTCTTTAGCGATACGCGGAGCATCCGTAAAGAAATAGTTTTTCCAACCAGCCTGATTAATACGTTTCATTAAAGCTACATAGCTTTGATAAATCTGCTCTGGAGTAGCAAACTCTTCTTTTGTGAGACCAGCATCAATATCTAAAACTTGGATCCCTTCATTTTTATCATATTGAGTTCCTAATACAGAGAAAACATGCTCAATCGATAAAGTGTTAGAACCATTCTCTATAGTTAGTTTTCCTAAGTTAGGAGAAGAAAATTGAAGTTCTCTAAAGCTAACGCCAGCTGGATGATTATCGACATTGCCATCACTATATTTTGAAAAATCTTGAATACCTTGTTCACCCATATGCAAAGTGTAGGCCTGCTGATGGGAACCTGAACTCTCATTATATTTTGCGGTTGGCTGACAAGCTGATAGTAATAATCCGAAAATAAAAATTAAGAAATATTGTTTAAATTTTACCGTCATTACTATCTTTCCCTACTTTAAACTCTGCTTTGCTATCACCCCATCCTGCAATAACTCCTAATTCTTTTTCTAAAAAATCTCTTCCTTTATCGCTTTGAATTAATAGATGATGAGAATGCTATAAATATAAACCATCATAAGAATCCTTATATTTAAACCAAGTTTATAACCCTATTAACAGTCAATTAAAACTTAATATAAAATAAGCTACTACTGTAGCAATAAAACCAAGCCAAACCACCAAAATTACTGCGCACAAGACAATTCCTTGAAACTCAATCCTTTTATACAGATTCTTAAAGTCTGGCTTTATTATTTCCTCAACAGAAGCATATTTTTTTTCGATCAAATCTTTCTTTCTATCAATTTCAAGCTTTATTATATTTAAAGTATCTTTCTGATTATTCATTACAAATGAAACTAGTAATGTAAAAAATAAAGCACCCAATAATATACAAGTATTAATCACAAGCTGCCCTGTACTATTAGCAACTATTTTCATTTGCGTCCCTACTACTACAGTAGCAATCGGAATACCTAATATATGATTCTGAACATCTGAAATGACTTTATATATTTTAGTCATCTCTTCAATTTTTGCTGATTCAGTTTCGTCTTTAATTTTTTCATAAGAAAAACTTGCAACAAATAGTTTATATCCATTATCAAAGCTTTTTTTCAAATCACTTAGATTTTCCAAAATATGTTTAAATCTAAAATTTTTACTTACTCCAGAACCTATATTCTTAACTGATTCTGAAATAATAGATAATTTTTGCTCTTTATGTGTATCTTCGAAAAAATATTCTCTAATTTTCAAAATTAAATCTATATTTAAAGACATCAAATCTTCAAAATTATATTTTATTGGAATTTCAATCTTCCTATCACTTAAATAGATTAAAGTTTGAAAATCTTTATCAAAATAAACTGCACTAGGTATTAAAACTTCATTTATAAATTCTAATATAGCTTTATATCTTTTAAAGTATTCTATATTTTCTATATCAGGATTAAGGCTAGACAATTTATCTTCTAAAAAATAAAAGTTCTTTTTTGGAAATTTAACTAAATTTATATTAGCTAAAAAATCCTTAAAATTAATATTAAAATGTCCTATACGCGGCAATGGCTCACCGCGATCTAATAGAATTTTATCATTAACCTTCAATTCATCAATATCTATAAGAGTTGATAAACCAAAGGTGTGAACATCAGCCAAACAAATTTTTAGATTTTCTAGGACAGTCTCATTTTTTATAAATAATTCCCCATGACGATAATGGTCTTGAAATACCATTTCATCATAAATTGAACTTAATAGTTCAAAATTTGGGTCATTACTCATCTTCTTCCTCTTCACCAATTACTTCAATTAAATCATTATGTAAACTTTCCGAGACTTCACTTAAAGTAATGATTCGATTTTTCTGATCATACCTTAAGTGATGGCTCCTAACTGCTACTCGATCGAACTTAAGAGTCCAGTGTTTTGACTTACCTTCGTATCTTAGTAATCCATTAATACTACGACCATCAGGAATAAAACCATCGATAATTTTATACTCATCTGAGCCAAGTAAAGCTTTAAGAGTTTCAGGATCATCAGGATATACATGATTTGCTAGAGCATCTAAACTCAAAGCTCTTTTAGAAACACTTAATTCTTTTAAGTAGCTGAATGCATTATCAATAATTGTATCTCTTTCCTGATCAGTTTTACCTTCTAATGAGCTAGCAAATCTTTTAAGTACCTCAACAACTTTTTTTGATTCAGCAGATACTGCATGAACATCATTACAACCTATAAATTCTTTAAAGTATTTAGATACATCTGAATTACCTTTTAAAAAACTAATATACTTTGCATTTCCACTAAGCCATTCTGTTAAATTAATTCGTCCAACCACACGTAGTTGGGTCAAATCAATATGCATACTATCAACCACTTCATATGTTTCAGTAATAGCTGTACCTAACACATCAGTTACAACGGCTACAAGAAAATAGTCTTCTGCTCCAATAGACATTTTCGATATTAAAACATACCCACCCTTAGCTAAAGATTGATTTTTAGCACAGAACTCAAGACGTTCCATTAATTTAACTGATAACTCATGAAAAGAATTTTCTCCATCCAAATACTCTTTAAGGTATTTCTGAGTTGGGTAATTATCTAAATTAGCTTCAAAAGTTCCAAAAGATTTCCCCGTAAGTTTTGAATATTGATATACGCTGAATTATCAGGAGACTTTCCCTTGGGAGATTCTAGGCAGCCAACTTATAAAAGTCTTCGGCCATTTGATTTGGTGTCTTAAAACCCAAACCCTTTTGAATTCTTCGATGATTATAAAATAAC
>NZ_AMSS01000077.1 GCF_000313935.1 Acinetobacter sp. WC-141 | reverse complement strand
AGTGGTTACTGTCCTTATTAATGGGCAAACATATACTGCAACAGTAGATAGTACATCCGGTACTTGGACAGTAAGTGTACCTGGTAGCGCCTTAGCTGCAGATGCAGATCAAACCATTGATGCGAAAGTAACGTTTACAGATGCAGCAGGTAATAGCAGTACTGTTAACGATACGCAAACTTATACAGTGGATACCACTGCACCAAATGCGCCAGTAATTGACCCCGTTAACGGGGTAGACCCGATTACGGGTACAGCAGAACCTGGTTCAACAGTAACAGTGACCTATCCTGACGGTAGTACAGCAAGTGTTGTAGCAGGACCAGATGGTACATGGTCAGTAGATAATCCTGGTGATCTTAAAGATGGTGACAAGGTAACAGCAATCGCAACAGATCCAGCAGGTAACCCATCGTTACCTGGAACAGGTATTGTTGATGCGGTTGGGCCAAATACAGACGGTGTTAACTTCACGGTTGATTCAGTAACATCTGACAACGTGATTAATGCATCAGAAGCAGCGGGTAATGTCACCATTACTGGTGTGTTGAAAAACGTTCCGGCAGATGCGGCAAATACAGTGGTTACTGTCCTTATTAATGGGCAAACATATACTGCAACAGTAGA
>NZ_AMSS01000076.1 GCF_000313935.1 Acinetobacter sp. WC-141 | reverse complement strand
GAACAACAAAGCCAGAAATCCTGCAGTTCCGCGGACGCTGATAAGTAGACAGATTCCTGACACGGAATACTATAACTTACATCACTTAAATAGGATGCGTAAGTTGTGTAAGTTACGCCACTTAAATAAGTTAAGGCGCTAAAGCGATAAAAGCTACATGATGGTCAGTACTGAGCACTGGCGATCTAAGTCAATGCTGCAGTTCTCATCATCATTGGAATAAGTGGACAAATTCCTGACATGGAAATTGCAGCGAGATTGGC
>NZ_AMSS01000075.1 GCF_000313935.1 Acinetobacter sp. WC-141 | reverse complement strand
GCCCATGAGGAGACAAAGCAGAGCTATGGTTATATTCGATTAACCAAATACTTACAAGCTCAGGGTATAAAAATGAGTATGTACGCTGTACGTCAGATAAAAGCGCTGAACCACCTGTATTGTAAGCGACACAAGCGTTTTAAAAGGACTACGAATAGTGACCATAATCGAGCGATCTATGAAAACCTGCTGGAGCAACAATTCTCAATGACTAGACCAAATCAAGCATGGTCAAGTGATATTACGTACATATGGACTGTTGAAGGATGGCTGTATTTAGCAGCGGTAAAAGACCTTTACACGAAGCAAGTGGTTGGCTATAGCTTAAATGAGCGCATGACAACACAGCTTGTTTGTAATGCGCTAAATATGGCTATTCACAATCAAAAACCAACCAAAGAACTGATTGTGCATTCAGACAGAGGAAGTCAATATTGCAGCCAGGAATATCGAAATATACTTGAGCAATATGGTTTTCAAGGTTCAATGAGCAAGCGCGGAGACTGTTACGATAATGCACCGATTGAAAGCTTTTGGGGAATACTGAAAAATGAGTTAGTGCATCATTACAACTATCAAACCAGAGAAGAAGCCAAAGCAGATATTATAAAATACATTGAGTTATTTTATAATCATCGAAGAATTCAAAAGGGTTTGGGTTTTAAGACACCAAATCAAATGGCCGAAGACTTTTATAAGTTGGCTGCCTAGAATCTCCCAAGGGAAAGTCTCCTGATAATTCAGCGTATATCAGATCGACACCTGGTGGAAATTTTATTTGTTTTGATTACAGATTTCCTTGGATAAAAGATCAACCTAAGATTGTGCTGGTTTTACACGATGAATTCTATGATTTTGGAATGAATGAGGGTAAAAGAAAGGTTCTGTACCTAGCAGATAATTTTGTGCATTTTATAAATTCATTACATGAATTTATTGAGTACTGATTATTACTGTCATTAAAGAAAGCTCATAATCATGAGGGCTTTTTTATTACACATTGCTCAAAAAATATACATAAACCTCTCTAAAACGAGTTGGAACGCTACAAACGTGAATGATACTTTAAATTCCACTCTTCCTAATAAGTGAGGTGAGCAATGAAATTGTTAGCTTTGATTAGTATGGGAGTTGCAGCGAGTTATTGGTATAAAACTATAAAAGATAGCAAGCCAACTCTTCTAAAACCAAATTTCGATGAAATAGTAAAAAACTTTGTATTAGCAGAATTTAAAGCTTAATGCATTTAACAATCTTAATTAAATAAAAAGCTCATCAGAAGGTGGGCTTTTTTGTTTTATAGATTTCAGATTTTCTTTTAATAATAAAAAACACGTTAACGCACTTGTTTATTTAGTGGATCTAAACTAACAATGCAGCAAAACAGGAGTGTTAAAGTATGAAATCAATAAGTGAGTACATTCCTAATGAGGAGCAAGAAGAGGAATCTTTGATTACTGCAAAAATTGATTCAAAAATTGGAAAATTAAGGAAAAGAAGGGATGAACATTTACTATCCTATATTGATGAGGAGAAAAATATTAAGTATAAAATACAAATAGAAAGTTCAATCAAGAGCTGATATTCGATTTTTATCGAATTGTATGATGATATTTGATTAATAAAGCTTATCTATCCTAACCAATATGACTAAAAATTCCTGACCGTTTACAGTAAATAAAACTCTGCAAAGTATCCTTATTCTGGGGAGATTTTTTCTATATGTGTTAAGCTGATCTTCATAAATTTATGGATTATTACAATGTTTATTTGTATTGGCGGTGATTTGGACGGCGAAGTTGTTAAAAACCGTGAAGGAACGTTCTTTAAGGCGAGTGAAATAGATACAAGTAAGCAATCAACTTACAACTGCCAGAGTTATATTATTGGTAAAAATACATATCGATTTTGGCTTTGTGCGGAGTTGACCTATGCTGAGACAACAAAAATAGCGAATGATTACTTGGCACAAAAATATTCATACCTTTCATAATTCAGTTATTAAAAAATAAGCCCGCCAATTTTGGTGGGTTTAATCTATCTAGGGGGGGATTGGCTAAATATTGCTTAAGTGAAAAACAATTAAAAAAGCCCCTCATATCTGAGAGACTAGTCATATCAATTTTCTGGAATGAATGGCTGTAATTTCTTAAATAACTAAACAAATCAAATTGATAAAAGTAGTTAATAGTATAATAAATCAGTGCACTAATTTATTTTTTATAGTAGCAGAGTGATATACGCTGAATTATCAGGAGACTTTCCCTTGGGAGATTCTAGGCAGCCAACTTATAAAAGTCTTCGGCCATTTGATTTGGTGTCTTAAAACCCAAACCCTTTTGAATTCTTCGATGATTATAAAATAACTCAATGTATTTTATAATATCTGCTTTGGCTTCTTCTCTGGTTTGATAGTTGTAATGATGCACTAACTCATTTTTCAGTATTCCCCAAAAGCTTTCAATCGGTGCATTATCGTAACAGTCTCCGCGCTTGCTCATTGAACCTTGAAAACCATATTGCTCAAGTATATTTCGATATTCCTGGCTGCAATATTGACTTCCTCTGTCTGAATGCACAATCAGTTCTTTGGTTGGTTTTTGATTGTGAATAGCCATATTTAGCGCATTACAAACAAGCTGTGTTGTCATGCGCTCATTTAAGCTATAGCCAACCACTTGCTTCGTGTAAAGGTCTTTTACCGCTGCTAAATACAGCCATCCTTCAACAGTCCATATGTACGTAATATCACTTGACCATGCTTGATTTGGTCTAGTCATTGAGAATTGTTGCTCCAGCAGGTTTTCATAGATCGCTCGATTATGGTCACTATTCGTAGTCCTTTTAAAACGCTTGTGTCGCTTACAATACAGGTGGTTCAGCGCTTTTATCTGACGTACAGCGTACATACTCATTTTTATACCCTGAGCTTGTAAGTATTTGGTTAATCGAATATAACCATAGCTCTGCTTTGTCTCCTCATGGGC
>NZ_AMSS01000074.1 GCF_000313935.1 Acinetobacter sp. WC-141 | reverse complement strand
GTCCAATTTAATCCGCAAAGTTTAATCAGACTTTGCACAAAGCCAGTGACCATACGTAAAGATAGACGGAATAAGGATTTAATCATTAAGCAGCATTGGATGGCTGCGTCGGAGTAGGTTTGATTTCGCCCTTGTTTGCCTTTTGATGGAGCATACCATTGCGTAGCAGGATCAAACCAAAGGGCAATATTTCCGCGATTAATGAGTGCTCGGTTATATGCGGGCCAATTGGTTGTGCGGTAGATTTTGTGTGTAGGCTTCTTCATTTGAAAATTATATCGCTGAAAAAGCCTTTACAGATAGGTTTGTGCAACAAAGCCGCTGGAAACTAAAAGTAAGGCACCGAGGACAATTGCAATATCAGCCAGGTTGAAGGCCGGCCAATGCCAGTCTCGCCAATAGAAATCAAAGGAATCCACAACATAGCCGCGAAAGACCCGGTCAATCAGGTTGCCCATGGCGCCACCGAGGATAAGACTGTAAGCGATGGCTTCTCCTTTATGACGATTTTCAAGGATCAGCTTGATCAGAAAAATCGAGACCACTACCGCGATTCCGATAAAAAAGTAGCGCTGCCAGCCTCCACCATTCGCAAAAAGACTGAATGCGGCACCGGTATTCCATACGTGTACCCAGTTAAAGAATGAGGTCACTGAAATAGACTCGCCATATGCCATTGATTGTTGCACCAGCCATTTTATGGCCTGATCAGACGCTGCCAGCAGGCCCGATATGGACAACAGAGCGTACGGTGACAGATGTTTGCCAAAAATGGACATTGCTTAATCCTTGAGCGCCAGAATGCGTCTAGCACCGTTAAGTACAATTACCCCCGCGATGGTGCCGATAATCAGATCCGGATAATTGGACCCGGTCCACGCGACCAGAGCGCCGGCGGTGATGACCCCCAGGTTGATCACCACGTCGTTGGCCGAGAATATCCAGCTTGCCTTCATGTGCGCCCCGCCCTCCCGATGTTTGGATATGAGCAGCAGACAACTGGTATTGGCAATCAATGCGACGAATGCGATAGCCATCATCACCAGCGATTCAGGCTCACTACCGAATACAAAGCGTCTCACCACCTCTATGAGTACGCCCACAGCCAAGATCAGTTGCAGTACACCAGCAAGATGCGCGGCACGTACCTGCATTTTCACGCTATGTCCAACCGCATAAAGGGCAAGCCCGTACACCGCCGCATCGGCAAAATTGTCCAGGGATTCTCCAATCAGGCCAGTGGACCGGGCGATCAGACCGGCAGTCATTTCCACCACGAACAGAAGTGCATTGATGCCGAGCAACCAGCGCAGGGTCCCGGATTCTTGCTTAGCAGAAGCTGCCGAAAACTCGGCGGCCTTGATGGTCTCCGGATTTGCAGCGACGGTTTCCTGAAGCGAGGCGCCTAGCCCCAAGGTCTTCAGTTTCGAGGTGACGGGCTCGACCTCACCGTCATGCACGACCTTCAACCGGCGGTTCGACAAGTCGAAGGACAGTGCCCGAATCCCCTCAACGCCGTTCAGGGCCAGGCGAATCATGCGCTCTTCTGATGGACAGTCCATCTTCGGCACGGCATAAACACTGACCCATTCCCCCGACGCATCGGAGGAGGCCTGCATATCGGTATCCGACGCAGGCCTTGCATGGTCGCCACAGGGGCCTCCGCAGTTTTTACTCATGATATGACTCCACTTGAATGTGATCGGGTTTTCATTTAAAACTATATAGTAGCTATAATGTCAATAGCGTAGAGAATCCGTTGCGGAGGAACCCGATGCGTATTGGTCAGTTGGCACAGTCAGTAGGGGTAGATACACAGACGATCCGCTTCTACGAACGGCAGGGCTTGTTGCCGCCGCCTGGTCGGCAGGAGAACGGTTACCGTGTCTATACCGAGAAACACGTTGAGCGGCTGGCCTTTATTCGTCGCTGCCGCATCCTGGATCTGTCACTGGCAGAAATTCACGAACTAAAGCGCTATCAGGACGACCCTCATCAGTCCTGTACCGCTGTCAATGCCTTGCTCGATGATCACATCTCTCATGTGCGCTCGCAGATAACCGCTCTACAGGCGCTTGAGAAACAACTCGTTTCACTAAGAGCGCGTTGCAACGATGACCGGGAAGTTAAGGCGTGTGGGGTTCTTGCTGGAATTAGCGAGGGAAGCATGCATCAGCAGTAGGTTGGAGTGCCAACCAGATAATCCGATGAGATGCCGGTTTGCCTCACTCTCATGCAAAGGTAAGATCAACCATTTAATCCGCTTACCCTATTTTTTTTTGCTTTCACCTTATCCAAAATTCACCACCCCATAATTGAAAATATTTTGAATTATAAGCCCTTAGGGTGCTCATAATCCATAAATCAATTTCGAAGTTCTTTGTTGCATAAAGCCTTTAAAGATTGAGTTTTCCTAAGCAACTCAAATTTAAGTTACAACTCGGGTATTAGGTCGGCCTAATTCCATAAATCTGTTGAGGACTGCTACGCGAGCATGAATTTCACTCATCTGACTAGGAAAGCTTCTTGCCATTAATTTATCGCCTAATAATTTGATGCAGTGCATCTTTGTTTCGACCAAACTTCGGCGATGATAGCCTGACCATTTTTTCCATAGTGTTCTACCTAGCAGGGTTTTAGTATCTATACCAATATGAAGTTTACGCCATTGGCGACGATATTTCGGCTAATGCTTTTTACGTTTCCATTCACCTTCACCTAAGAACTTCAAATCCGTGGAATCAACGAGTAGATGCAGTCCATTGCAACTCTTTTCATAGCTAATTTGAATATCAATATGCTTTTGTCTTCTGCGAATGGTTGAATAATCCAGAGC
Source organism: Acinetobacter sp. WC-141 (assembly GCF_000313935.1). Classification (GTDB taxonomy): domain Bacteria; phylum Pseudomonadota; class Gammaproteobacteria; order Pseudomonadales; family Moraxellaceae; genus Acinetobacter. The sequence goes on along the minus strand of NZ_AMSS01000074.1, from coordinate 27,265 downwards.
TGTCCAATCTAATCCGCAAAGTTTAATCAAGCTTTGGACAAAGCCAGTCACCATGCATACAGAAAGACGAAATAAGGATTTAATCATGAGATAGCACTGAATGGCTATGTCAGAATAAGTTTGATTTCGACCATGTTTTCCTTGTGACTGCGAATATCATTGAATCTTAGTATCAAACCAAATTGTAAAATTACCATGATTGATCAAAGCATGATTGTAGGATGACCAATTCGGTGTACGATAAATTTAGGTGTAGGCTATTGCTGTATAAGACCTTATCGGTAGGTTTGCGCAACAAGGCCTCAAAATCCCACCTTAAAATGCAAATAGCAAAAAAACTCTACCATTCGATTGATTTCATTTTAGAAGTAATGAAATTAGTATCTGTTTGTAATGATATTTTATAAAATTCAATATTAGATCTGCAGAGAAAAACTTATCAAACTAAGTATTGGCTAGTCTTTTTCTTCGAAAAACTTATCAAACGAAGTATTAAGTTAATCTTTTTCTTCAACTTCTTCCTTAAACTCAAACAAATCATTCATCGTACAGTTAAAGTACTTACACAACTTATCGGCGACTGGTAATTCAATACGTACAGCACGGTCATAATACATACTTGTGAGCGTGTTGCGATTGATACCTGTTGCATGCACCACTTCACTTAATTTTAAAATTTTTCTATCGCCCATGAGGCTAGATAACTTACAAGTAATCATATTTAAATTAATTTACAAAAAATAACTTGCTGTGGGTTATTTGAAGTTGTTGCCTGAGTAATACTTTGCTAAAATTAACCTACAGCAGGTTATTACAACTTATAGAAAGTATATTTTATCCATTTCAATTAAATTATAACTTTTTAAATATAAGGATTGAACCTGCATTAGATTTTTTTGTGGAGATGACCGCCGTGTTACCAAATGAGTTATTAATCAGCCAGCAAGCTCGTGACTTAGGAAATCAATTAATTAAAGAAATGAACATCAATAGAAGTTATGGATTGGCTAATTTTCTTGGAGTAAATACTTGCTATGATAATCATCAGGCTGTACTTATTTGGACATTTCAACTGCTAGAAAGAGAACCTGCCTTAAATGAATTAGCAGAAATTAAAAAATATTTTCTTTTAATCTTTCCAGATAGTGTTTATCAATTAGCCTAAGTTATTTTTAAAAATTATTTTTTTTATATAAAAACACTAAATCAAAGAAAACTTTCTTTTAAAATACCTATTAATTCAAATTCATACGATTTACAGAGTATATGAAGCATAAATTCTTGTTCCTGCTTTATCACTCACTCCTACTAGACCTTAGTAAAGACTAAAATTACATAGCTCTTTTTACTGATACTAAACGATTCATGCCCACACTACGTTCTGCAGCTTCGAGGGCTAGTTTTTGTTGAACCACTGAGAACAAGGACAATAAATTGCCTACTATATTTTTCCGGAGAGTGGTGTAGGAACTTTTTCATTATTGCTAATCATATCAGCGACAACATCAGCAACGAGCTCCTCTATTCCTGAGAATGCTTTAGACTGATCCGCATCATGCTAAGACAATGATGGAAACTCAGCACACAACCCAACATACCCATTATCTTCAGCTGACCATTTAACACGGTAAGTATATTGTTTACTATCCATTTGACACCCCATCATGTTTTAAGTTTATGTATAAAAGTACGATTTTCACTTACTAGTACTTAAATAATCACCCCACCACTGCATCATTTCAGTCCGTTGAGCTAAATAGTCAGCGTGATTATAGCTGGCACGGGTACGGTTCTTATCAATATGTGAAAGTTGTGCCTCAATCCAATTATCTTGGAACAAACCTGAGTCATTCAAAATGGTACTAAAAGTAGAACGTAATCCATGAGAAGATAGTTGATGTTTGCCATACCCCATCTTACGTATGGCCATATTTAGAGTATTAAAATGAATCGGTTGATTGTGTTTGCGAGGGCTAGCAAAAAGGTATTTTTCACCGTATGACCACTGCATGACGTCTTTCAAAATCTCTAAAGCCTGATTTGAAAGTGGAACTAAAAAATCTGGAATCTCATGGCCTAATATGACTTTTCGTCGAAACTGTTTAATATGCAAGGCAGGTATTTTCCAGATTTTTTCATTTAAATCAAAATGATGAGGCTCAGCCAATAACAATTCGGCCCCTCTCACGCCAGTATGTAATTTGAACATCAGTGCTTTTTTAATAATGGGATGGGCATCCAATTTTTGTAATTTATTCTTAAAATCAGATATTTCCTCCGCTTTCAAATACGGATAATTTTTCTTGATTTTGCTGTTAATGGTGATTTTATTTAAACCATGAGCGATGTTGAACTCACAATAACCCATCGCTACAGCGTAGTCATAAATTTGGTTCAAATAACTACAAGCTTTTTTGACAGGTTCTTTTACTTGGCGTCCCTCTATTTTTTTGATTACTGAAACCAGGTCATAGCGCTTGATGTTTTGAAAAGGTAAATCCTGAAGGTCTGGATAAATATCTTGCTGTAAGCATCTTTCTGCTAACTGTAGTACACCACAGCGGGGTAGATCGTTGAAGGCATTCTTCAGTTTGAACTGTAACCACTCCTCCCCGACCTTACCAAAGGTGATAAGATTAGAGGCAGTATCATGTTCAAAACAGAAATTATTGTCTTTAAAGTCATCTCTGACTTGTCGTGCCTTTTTCAGCGATAAATCAGGATAAAGACCTAACTGAATGCGTCGACGTTTTTTAGTTTGTGGATCTGTATAGCGATAGCACCAAGATTTTCTTCCACTCGGCTCAATCTTCAGGCTAAGCCCATCTTCATCGGATAAAAAACAGGTTTTTTCCTTGCAATGAGCTTGGCGAACTTTAATATCAGTAAGACTCATGGAATTTAAATGAAACCTAATAAGGGGTTGATTGGATCAATTATATCAAAATAGAACGCTTTATATATGATGCGTATGATACGCATCATATATTTTTATAAGTATTTGTTAAATAAAGTTTATATATAGATTGGCTATTCCTTAGTGACCAATTAATTAACCATTGATTTCGCAAGTCTTAAATTAACATTTGAAGTGCAACTCTATGTTATGACTATTCACAGTTCTGTTCCATGATTCATGGTTACTTATTACTTATGTTACTATGTCAGGGGCGATACAAGAATTAAGGTAACCTTATGAAAATAGCGAATACGAAATTACTAGCTGGTGCTTTTATGACCCTAACTTTAACTATGCTTAGCCCTGCCGCACTTGCAAATGATAACAATGATATACGAAAGACTGTTGTAGTTAAGTTTGCTAAAAAAGCTTACTCTGCAAATTATTACGGAAGGATAGATGGATACAAGTATGATTCCTACAAATTTTATGCTAAAAAAGGGCAAAAGTTAAAAGTGAGGTTGACTGGAGGAAATGTTGAAACTTACTTATGGGGTAATCAATTAAAAGACTCCATCAATCTTGGAGAATATTCTCCAAAGCTTGATGATAATGGTATTTATATTTTACCTGCTTCAGGTGAGTATGAAATTAGAGTATTACAACCTAGATCACAGGCAAGAAAAGATAAAAAACCTCAATACTGGATGAGTATTAACATTAAATAAAGACTTGCTAGATTCGTTTAAACTTTTATACAAGGGTTCAAAAACTATTGCCAGTTAAACGGGGCGTGATTTTTACGTATATGCGTTTATGTTAGTAAAATGATGTAGTTTACTTGTTTAATACCCCGAGGAATAATTTAATCTTGCTGTGCGTTAGTCACGTTTCTTTCTTTCAGAAGTTGATTATATCTTTCAACGTAACCGTCGTGATATTCAAACTCTTTTGATAGGAATTTGATGGGAAGAATAGGCGAAACTTGTCTTAAATAATGGTAATTCCTTATCTTTAAAATAGAGAACGCCCGATGAAATTCATTAGGCGTTTAATTTAAATAAGTGTCAGCTTATTTTATAACTAGATGTACTTGACAATCACGATTCTTTTTCTAAATTGCCTTTAAAAAATCAATCTTGCTATTTTTGACTTTTCACACCATTTTGTTCAATTTGTACTGCGGCTTGCCAGCTAGGTAGTTGGCTTAAACCTGCTACATAACGTTGGATATGGGGATAATTTTCACCTTGTCCCATATGATAAACTAAAGCATGTAGTCCAAAGCCCATCATAAAGTCAGCACCGGTTAAACGGTCTGCCACTAGAAATTCTTTATCTTTTAAATATTCATTTAAATGGCCGAATACTTTATCGAACTCAACTTGAGTATAATTTTCTAGAAATACCAACTTCGTACCCTGCTTGGTTTCAATCGCATTAAACGTTTTTAATAAAAATGGCAGCATGGCAGAGCTTTCTGAGAAATGAATCCACTGTAGATAATCGACATAGGTAGGTTCATCCATATCTGGTGCTAAATGCGGCGCAAGTTTCTGAATTAATAACTCAACGATTGCGCCTGACTCTGCAATAACTTTGCCATCCCATTCCAATACTGGAGATTTCCCTAAAGGATGGATGTTTTTTAAAGATTCAGGGGCCAAATGCGTGCTTGAGTCACGATAATAGCTTTTCAGCTCATAGGGCTGCTTGATTTCTTCAAGTAACCACAAAATGCGAAAAGAACGTGATTGATCTAAATGATGTAGTGTAATCATAATATTCCTATTTTTTTAAATTTTTACAACCACTTTGCCAAAGTTTTTGCCTTTTAACATACCATTGAAAGCATTGATCGTGTTATCTAAACCTTGCACCATATGCTCTTTATATTTGATTTTTCTGTCTTTCAACCATTCAGACATTTGCTGATTGAATTCCGGATACTGATTGCCATAATCATCAAAAATAATAAAGCCTTGCATGCGAATACGCTTTCTTAAAAGAGTGGAAATAAAGCCAGGTAAACGGTCTGGCCCTTGTGCTTGCTCGGTAGCGTTATACTGCGAAACCACACCACACACCGGTACACGTGCCGCAGAGTTAAGCAATGGCCATACCGCATCAAACACTTTACCCCCTACATTCTCATAATAAATATCAATACCGTTGGGAACTGCTTGTTGTAATTGTTCTGCAAAATTTTCATCATGATAATTGATACAAGCATCGAAGCCGAGTTCTTGTACTGCATAATGGCATTTTTCAGCCCCACCTGCGACGCCAACCACGCGACAACCTTTAAGTTTGCCAATTTGTCCAACTGTAGCACCAACAGGTCCCGTTGCAGCTGCAACGACTAAAGTTTCACCGGCTTTAGGCTGACCAATGTCCAACAACCCCATATAAGCAGTAAAGCCAGGCATCCCCAAAATACCCAATGCCCAAGATGGATGTTCGGGTTGCATACCTAAGCTTTGACATGCAGTCCCATCAGAAATTGCGTAGCCCTGCCAACCATTTCCAGAAAGAACCCACTCGCCTTCTTTGAATTTTGGGTTTTTAGAGGCCATCACTTGACTGACTGTTCCACCGACCATCACTTCGCCAATTTCAACCGGTGCTGCATATGAGGGAGCATCACTCATGCGACCACGCATATAAGGATCGAGTGACAAGTAAATGGTTTTTAACAATATCTCGCCTTGTTTAAGTTCATTGAGCTCAACTTGCTCAATACGAAAATCGCTGTGTTTTGGCTCACCCACTGGCCGTTTAGCTAAAACGATGCGTTGATTAATAACTGTTTTCACACATATAACTCCATGTTTTATTTAAAAGTATTTCTCTTCATAATCAAAAATTATGATTAAAATTTCTTTACATCCATTGTAGATGAGTTATAATAAAAAACAATACGACTGGTCTATTTTTTTTACAATAGAGTAAATAATTAATATGAAGCCTACTCCTATTAAAAAGTCTGAAGCGAAGCGCTTACACATTCTTAACACCAGTTCAGACCTGATTTTGCATAAAGGTTTTACTGGCGTAGGATTACAGGAAATTTTACAGAGCTGTGAGATCCCCAAAGGCTCGTTTTATCATTATTTCCAATCCAAGGAAGCTTTCGGATGTGAATTGGTACAGCATTATGTGGATAATTACCAAGTCCGTTTAAATGATGTATGGCGTAGCGATAAATCCCCTTATCAAAAGCTGATTGAGTATTTTAATTTATGGATAGAAGATCCTGAAACACACTGTGGTTGGGCGAATAGCTGTTTAATTGTGAAACTTGCCGCAGAAGTTGCCGATCTATCTGAAGATATGCGTTCCATTATGTCCGCTGGCGTGGATGATGTAATCCAACGTATTGCTGGTTTAATTGATTTGGGAAAACAGGATCAGTCTATTCAAGCAAATACTGAGGCCTCGACGTTGGCACAAGTACTTTACCAAATGTGGTTAGGTGCAGCATTACTGAGTAAGTTGCAAAAAGATAAAACACCATTACATCAAGCTCTGAGAGCAACTAAATTTCTATTAAAAAGTGAAGATTGATAAAATTTAGATTAAATATCAATTACATAATTAATGACAGCAGCCCAATGATTAGTTATTAATGTGTTGCTATTAGATTAATTTACAATCCATGAGTATAGCGCACAATGAATTCTTCTCCTAAAGCCCTCATGACTCGTATTTTAGTCGGATATTTAGGCTTATATCCCACACTATTACTGGTACTCACTTTATTAAAGCCAATTACTCAGCATCAAAGTTTCCCGATGATGGTGTTGATTGAAGTCATAGTATTAGTGCCAGTAACGCAACTGATTTCTTTCCCACTGGCAGGTTGGCTCATTACACAGCTAAAAATTTTTAAGAATTTGTTTTAATAAGAATTTATGCTGGCAACAGCAATCCTAAGTCCTTATTTTGCCAACCACAAAGGTTGGCAAAATAACTCACTTAGTCAATATTAATCTGCGTAAGCTGGATAATCAATATAGCCTTTTTCCGTCCCACCATACATAGTGCTTGCATCTACTGCATTCAATGGCCAGCCATTGGCGATGCGATCGGGTAAATCTGGATTCGCAATAAATGGGCGTCCAAATGCAATTAAATCGGCCAGCCCTGCCTTTAAAATTCGAGTCCCTCTTTCTGCCGTATATCGACCTGCATAAATAATCCGACCACTGAAAGTGTCTCTGACATCTTTACGAAAATTATGAGGAAGTTCTGGTGCATGATCCCAATCAGCTTCTGCAATCGATAAATAGGCAATCCCAACTTCTTCAAGTATTTTTATGGCTTCAATATAAGTCACATGTGGATCATCTTCAACCAACCCCATATAAACACGATCTTCCTCTGTACTTTCAAATAGCGGGGCAAAACGCACTCCTAAACGATCTGCACCAACCACCTCAGCAACTGCCTGTACTACTTCACGTAAAAAACGCAAACGATTGTTTAGTGATCCACCATATTCATCTTCACGGTGGTTACTATGTGCAGAGATAAATTGATTTACCAAATAACCATTTGCACAATGAATTTCAACCCCATCAAAACCAGCAGCCAATGCATTACGCGCTGCTTGAGCATAGAGTTGCACTAATTCTTTAACTTCTGCATTGCTTAAAGCACGTGGCATTGAAGGATCAGCCAAGGCCCCTGCATTGGGCCCGGTTTCAATAAAGACTTTAACATTACTATCAGCCCTAATAGCCGAGGGCGCGACCGGTGATGCGTGATCGGGTTGCAAAGATGTATGTGAAACACGCCCAACATGCCAAAGTTGTGCAAAAATAATGCCTCCTTTAGCATGCACTGCTTCCGTCACTTTACGCCATCCAGCAATCTGTTCAGGGCTGTAAATACCGGGAGTCCAAGCATAGCCTTGACCACGTGGCTCGATTTGCGTACCTTCGGTCACCATAAATCCTGCCCCGGCACGCTGTTGATAATAGGTTGCCATCAGTTCATTTGGAATATTCCCTGGCTGAGTACTACGCGACCGCGTTAATGGTGGCAATACAATACGGTTTTGCAAAACATAAGGGCCTAAGCTTAAGTTTTGAAAAAGTTTGCTGTCTTTCATTTCATTGAATCCAAGTCATCATGGCTTAATTGATCTAAATTAAAAAAAATAACCTTCCTTCCTGTATATAGAAAAATAAAGGAAGGAAAGCTATTCACTCAGGCCCTTCACCATTAAGTGAGGGTTATTTTGCTTATTGCGCCAGTTGCTCAGAGTCAGAAGTTTATTCACTGCTAAGCACCACAACAGAGACTAGCTACTCTTTATTTCAACAATTGAAGTAATGCTGTAGCGGTTGCAGCAGAAGATGCTGGATTTTGTCCAGTAACCAGCAAGCCATCTACTTGAACATATACTTGCCAATCATCCACTTTAGAATAATGACCACCGTTTTCTTTAAGCATGTCTTCGACTAAAAATGGTACAATTTCAGTCAAACCTACAGCGGCCTCCTCAGTATTGGTGAAACCAGTCACTAATTTACCGCTAACTAAAGGCGCTCCATTACTCGCTTTCACATGTCGAAAAACACCCGGGGCATGACACACTGCTGCAACAGGTTTGCCAGACTGAATCGCCTGTTCAATCACAGAAATTGAAATCGGATCTTCTGCTAAATCCCACAATGGGCCATGCCCGCCTGGATAAAACACTGCATCATAATCAGCTACAGAAATTTCGCTAAGTTTATGCGTCTGTGCCAATGCTTGCATTGCAGTTGGATCAGCTTCAAAACGATGAGTGGTTTCAGTTTGCGCATCGGCCAAATTACTTTTCGGATCTAGTGGTGGCTGCCCACCTTGAGGCGACGCCAGCGTAACTTCAGCACCAGAGTCAATAAAGGTGTAATACGGTGCAGCAAGTTCTTCTAGCCAGAAACCTGTTTTCTTACCAGTATTGCCAAGTTGATCATGTGAGGTTAAAACGATTAAAATTTTCATGTTATTTCTCCGATATTTTTCAGGATTGAGGAGCATTGTTGCATGATCACTTGTCGTGTAACGTGACCATGACAGATACGCTTATTTAGATACTCGTCTCGAGAATTTGGCGACTGATCTCTAATGAAACAGTTTTATGTTCGCCTAGCTGTGTAAGATTGTGTGATTTAAGTTGCGTAATGATGATCTCAATATCTGTCTCCCCCAGTCCATAATCGCTAAGACGAGTCGGCAATCCAAGTTGCTCAAAGAAGGCTCGAGTACGAGCAATAGCAGTATCAATACGTTGTTCTTCATCACCTTCGACAATCTGCCAGACTCGAGCTGCATACTGTAGTAATTTTTCTCGCTTCTCTTGACGACGCACTTGTAGATTGGCCGGCAACACAATGGCCAAGGTACGAGCATGATCAATACCATGTAAAGCCGTGAGCTCATGCCCAATCAAATGAGTTGACCAATCTTGTGGTACACCAGCTCCAATTAGCCCATTCAGTGCCATGCTAGCAGCCCACATCAAATTCGCACGCGTGTCATAATCTGCTGAATCTTCCAAGATTTTCGGTCCAATCTCAATCAGAGTTTGCAATAGACCTTCGGCAAAACGATCTTGTACTTGTGCATTGACAGGGTAAGTTAAGTACTGTTCCATGACATGAACAAATGCATCGACCACGCCATTTGCTAATTGGCGCGTCGGCAAGCTAAAAGTTTTATTCGGATCCAGTACGGAAAATTGCGGAAAAACATAGGGGCTGTTAAATGACAATTTGGCTTGGGTCGATTTTCTGGTTACTACCCCACCGCTATTCATTTCTGAACCAGTTGCCGGAAGGGTGAGTACACTCGCAAAAGGCAAAGCTTGAGTAATTTTAGTACCATGGGTTTCTAAAATCTCCCATGTATCCCCTGTATAATTGACTGCTGCTGCAATAAATTTAGTACCATCAATTACCGATCCGCCACCGACAGCCATCAAGAAATCTATCTTTTGTTCTCGAATCAGCTCTACAGCTTTCATGAGGGTTTCATAACTCGGATTCGGCTCAATTCCGCCAAATTCATGAATTTCTCTTGCACCTAATGCTTCACGCACCTCAGCTAAAGTACCATTCTTACGTGCACTTTCACCACCAAACAACATTAATACTTTTGCTTCTGTAGGCACATAGTCATTGATTTTAGCTATTGTATCGCCACCAAAAATAATGCGAGTCGGATTATAAAAGTTAAAATTCAACATATTTTTATCCTAGGATGATCAGCTAATTGATTTGAAAAACCACCGTTATTCATCAAATAAACTTTAAAAAAATTGGACAACACTGCGGCTTTTGACTGCACTATGTGCTAACTATACACAAAAATAGACCAGTCGTCTATTTTTATAAAAATTATTTCAGCTTGCCGACCTTAGTGATGGTTAAACACATTCAGGCTTGTTCTATACCACTTTTATTATTGATGTATTTTCACGAGCGATTGTTGAATGGAAGGTATCAACACGCATGACTACTGACATGGTCGTGAACGCATTGGCTAAAGCAGTGAATGGCTCATACAAAATAGCAATGATTAAATATTTTAAAAGCAGATTGGCACGGTTTAGCAGATGTACAAATGCGACAGTAAATTAGATAGATTGGTTCAATATAAAGCGTGTAAATAGTTGCATTTGTTTATTTACCCTGTTTTGGATATTGACCCTTGTAAATGATGAGATTAAGCCATTAAATAAAGTAGCCCAACTTGAATAGAAAGCCTCTGACAAACATCATAGGGTTGAAGTGCTGCCTTACATTCAAAATTTCAGACAGCACCCTCATACATTTAAGCATCGGTTTAAGCTGGTAGTTTACTCGCCAAAACATCTACTTTTTCAATAGACGGTGGCTCTGAAAATAGCTCTTCGGCCTGAGCCATCAACGCAGCTGCAACCTTGCCAGATAAATGCGCTTGGCGACCCGCCTCATCAGGAAATGCATCAAAAATACCAAATGTTGTAGGTCCAAGACGTAGGCCAAACCACGCAACTGTCGCAGGTTCTTCCATTACAATAGGTAAACCGGCTTTAAGAAAAGCTTCCACTTCGTCTTCTTTACCCGGTTTAGCTTCAAGACGGACATATAAAGCTGTTTTAAGCATGACTAAAACTCCATAATTGATTAGAATTCAAACTGATTCTGACATTGCTAATGTATGCATGTCAGAAAGTTTTGTTGTATAAAAGTTAGAAAAAATTCCCATAGCTGAGCCAAAATTTAGGTTTTTATTTCGACATAATGCTATGAATTTATTCAAGTTAATATCATTAACATTTGAATCAAAAAATCAAGATATGAGATGATTAAATTCAATCTTATTTATATAAGGATCAATTGACTCTACCTTAGCTTTATAAGCTGACCTCTTCATCTGGAAATTATATTGCTCAAGAAGCATTCAAGAACAATATTGTACATCCTCATATCTATGAAAGTTATTTAGCTAGGAATTTGCTGTGAAACTCTATATGTTTCTCTATAAAGCTCGCAATGAAGTAATAGCTATGGTCATACCCTTCTCTTAGGTTAAGTGTAAGAGGATATTCTTGTTCCAAACAAATATCACTAAGAAGCTTAGGCCTTAACTGTTCTTCAAGAAAATCATCAGCTGTTCCTTGATCGACTAAAATAGGTAAATGAACTTCAGCGTTTTTGATTAATTCAATCGCATCATAGCTTTTCCATAAAGTTTCGGTTTCACCTAGGTAGTGTGTAAAAGCCTTTTTCCCCCAAGGTACTTGGCTAGGTGCAACAATTGGTGCAAAAGCAGAAATACTTTTATACAGCTCAGGATTTTTTAATCCAATTACTAATGCACCATGACCACCCATGCTATGACCCATAATACTTTGGACTTGATTGGTCGGAAAATTCAGGTCAATCAGATTTCTGAGCTCTTCCACAATATAATCATACATTTTGAAATGCTGCGACCAGGGTGCTTGTGTTGCATTCACATAGAATCCTGCGCCTTGGCCTAAATCATAATCTGCATGATCTGGTACATCCTCTCCACGTGGGCTGGTATCTGGTGCAACAATAATGACTTTATGTTCAGCCGCATACTTTTGTGCTCCGGCTTTAGTAATAAAGTTCTGTTCGTTGCAAGTCAATCCTGATAACCAATATAACACTGGCAACCGCTCATCTTTGTCATGAGGTGGCAGATATATTGAGAATTTCATTGAACAGTTTAATGCTATTGACTGATGGCGATACACTTCTTGCGATCCACCAAAAGAAGCATGCTTCTCAATTATTTCCATAATCAATTACCTATGTTGAGCAAGACTTCATGAGAAATCAAGTAAACAAAGAGTCTTACATTCTCCACAGAGAATAGTGATAAAGATTTAAAATGTAGGCAGGTTTATTGAACCTATACACGATGCCTACACAGATAGATCTGTTTTACAGATGATGTGCCGTTTTAGAGGATTCCATGCATGTCATTCATGATGCACATGCATGGAAAAGTATAAGGTCTGACGCAATTATTCGTAATGAATTACAGTACGAATTGACTTACCTTCATGCATTAGATCAAAGGCTTCATTGATCTGATCCAAGCCCATCGTATGTGTCACAAATGGTTCTAATTGAATTTTACCTTTCATGGCATCTTCAACCATTCCTGGAAGTTGCGTACGACCTTTTACACCACCAAAGGCAGAACCTAGCCATTTACGACCAGTAACCAGTTGGAATGGACGGGTAGAGATTTCCTGACCTGCGCCAGCTACACCAATAATTACGGATTGTCCCCAGCCACGGTGTGCACTTTCAAGGGCTGCACGCATCACATTCACGTTACCAATACATTCAAATGAATGATCTACACCCCAGCCAGTCATTTCGACAATTACTTGCTGGATTGGTTTATCGTAATCTTTAGGGTTCAAGAAGTCCGTTGCACCAAACTCTTTTGCCAGCGCAAATTTATCTGGATTCATGTCAACCACAATAATACGCCCTGCTTTAGCTTGACGTGCGGCTTGTACGACTGCCAAACCAATACCACCTAAACCAAAGACCGCAACACTATCACCTTCTTGTACTTTAGCCGTGTTATGTACTGCACCGATACCCGTTGTTACCCCACAACCCAGTAAGCAGACATGTTCGTGATTGGCTTCAGGATTGATTTTAGCCAATGATACTTCTGCCACTACAGTGTATTCACTGAACGTTGAGCAGCCCATATAGTGGTAAATCGGTTGACCGTTGTAGGAAAAACGAGTGGTACCATCTGGCATTACGCCTCTACCTTGAGTTTCGCGAACGGAAATACACAAGTTCGATTTTCCAGATTTACAGAATACGCACTCGCCACATTCAGCAGTGTAAAGTGGAATTACATGATCACCTGGTTTGACGCTAGTCACGCCTTCACCAACCTCAACTACAACACCAGCACCTTCATGCCCGAGAATAGCGGGAAAAACACCTTCAGGATCATCGCCAGATAAAGTAAATGCGTCTGTATGACACACACCGGTATGGGAGATCTTGATTAATACTTCACCTTTCTTCGGTGGTGCAACATCAACTTCAACAATTTGAAGAGGTTGACCAGGACCAAACGCAACAGCAGCACGTGACTTCATGGAATAATTCCTTATACAGATCTATTTTAAATATGATTTTAAAATCTTGGCGATTTCAGCCAATTCTTCTTTTCGTTGTTGTTCTGTGGTTTCACCTGATACTAAAGTGTCCTTTAAATGAACCTCCAACATTTCATTCATTAAACCATTAATAGCACCGCGCACAGAGCATATTTGTTGCAGAATTGCACCACATTCCACATTGTCTTCTAACGCTTTTTCAATCGCTTGCGTCTGACCTTTGATCTTTCTGACGCGTAGAAGAATCTTTTTTTTGTCTTCAACCTGATTAGGCATCAGACCTCCTTATTTGCTAGTGTTAATACTATAGTACCCTATAGTATAAAAAAGAACAATATTTTTTTATAAATCGAAAAGGCTTTGTACGAGATGACCAAAAACGGGCAGTTGGCTTGGTGAACCGTAATTTTAGTGCTGATCATCCTGACCCTTGCGAAGCAGTGCTTTTTGTATGTCAGGTCGCAGACTTCAGCTATATTCAAACAAATTCAGGCTAGGTCTATACCGCCCTTATTATTGATGTGTTCTCACGCGCAATTGTTGGATGGAAAGTATCAACACGGATGAATAGAGATATGGTGCTTGATGCACTGGAGCAAGTATTACGTGACCGATGTATGCCAAAGAATGTAATTCATGATTTAAATAGAGGTGTGCAATATCTTTCTATTCGTTTTCCTGTTAGAGGCAGCAAATTTAGGAGCATCAGTCGGTACAACTGGTGATTCCTATGATAATGCTTTGGCTGAAACGGTGAATGGCTTATACAAAACTGAGGTGATTGACTATTGAAAAGCAGATGTACAACTTGCGATATTAAATTGGGTAGATTGGTTCAATAAAAAGCGTGTACACAGTGCATTGGTTATGTATCGCCTTTTGATTTTGAAACAAAGTATTATGATAAAATTAACCCGTTAGTTCAGGTGGCCCAACTTAAATAAAAAGTCTCCTACAAACCCAGTACGGTTCACTCTGCTATCAAAGGCTTTATGCAACAAAGCCTCATGGAAATAAAGACAAAAGTGACTTTTAAATCTGAAAAAATCAAAATTGTGGTCTCAAAATTGCTTTATAAAAATATTGAAAAAAGTGAAGAACATTAAATTTATGTTACAAAACTCTAAGCGTATTGGTTTTTTATTACTCGATAACTTTTCAATGATTGCTTTCTCAAACATGGTTGAAGTCTTGCGTATGGCTAATTATGTTACAGAAGACAATTTATACCAATGGAATGTAACGGGTTTAGATGGTCATCATAGCTGCGCAAGCAATGGTCTTCAAATACAACATACCTGTGTTTGGTCACATTTACTGAACATGGATATAGTTTTTATTTGTGGTGGTTTTCAACTTTATAAAAATATGACAGTACGCTTAAAGAATTTTTTATATAGGTTGGATCAACAAAAAATTGCTTTAGGTGGTTTATGTACAGGCGCTTATGTATTAGCGAAAGCCAATCTACTAAATGGCTTTCGTGCTAGCCTTCATTGGGAAAATACCTTAGCGGCACAAGAAGAGTTTCCATTAGTACAGTTTACCCCACATATTTTTACCATTGATGCGAACCGTTTTACCTGTTCTGGTGGGCTTGCAGCGATTGATTTAGGCTTGGCACTTGTTGAAATACACTATCCAAATATTGCTAAAAGAATCTGTGAGCAATTTATTGTTCATCAAGTGCGTGAGAGCAATGAAATTCAACATCAACCTATTGCTGAACATAAGAAAAAACTTGATTTTCAGATTCAAGAAGTATTGCGCTTAATGGAAAATAATATTAATGAGCCTTTAACTATTGCTGAAATTGCACAGCATGTAAAAATTCAACCGCGTACTTTAGAGCGCTTGTTTAAAATGAATCTACAATTGGCTCCAAAAGAATATTATTTAAAACTAAGACTCACCTATGCACAGAATCTACTTAAACAGTCTACGTTAAACATTTCAAATATTGCTTTGGCATGTGGTTTTTGTAATGTATCTAGTTTTACTAAAGCCTATAAAGCTTTTTTTAACTATTCCCCCAAATTTGAACGTAACATTCTGGATTTTGCTCATTAGTGTTTTTTAGTCTTGTCGGTTTTTGACAACTTTTTGACGCTTTTAGCAAAAATCCCTATTCATATTCTGCATAAGCTTAGCTCATTGATTACATTACATTGATCTAGGAAAATATATGAATACTTTAGTAAATAATTTTGTTGCTTCACAACTACCATCATTATTAACCATTGAAAATGGTGAAAAAGTTTCTGCAACATTTTCATTATCTGAGTATCAAAATAGACAGAGCAAGTTACGCCAACTAATGGAAG
The DNA here is from genome assembly GCF_000313935.1 of Acinetobacter sp. WC-141. Lineage (GTDB taxonomy): Bacteria > Pseudomonadota > Gammaproteobacteria > Pseudomonadales > Moraxellaceae > Acinetobacter. The sequence continues at coordinate 11,373 of NZ_AMSS01000074.1, read as the reverse complement.
AGCTAGAAATTGATCATATTCTATTTAGTTCAATCCATAACATTAACTATTATGCAGACTTTATTTATTGTTCATTTGGGCGCTTCTACGGTCTGGTGGTTAGCCCAGAAAAAGTGGTGACAATTTCAGCAAATATTGATGCTGGGCAACCTTGGCGTCGTACGATTGGCGACTATAACGTAGTTTATACTGACTGGCAGCGTGATAACTATTTTAAAGCGGTTACACAAGAAATTCCAAATAAAGGCCGTGTAGGAATTGAGTTTGATCATTTACCTTTAGAACGTTTAAACAAGTTAAAAGCAGTTTTACCGAATGTGCAGTTTGTGGATATTAGTGCCGCATGCATGAAGCTACGCATGATTAAATCTGCTGAAGAAATTGCACATATCACCCAAGGTGCTGCAGTATGTGATATTGGTGGTTTTGCAGTGACTGCAGCAATTCGTGAAGGTGTGCCAGAGCATGAAGTGGCTTTAGCCTCTACTCAATCCATGGTACGTGAAATTGCCAAACGTTTTCCAAACTCTGAACTCATGGATACGTGGACTTGGTTTCAATCAGGCATTAATACGGATGGTGCACATAATCCTGTTACAACCCGCCAAGTCCGAAAAGGTGATATTTTAAGTTTAAACTGCTTTTCTATGATTGCTGGCTATTATACAGCTTTAGAGCGTACACAGTTCTTTGATCACTGTGATGATGCTTCATTACGAATTTGGGAGGCGAATGTCAAGGTGCATGAAGCTGGCTTAAAACTCATTCGCCCAGGTGCACGTTGCAGTGATATTGCTAAAGAGTTAAATGAAATTTTCTATGAAGAAGGTTTATTGCAGTACCGCACATTTGGTTATGGACATTCCTTTGGTGTGTTATCACATTATTACGGTCGTGAAGCCGGTTTAGAATTACGTGAAGATATTGATACGGTGATAGAACCAGGCATGGTGATTTCAATGGAACCTATGATTATGATTCCGCAAGGAATGGCTGGGGCTGGTGGTTACCGTGAACATGATATCTTGGTCGTTACAGAATCAGGAAATGAAAATATTACCAAATTCCCATATGGTCCAGAACATAACATTATCAAATAAAAGATTTTAAATAGGCACTCTGAAAATGAGTGCCTATTTAATTAGGAGTAAATAGAATGAAAAACAATCATCAAATAGAGCAAAAAAATACTCTAAGACGTGTTGCTAGCGCCAGCTTTATTGGTAATTTTGTGGAGTGGTTTGATTATGCTGCATATGGTTTTTTGGCAACAGTTATTGCAGTGGTTTTTTTCCCGAAAAGTGACCCTTTAACCGCATTAATGGCTACATATGCGATCTTTGCAATTTCATTTATTTTTCGTCCATTAGGCGGTATTTTTTGGGGGCATGTTGGGGATAAATTTGGTCGAAAAAATGCACTATCGTGGTCGATTATATTAATGACACTGGCTACGGTATGTATTGCACTGTTACCAAGTTATCAAAGTATCGGTATTTTTGCACCGATTATGTTATTAATATTCCGGATGATCCAAGGCTTCTCCGCTTCAGGTGAATATGCTGGTGCAGCAAATTTTCTTGCAGAATACGCCCCTAAGGGAAAAAGAGGACTTTATACCAGTTTAGTTCCTGCAAGTACTGCAACGGGTTTACTACTCGGCTCTTTAATGGCAGCGGCGATGTTCGCTTTCATGTCAGAGGCGTTTTTACACGAATATGGTTGGAGAATTCCATTTTTATTGGCAGCACCATTAGGTTTAATCGGGTATTATATCCGTGTAAAGTTAGAAGAAACCCCAGAGTTTTTAGAACATCAAAAAAATAGCAACAAAGAAAATTTTCCAATCAAAGCCTTATTTACTCAGTATCAACCAGCACTTTTTAAAGCATTTGCAGTTGCATCTTTAAATGCCACCGCCTTCTATCTTATTTTTAGTTATATGCCAAATTATTTAGCTACAGAGTTAGGTGTAAATAAATCCCAAGCCTTTATATCAGGGTCAATTTCATTGCTATTTTATATTGCTGTAGTTTTTGTGATGGGCAAATATTCAGATCGAATTGGACGTAAGAAAATGTTGCTTTGGGCAGGTCTAAGCTTTATAGCACTGACTGTACCCTTGTTCTACTTACTTTCAACTGCCAGTTTTATTGAAATGGTGATCATTCAGCTCATGTTCTGCACATTATTAGCAATGAACGATGGGAGCTTACCTGCATATTTAACAGAACAATTCCCTATACAAGTGCGCTATACCGGTTTTGCCTTTAGTTTTAATACTGCTAATGCACTGTTAGGTGGAACAGTTCCTTTCGTTGCAACTTGGTTAATTCAACAAACAGCTAATACCTTAGCACCTAGTATCTTATTAGTTATAGTTGCAATTTTTGCAAGTATGGCTTTATTAGAGAGGAAATCACATCATTTAATCAATGCTAAGGCTTAAAAGGAATAGGTTATGCTTTTAAATGCTCTCCCTACATTCAATAGAAATATATCGACTTTAATTGGTCTTACAGCTGTCATATTTTGGAGTACAAATGTAGGCTTAATGCGTAGTGTCAGTGAGAGCTTTGGAGCTGTAGCTGGTGCTGCTCTAATTTACAGTGTCGCATCCATGATTTTAGTTTTCATGGTTGGTATGCCTAAGTTTTCTACCATCCCAAAATCCTATTTATGGTGGGGAAGCCTTTTATTTGTTGCTTATGAATTATGTTTTGCCCTTTCTATTGGCTATGCGCAAAACAGTAGACAAGCAATCGAAGTCGGCATGATTAATTATCTATGGCCAACATTTACTCTACTATTCGCAATTATTTTTAACAACGTTAAGGCCAATATTTTAATTATTCCTGGCTGCATATTCGCTTTAGTTGGAATTTGTTGGGTATTAGGAGGAGATACTGGATTTGATTTTTTTCAGATATTTACTAATTTAAAAGCTAATCCTCTTAGTTATGGTTTAGCTTTTGCTGCTGCTATTTTGTGGGCTGCATATTGTTCTGTGACAGTAAAAACATCTCAGGGTAAAAATCTAGTCACTATATTTTTTGCCTTGACTGGAGTTGTACTATGGATCAAATACCTTCTCATGAGTGGGTCAGCTCTTAATTTTACTTATGACAATACAGTCACTCTGATTATGGCAGCTGGTGCTTTAGGTTTGGGATATGGTGCTTGGAATATTGGAATTATTTCAGGGAACATGACGTTAATGGCTGGAGCTTCTTATTTTATTCCCGTGCTATCAGCTTTGTTTGCGGCATTAATTCTAAGTACGTCCTTATCTTTTATCTTTTGGCAAGGTGTTGCAATGGTGACAGCAGGAGCAGTTTTGTGTTGGTTAGCGACTCGAAAGAAACAAATTATTTAGAGTTATACTAAAATTAACATACTAGACTTTAAGCGAAGTCAAGATATTGAAACTGTTTATCTATTAGGGCGTGTCCTCATTTGAAAAATTGATTTTAAAGATTTAAAAGAATGATTTAACCTCTTTTTATTTGTATATTTCTCAATGGCACGAACTCTACTCACCGATGATATTTGACAACAAATCCAGTCTACGATGCAATTTCATGGTTGTTATTGTTCAAAGAACGGTAGAAATATCATGGAAGCCATCTTATGGAAATTATGTACAGATGCAACATGGCGTGATATTCCTGAAGAATTTTGTCCTTGGAAAACAGCATATAACCGCTTTAATCGTTGGGCGAGTAAGGGCTTGTGGGGTAAATTTTTTTAAACTACGAGGCGTATTGGATCAAGAATGAGTATTCATTGAGGGAAGCTACATATGCGCGCATCAGCATGCAAGTGGAGCTCGGCACGGTTTCAAGCGAGCAATTGGACGGTCTAGAGGTGAAAGAACCACAAAAATTCATCTTGCAACCGACGCGAATGGATTGCCGATTGATTTTAAAATCACTAGAGGTGAACTCCATGACAGCCAAGTTGCGGAGTAGTTGATTGGTGAGGCAGATTATCTGATTGCAGATAAAGGTTATGATTCGGAAAAAATTAGGACGTTGCCAAGAAAGCAAAATATTGTGCCGATCATCCCAATGAAATCAAATAGTAAGAGAGAAAATAAAGAATTTGATCGGTATTAATATCGTTTAAGTCATCTAGTTGAAAATGCCTTTGCGAGATTAAAACATTTCCGAGCGATAGCGACCCGATTTGATAAGCTTGCACGAAATTATCAGTCTATGATTTACATTGCTTGCATGTTAATTTGGTGCAAAGCCAAATGAGGACATGCCCTAGACATCAGACCTCCTTATTTTTTAGTTTTTATACTATAGTGCCCCATAGTATAAAAAGCAATACTTTTTATAAATCGAAAAATCAAAAAGGTCTTTAGCGAAAATTTTCTGTCTCTATTTTTAATTTTTTTAAATAAACATAGTAGAGCTTATACAAAAGTCACAAAAAAATGGGAGCTTTAGCTCCCATTTTTTTATTTTGGCTCATGTTCTTTGTAATGCTGTGACCTTTTAGAATTATGTTTCCAACTTTTAGCCACTTTGTAGATATTTTGAACGTATCACACCTTAAAAATACTACCGATAGTTTAGATTAAAAATGCCTTTACAGACTGTACTAGATTATTTTTAGTGAGCGGATGATATTTATTATTCATTATTTAGGAATTATTAAATCCTATAAATATCATTTATTGGATTATTTTACTTTGGTACTGTGCATATCAACCCCCAGTTATGAATAAGGAACAACTATGAATAAGATGATGAGTGCTCTTATCCTAGAAAATTTTGGTGATCATGAATTTACACGTGTAGAACTCCCTATACCTCAACCAGAGGCTGGGCAAGTTCTAGTACGTATTCATGCTAGTGGTGTAAACCCTATTGATTATAAAATTCGTCTTGGTGAAGCACCATATGCTATGCCAGAGCTTCCTGCCGTGTTGGGAACAGATATGGCTGGGGTTGTAACTGCTATTGGTGAAGGTGTCACTCACTTCAACGTCGGAGATGAAGTTTACGGTCTGATTGGTGGCGTTCGTAATCTTCAAGGATCTTTAGCAGAATATATTGTAGCAGATGCTGATCTGATCGCATTAAAGCCACGGAATATCTCTATGCGCGAGGCAGCAGTACTACCATTGACGTTCCTCACCGCTTGGGAAGGTTTAGTGGATAATGCTAAGGTTCAACCAGGGCAAACTGTACTGGTTCAGGGTGGTGCTGGTGGCGTTGGTTATATGGTTGTTCAGCTTGCAAAAGCACTTGATGCAAATGTTTGGGCGACTGGTCGTACAGCTGATCAATCGCTGATTTCAGAACTCGGTGCAACACCTCTCGATTACACAACAGCATCTTCCGATGACATTATTGCTGCAAGCCCTGAGGGTCAAGGCTTTAACATTGTTTACGACACTGTGGGTGGTCCAGTACTCGAAGCCTCACTTTCCATGACAACTCACTATGGCCACATTACCAGCTGTGCTGCATTTGGTAATCATAATTTAGCGAGTTCATCTCTACGATGTGCCACACTGTCTGGCGTATTCGTCCTATTGCCGATGTTAACAGGCAATCGCCGTTCTCATCATGGTGATGTCCTTAAGATCGCTACCCGTCTCGTTGAGGAAGGTAAACTGTGTCCTATTGTTGATCCTCGTCATTTTACTCTAGACCAAGCGATTGAGGCTCATGATGCTGTTCAAGATCGCTCTGCCAATATTAAGGTCGTTATTGATGTCATTTAACGCACTTCAGGCCAAGACTTGGCGCTTCAATTGTATTGGAGATACAGATGTTCTGACATTAGAAACACTTCCTGTTGCTTTACCAGCCGCAGGAGAAGTTCTAATACAGATGAAAACGATCGGACTCAACCGGGCTGATGTAATGTTTCGGCGTGGTACTTATATTCAAAAGGCAGTATTCCCTTCTCGTCTGGGATATGAGGGAGCAGGCATAGTTCTTGCGATAGGTGAAGGTGTACGCCAATTTTCTCCAGGAGATGCAGTATCGATTCTTCCGACTGACAATCTAGCCAAATATGGGACATATACGGACAAGCTTCTGATTCCAGAAACTTTTTTAGTTCACAAACCTGATAGTTTAAGCTGGGAAGAAGCTTCTTCAATCTGGATGCAGTATTTGACGGCTTGGGGTGGTGTAATCCATGCTGGTGGAGTTTCGAAAGGAAAAACGATCTTGATCACAGCAGCTTCAAGTAGCGTAGGACTAGCTGCGATACAGATAGCTGAAGCAGCGGATGCTAAGGTCATTGCAAGTACACAGACGATAGAGAAAAAGCAACGTTTACTGGATCTCGGTGTTAAAAATGTTATAGCCCGTGAAGATGAACCAGATTTGTATGAGGCGCTTGTTTTACGTTTAGGTGGAGAACATCTTGATGTCGCCTTCGATGCTGTGGGAGGGCCACATATTGAACAGATTGCAAAAGCGATGTCTGTGGGAGGAACTATGGTTATGCATGGTGCACTTAGCCCGGAGATCACACCATTTCCCCTTAAAGTTGCATTACGCAAAAGCTTAACCATGCGAGGTTTTTTATTCCTTGAGGTTCTCCATGACCCTGTTCTAAGGGAGCAAGCCAGACGATTTATTCTTAGCAGTATAGGTGCAGGATATCTTCGTCCAGTGATCGACTGTTGCTTTAACTTTGAGGACATGCATGACGCTCAGCGCTATCTTGAATCAAATCAGCAAATAGGAAAAATTGTAGTTACTCTAAATACATGATGGTCTTATCTGATTTCTACTTTCTAAAAAAAAGGTTAGTTACATCTGATTCAAGTTTCTATATGGCCCAGCACTTCCGCTAAGTAATCAAACAATGCTCGGATTCGCAAAGGTGTCGGGCCCCGCTGTGGACGATATAAATACAGGCGCCAAACGGGAGAGTTTTCCTCATGAAGTATCTGAATGAGCTTACCACTCCTAAGCCACGGCAAAACTAGAAATCCAGGCATGTGTCCGAATCCGACTCCAGCGAGAATAGCTTGAAATTCAGCTTCTAGATCATCTGTAATAAAACGGGGCTTTGATGGCGTAAAGCTTCGACTTTCGGTGAATGTCCATGGCCAGTAACGCCCTGTTTTATGATCGACTAGTGCTGTTAGAGGGTATTTATCAAGATCAATAATTTTTTTGGGCATTCCAACCTTATCAATTAACTCTGGCGTACCCACAGAATAAAAGTTCACTTTAGCCAATTCCTTTGCCACATATCGATTGTCCGGCAAAAATCCAAATCTGATCCCGATATCTATCCGCTCATCGATCACATCCGAGTGTGAATCTGTTAGCACACAATCAACGACAATATCTGGATAACGTGTGGCAAATTCTGCTAGTGCAGGTATTACCAATTTACGCCCTAACACAGACGACACAGTAAGACGGACAGTCCCACGCATTTCATCTCGTTTTTCCTTGGTGTCTTTTACAAGCAAAGCATCGATTGATCCCACCGCAAAACGTGCTTGCTTTGCCAGACGCTCACCATCAGCGGTAATTTTAATTTGTCGAGTACTCCTGTAGAACAGAATCTCTCCGCGCTGCTCTTCTAGCTCTTTTATTGCCCGTGTCACTACCTGTGGGGAAATACCTAGCTGAGTTGCTGCCTCCTTAAAATTTCGAGACTCTGCTGCGACACAAAAGATACGCATCATTTCCAATTTGTTCTGCATGTCCAATCCTGTGTTATGGTAATTATTCCGTAAATAGGAATTCTGAAAGATAATATTATTCATTTATTATACCTGACAAGGCTGTAATACTTAACCCATCAAATATGATTGACAGATAGGTTGAAGGTTACTTATATGAATAATATAGAAAATAAAGTTATTGTTATCACTGGTGCAAGTAGTGGTTTAGGTGAAGCTACTGCTCGCTTACTTGCTAAAAAAGGTGCAAAGGTTGTACTTGGTGCTAGACGTACTGAAAAATTACAGGCTATTGTTCACGACATTCGTGCTGAAGGTGGTCAAGCTGAATTTATTGGTATGGATATAACCAAACCACATGAAGTACAAGCACTTATTGAAAAGGCATTAAGCGCATTTGGTCAAATCGATGTATTGGTAAACAATGCTGGATTAATGTCTATTGCACCATTAAGTGAGCTAAAAGTTGATGAATGGGATCGTATGATCGACATTAATATTAAAGGTGTTCTTTATGGTATAGCAGCTACACTGCCTGTTTTCCAAAAACAAAACTTTGGACACTTTATTAATCTCGCATCTGTTGCAGGGTTAAAAGTATTTAGTCCAGGAGGTACTGTTTATAGCGGTACTAAGTTTGCTGTAAGAGCCATCTCTGAAGGCCTTCGTCATGAAGTTGGGGGAACAATTAGAACGACTACTATTGAGCCTGGTGCAATTGAGTCAGAACTAAAATTTGGTTCTTCTCATAAAGAAAGTTCAGAGTTTGTTACTGATTTCTACAAACAAGCCATACCAGCTGACTCAGTCGCTCGAGCAATTGCTTATGCAATTGAACAGCCTGCGGATGTAGATATTAATGAAATTGTTTTGCGCCCAACGAGCCAAGAGTTTTAATTATTGAATAACATAAAATGGGAGTACTTCGCTCCCATTTTTACTATATTTTTTTAAAGTTGAGGACAAATCTATGAAAGCCGTATCGTATGTTATAAATAACCATGATGATTTTAAAAATTCATTGGTAGATATTGAAAAAGCGAAGCCTACGCTTAAGGAACGTGATGTACTGGTAAAAGTTCAGGCAATCTCTGTGAATCCAGTTGATACTAAAGTGAGAAAAAATTCGTCTGAAGCAAATAATCGTATTTTAGGTTGGGATGCCGTTGGGGAAATTATCGAAGTTGGCTCAAAAGTTACCTCGTTTAAAGTAGGAGATTCTGTTTGGTATGCTGGCAATTTAACCCGAGATGGTAGTAATGCTGAGTTTCAAGCAGTCGATGAACGAATTATCAGTCTTAAACCAATTACAGTATCTAATGCAGAAGCAGCAGCATTGCCATTAACTGCAATAACGGCATGGGAAATGCTGTTTGATCGGTTTCAAATTTCAGAAACAGAAGTTGGCAGTATTTTAATTATTGGTGGTGCAGGCGGTGTAGGTTCAATTGCTATCCAACTCCTAAAAGCAAAAACAAATCTGAGCGTTATAGCAACAGCTTCACGTGAAGAAACGAAATCTTGGGTGGAATCACTTGGTGCCGACCATGTCATTGATCATAGCAAAGATTTAAATGTACAAATCGAGACACTAGGCATTGAAAAACCAAAATATGTATTCTCTACAAATCATACAGAAACGTATATCAAGCAAATAGTTTCTCTGATTGCACCACAAGCCAAGCTTGGATTGATCGATGATCCACAAGCATTTGATATTATGCCGTTTAAGACTAAATCTATTTCTATCCATTGGGAGTTGATGTTCACCCGTTCAATGTATGAAACCGATGATATTGAAAAGCAAGGTAATCTATTGCAACAGGTTGCCCAATTAGTTGACCAGCAAAAAATTAGAAGTACCCTCAACCAAAATCTAGGAAAAATTAACGCTGCAAACTTGGAGAAGGCGCATAAGTTGCTTGAATCAGGCAAGTCAAAAGGCAAAATTGTACTAGAAAACTTCTAAAACAAATTCAAGGTGAAATAATGACTATTTCAATAATTGCGAACTTTAAGGCAAAATCAGATCAAAAAGAGACGTTAGAAGCGCTTTTAAAAAGTGTAATAGAGCTTACGCTTCAAGAAGAAGGATGCTTGAAATATGAGCTTTATATTAGCGAAAATGACTCGAGTAGATATTTCTTCTTAGAAGAATGGCGTAGCAGGGAGGATTTAGATATCCATATAGCCTCTGATTATATTCAAAGTTTATTTGGTAATATCCAATCGCTAATTGAATCAAGTGATATTATAGAAATCAAAAAAATATAGCTGTATTCGGACATTATGATGAAGTATTCTTCAAATTAACATAGAGACTTAGAAAGCTAACATAAAAATTGTAGCTATAAGCTCCTGTTTTTTAATATTTTTTTAATTTTTTAGTAGTAACCTAGGCTTCAACAAATTATGCCCCTAAGGGGAGCCACCAATACCCTGCATTTTGACAACAATGTCATCGTTTAGAGGCAGGAAATTTACGAGCATCTGATATGTGCTGAATTAGCAGGAGACTTTCACTTGGGATATGCTAGGCAGCTAACCGATAAAAGTTCTCTGCTATTTGATTTGGCGTTTTAAAATCCAAACTCTTTTGAATTCTTCGCTGATTATAAAATAACACAATGTATTTTGTAATATCTGCTTTAGCTTCATCTCTGGTTTTATAGTTGCAATGATGCACTAATTCATTCTTGAGTATGCCCCAGAAACTTTCAATCGGTGCATTATCGTAACAGTCCCCACGTTTGCTCATTGAACCTTGAAAATCACATTTTTCCAGTATCTTTCGATATTCATGGCTGCAATATTGGCTGCCTCTGTCCGAATGAACAATTAAGCCTTTCGTTGGTTTTTGATTACGAATCGCCATAGTCAGTGCATTGCAAACAAGTTGTGCGGTCATACGCTCATTTAAGCTATAGCCAACCACTTGTTTCGTGTACAGGTCTTTTACTGCTGCCAAGTATAACCAACCTTCAGCAGTCCAAATGTATGTAATATCGCTTGACCATGCAAGATTGGGCTTAGTCATTGAAAACTGTTGCTCTAGTAAATTTGCGTAGATCGCTCGATTATGATCACTCTTCGTAGTTCTTTTGAAACGCTTATGACGCTTACAATACAGCTGGTTGAGCTTTTTTATTTGACGTACAGCATACGTACTGATTTTGATACCTTGCGCTTGTAAATGCTTAGTTAATCGAATATAGCCATAGCTTTGTTTAGTTTCCTCATGAGCTATTTTGACCAAAATTGTCTGTTGATTTCGCTGAACCAATCTTTTATTCATGCCTCGTTTTAGCCAATCATAAAATCGTGACACTGAAACGTGAAGTAATCTAGCCATAAAGCTAATCGGGAATAAATATCTTTGCTGTTTCATATAGGCGTACCTTACTGACTTTCTTTCGCAAAGTACGCTGCTGCCTTTTTTAGAAATTCACGTTCCATTTCAGCTGTTTTGAGCTGTTGTTTGAGCTTTTTATTTTCTTCGAGTAAGGCATTTAGATCAGGTGAATATTGTTTAGTGCCTGCTAAGGTGCCAGTCTTTGCTTTATTATTCCAATTTGAAAGAGTTTGCATTGAAATGCCAAGTTGTCTGGCTGTTTCCGATACATTGCCTTGATTGGCTTCAATCAATTTTATTGCTTCAACTTTAAATTCTGCGGTGTAAGTCTTCTGTTTCTTGC
>NZ_AMSS01000073.1 GCF_000313935.1 Acinetobacter sp. WC-141 | reverse complement strand
GACGTTGATAGGTTGGATGTGGAAGCATAGTGATATGTGAAGCTGACCAATACTAATTGCTCGTGAGGCTTGACTATACAACACCCAAGCAGTTGTATATAAAGCATCAATCGATTCATAAATATGCAAAGCAACTTGATTTAGTTATATGCTTAGCTAAAATGAACATCTAAAGTAAGACTCAATCAGCCCATCTGTAAAGATTTGGAAAACGCAACGTATCACAAAGTGAATAAAACGAAGCAAGTATCCATACCAGTTGTGCTGGCGACCATAGCAAGAGTGAACCACCTGATCCCTTCCCGAACTCAGAAGTGAAACCTCTTAGCGCTGATGGTAGTGTGGGGTTTCCCATGTGAGAGTAAGTCATCGCCAGCTCATTATTCTAAACACCCCCAACTCAACTGTTGGGGGTGTTTTTTTATGCAGAAATTAATCTGAAAAATGTAGGTAAGAAGTTAAGACAATAAAAAGGACTCTATTAGGAGTCCTTTTTTATATATGAGGGAAATTTTGAGCCCGTTCTAGTTTAGAAATGGGCTTCCAAACCTACATATGGACCTTTAAACTCAAACTTAAGGTCATTGTTATCATAATCATCTAAATCAATATTAAGTATGCGATAACCTGCTGTTAAACCAAGATCAATGAGTAAGTTATCTGCAAATTTATATTTTACTTCTGCTAATGCATCTGTAATTCGCGCATCATCAAAGTTTGTATAGGTTGCTTCACCTTTCGCACTTAAGCCCGTAAATGGGAGTTTGACTTCACCAGACAAATAAGCGATAGGATATGTTTTATCAATATCTACGCGTTTGCCTGTATAACTAGTGATATCACCATTTAGTACAGTTGCACCAAGTCCCGCATCTACACTCACAATATTGTCTAGTAACTCATAATAGAGAATAAAATCGCTATGATCTAAATCAACTTTATAGTTAGCTTGACCTAAGGTTTCCGCTTTAGTCTGACTATCTAAATTTACATAACGAATTTTTGCATTTGGAATAAAAGGGATTGGATGTTCTACTGCCAATGAAAGTTGAGCACTACCTTTTTGATCTAGATCTTGATCGTCAGGGAATTGAGAAGACATATTAGCTTTACCATCATAAAACCAGTAGCCTACCTCTCCCTTTACTCCAACAAAGTCTGCTTGAGCAAGGCCACTTAAGCCCATCCCGAGCGTTAATAAAGATATTTTTAATATTTTCACTTTAAACATCCGCATAAAAGAAATCTTTGAGCGCATGATATAGACATCTTGCTACAGATGCATTGATAAAAAATAAGAGAGTGTGAAGCGTATAGCCTTAATAATTTTTCTAAGTTGAATGAATTATTAATTATTTCAAATAATTAATATCTGTTTCTTAATTTCGATGATATTAACCCTCCTAAATATTTTAGTATAAATTTTGTCATATAAAAAATAGCTATTATCAAGTTCCATTAGAAATTGAAGAACAAATTAATGGATAAGTTGAGTAATTAAAGCGACCTTTTAAGGAATTGGAATAAAATATCATTGAACAATAATTTATAACTATAAGTGTTAGGACATAAAGTTAAGCTGAAAAATAACCAATCGTGATAAAAACTCATAAAATTCGTAAAATTTCTGACGGAAATTACAGTAAAAAGAAATAAAAACAGGTATTGTTCAGCTATATAGGAGCAAAAAATGGACAAAAATCTTTAAGGAAGAATTTTCTATTTTTGCTTGTTTGAAATGAAAATAAAAATACTCACAAGGTGCCTTTTATTCTCAATCAAACACAAAAGTATTCTTTTGGTTCTTTTTTTGCATGCGGAATAACAATCAACAATAGCAGTAAAAATAAGCAATCTTTTAACATTAGGTGTTTTATGACAGATTCTCGTGAAAACTGGACGTCACGATCTGGTTTTATTATTGCAGCCGTTGGTTCGGCTGTAGGCTTAGGTAATATTTGGCGCTTTCCATACGTTGCTTATGAAAATGGTGGTGGTGCGTTTCTTATTCCCTATCTATTGGCACTCATTACTGCTGGTTTACCGTTACTATTTTTAGATTATGCGGTCGGCCATCGTAGTACTGGTTCACCCCCAAAAGCATATCGAGCTTTATTTAAAGGCGGCGAAACATTAGGGTGGTGGCAGGTTTGTGTCTGTATCATCATCGGTTTGTATTATGCAAGTGTTTTGACATGGGCCGGTAGTTATGTTTACTTCTCTATTGGTCAAATGTGGGGAAGTGATCCGGAAGGATTCTTCTTTAATACTTACTTACAAACCTCAAAAGCGACTGGTTTTGATCTACAGTTTGTAAGTCATTTATTCTGGCCAATTGTTGGAATTTGGGCTCTGACTTTGATCATTCTTTATGGTGGAGTGAAAAAGGGTGTGGAATTATCTAATAAGATTTTCATGCCATTATTATTCATTCTATTTACTATTTTGGTGATTCAGTCATTGCGTTTGCCGGGTGCAGTTCAAGGTTTGAATGCATTCTTTACACCAAACTGGTCAGCAATGATGGACTATAAAGTGTGGTTAGCTGCGTATGGCCATACTTTCTTCTCATTATCGGTTGGTTTCGGGATCATGGTCACCTATGCATCCTATTTAAAACCAAAAACGAATTTAACTGGCTCTGGTTTAATTGTTGGTTTTGCAAATGCATCAACAGAGATTCTGGCGGGTATTGGTATTTTTGCAGCGCTTGGCTTTATGGCACACGCTGCTGGTACTGAAGTTAAAGATGTCGTAAGTGGTGGAATTGGATTAGCATTTATTGCATTCCCGAAAATTATTTCAAGCTTAGGTGCCGGGGCTGATTTATTTGGTCTTTTATTCTTCTCTTCACTTTTCGTCGCAGGTATTTCTTCGATGGTTAGTATTTTGGAAGTGCCTATTGCAGCAATGCAAGATAAGTTGAAATGGGGCCGTAAAAAAGCTGTAACGATTATTGGTGGTGGTAGTGCACTTGTATCAATTATTTTATTCTCAAGTGTAAATGCAATTAAGCTGGTTGATATTGTTGACCACTTTATCAATAACATTGGAATTATCGGTGGCGCATTAATATCTATTATTAGCGTAGCTTGGTTTAAACGCTCAGCTCTTAAAGAACTGAGTGAACATATAAATCGTATCTCAACCATTCAAGTGGGTAAGGGATGGGATTTCACTTTAACGGTTATTACCTCTTTAATCTTGTTAACTACACTCTGTATGACTGTTTTTAATTTGATCAAAAATGGCTATGATACTTATAGTATGAGCTTACAAGGTGTATTCGGCTGGGGCAGTGTGATTTTCTGTGCGGTCGTTGCAATCGTGTTAAGCAAAATGAAAGATCGCTAGGAGGATAAAATAATGAATACTTCGGCAATCGTAATGATGGTAATTTCGATGGTGTTTTTATGGGGTGGATTGGTTTTATCCATTCTACATTTATCGAAACATCCTGAAGAGTTAGATGACGTTTTAGAAGATGTAAAAGATCAGCATACGCTTTGATGCTGATCTAGTAAAAAGCAGGCTTAAAGCCTGCTTTTTTTATGCAATTTTTTGAATTTTACAATAATAAAATCCATCACCAGACTGCGCTTGCGGTAATAATTGTCGACCATGAATTTGTTCAAGCCCCCAATTAGCTTCAATCTTAATTTCTTTTGCATCGATATGTTCTGCAAAGAAATTTATCATTTGCTGTTCATTTTCAGCTTTTAAAACTGAACATGTAATGTAGAGCAGCGTACCGCCAACTTTGAGCTGTTGCCACATATGTTCCAGAATCTGCTTTTGTAGCTCAATCGTTTGGGCTATATCGCCAGATTGGCGCAATAAACGTATATCTGGATGGCGACGAATAACTCCCGTAGCAGAGCAAGGGGCATCTAATACGATACAATCTACAGGCTCTGTGGGAACCCATTGGGTCGCATCAGCTGCCAAAATTTCTGTTTGACTTTGATCAAGTGCTAAGCGGTTTAAATTTTCAGTTACACGGACTAAACGGTTAGAATCTTGGTCAATGGCAATGAGTTGAGCTGGTTTAAACTTTTCGAGTAAATGAGCTGTTTTTCCTCCTGGTGCTGCACAGGCATCAATCACTGTTTTATTATTTAAATCTGGTAATAATGTTGCACATAGCTGCGCGTGTTCATCTTGTACAGAAAACCAGCCTTCTTCAAAACCGGGTAGCTGGGTAATTTGTACAGATTGTTCAAGAACAATACCTGCTTCAGATAAAGTGCATGCACGTGCTTGAATATCTAGACTTTGTAATTTTGTTAGATAAGCATCGCGTCCAATATGACGTTGGTTAACTCTTAAGGTTAAAGGTGCGACTTGTTTTAATGATTGGCACAGAGATTCAGTTTGTTCTCCCCAATCCTTTTTTAACCTTTTGAAAAGCCAACTTGGTAAGCCATGCGCTTGCTGTAAACCTTGCTGAAAGTCATCAGTTTCACGAGTAGCTCGGCGCAAAATAGCATTTACAATACCGCTGAGTGCGGGAAAACCAAGTTGTTTGGTGGCATCTACTGTTTCTGATATAGCAGCGTGCGCTGCAATACGCGTGCATAAAACTTGATAAAGCCCAACATACAGACAGGTTTCAACAGTTTCATTATTTAAAGGTTTGCTGAGCAAAGGTAGGCTAATTGATTTAAGAGCAAACCATTGGCGTAGCGTACCTAGAACAAGTTCATGAAATAGTGCGCGGTCACGTTCTGCAACTAAATTCAGCTGTGTATTTAAAATACTAGCGAGTGATTGGCCTTGCTGAACTTTTAATAACGTTTGGACGACTTGAGCACGTAAGTTAAATCGTGACGAATTTGATGAAACCTGACTCATGGCAGAATTTGTCCTACATGAAGTTTTTGAGTTTGAGCAATTTGTTGCGCATTCATTGCTTTACCGCCCGGCCATTGCACACTAGTCAGACAAATAAAGGAATCTTGACCACAAGCAACATGTACGCCTTGTTTATCGATTGCAATAATTTCACCCGCTTGAGCATTTACTTTGCTTTGACTAGAAGTTGTTGAGTTCCAGACACGCAGCGCATTATTTTCATCAAGCTGAACGAAGGCAACGGGCCAAGGGTTAAACGCACGGATATTTCGGTCAAGTTGAGCAGCATTAGTTGACCAGTCAATACGAGCTTCTGATTTCACCAACTTATGCGCATAGACTGTTAGGCTTTCATCTTGAACTTCACGTTCTGCCAAATATTTTTGCAGTGTTTCTTCTGACTCGAGTACGTCACAAATTGCTGTTGCACCTTGAGCTGCGAGTTTGTCATGCAAAGTCGCTGATGTATCTTCTGCTGTGATTGGACAGTAGGTTTTATACATCATATCGCCTGTATCTAAACCAGCAGCCATTTGCATGATTGTGATTCCGGTTTCTTCATCACCTGTTGCAATCGCACGCTGAATTGGTGCTGCACCGCGCCAACGTGGTAATAATGAACCGTGAATATTTAAACAACCGTATTTAGGCATATCGAGCACAGCTTGTGGCAGAATCAAGCCATAGGCTGCAACGACCATCACATCTGCACCTAAAGCTGCAAGTTCTTGTTGAGCTGCGAGCCCTTCTTCTGTAGATGCTTTAAAGTGAAGTGGTTGGTAAACAGAGATACCATGTTCAAGTGCTAGCTGTTTTACAGGAGATGGCGTTAGTTTTTGTCCACGGCCCGCTTTACGATCTGGCTGAGTATAAACGGCGATAATTTCATGGGAAGTTTTTAATAATGCCGCCAATGCTGTTGCAGCAAATTCGGGGGTGCCAGCAAAAATAATTTTCACAAATGCAATCCAAAAAGAGTTTATGGGTAGTATACGTGAAAAACGATTGAAGCCCTAAACTCATGGCTATTGGACATTTGAGTTTTTAAATAGTGAACAAAAAATTATTCAAAAAATTTTATTGATAAAAAAAGGTTATGAAAAAATAAAAAATTATTCATGTAAGTTTTGCTAAATATTGACTGACTATTACTGTTCTTGGCTTTCCGAATATTATTTGCTTCTATAGAATGGAGAATGATCAAATTATGATGATGAGTCAATATTCCGACTGATCTAACGCTATATCAGTATCATTCAGCCAGAGTGGAAGAAATTCCGCTCAAGCACAACTTGTTGGAAACACTAATGCCTGACTATCGTTCAAAAACATCGACACACGGAAGAAATATGGCTGGCGCACGTGGCTTATGGCGTGCAACAGGAATGAAAGATGAGGATTTCGGCAAACCGATTATTGCGGTGGTCAACTCATTTACTCAATTTGTTCCGGGCCATGTACATCTTAAAGATCTAGGGCAGCTTGTTGCAGCAGAAATTCAGGCATCAGGTGGTGTTGCTAAAGAGTTTAATACAATTGCAGTAGATGACGGGATCGCAATGGGGCATGATGGCATGCTTTATTCATTACCATCACGTGATTTGATTGCTGACTCAGTTGAATACATGGTAAATGCTCATTGCGCCGATGCAATGGTATGTATTTCAAACTGTGACAAGATTACCCCAGGAATGCTCATGGCTGCGATGCGCTTGAATATTCCTGTAGTTTTTGTGTCAGGCGGACCAATGGAAGCGGGCAAGGTCAAGTTCCGTGGTAATGAAAAAGCGATTGACCTTGTTGATGCAATGGTTGTTGCGGCTGATGAAAGTTATACAGATGAAGAAGTTGAAGAGTTTGAACGTTCAGCATGTCCAACATGTGGTTCATGTTCAGGTATGTTCACTGCAAACTCAATGAACTGTTTAACAGAAGCTTTAGGTTTATCTTTACCGGGTAATGGTTCAATTGTTGCAACACATGCCAATCGTGAAAAATTATTTTTAAGAGCAGGTCAGCTTATTGTTGAATTAGCTAAGCGCTATTACGAACAAGAAGATGCAAGTATTTTACCTCGTTCAATTGCAACTAAGGCGGCGTTTAAAAACGCGATGACCCTTGATATTGCAATGGGTGGTTCAACCAATACGGTTCTACATTTATTGGCTGCGGCAAGTGAAGCCGAAGTTGATTTTACAATGGACGATATTGACGAGTTGTCACGTCGAGTTCCTGTATTGTCTAAAGTAGCGCCTGCAAAACAAGATGTTCACATGGAAGATGTCCACCGTGCTGGCGGTATTATGGCCATTTTAGGTGAGCTTGATCGTGCGAATTTACTCGATGTCTCTGTACCGACTGTACACGAGAAAACGTTGAAAGATGCATTAGATAAGTGGGATATTATTCGTACTGAAGATGCAGATGTGTATGAGTTCTATCGCTCATCTCCGGGTGGTGTTCCAACTCAAGTGGCGTTCTCTCAAAATCGCTACTATGCAACTTTAGATGGCGATCGTGAAAAAGGCGTTATTCGTAATGCAGAACATGCATTCTCTAAAGATGGTGGTTTAGCAGTTCTATACGGCAACATCGCGCTTGATGGCTGTATTGTAAAAACTGCGGGTGTAGATGAATCGATCTTGAAATTTACGGGTACAGCGCGTGTGTTTGAGAGTCAAGATGCGGCTGTAGATGCAATTTTGGGTCATGACATTAAAGCTGGCGATGTGGTTGTTATTCGTTACGAAGGCCCTCGTGGTGGTCCGGGTATGCAAGAAATGCTTTACCCAACCAGCTACCTTAAATCGAAAGGTTTAGGAAAAGACTGTGCATTGGTGACAGATGGACGTTTCTCTGGTGGTTCATCAGGTCTTTCAATTGGACATGTTTCGCCAGAAGCTGCTGAAGGTGGTGCAATTGGTTTGGTTGAAGATGGTGACACTATTGAAATCGATATTCCAAACCGTACTATTCACTTGAACGTTGATGATGCGACTATGGCGCACCGTCGTACAGTTCAAGAAGCAAAAGGCTGGCATCCGAAAGAAGAACGTAAACGTAAGGTATCAAAAGCGTTAAAAGTTTATGCAATGCATACAACAAGTGCAGCGAAAGGAGCTGTACGCGTTCTATAAAATATTCAATTTTATTAATTGAATAGAAACTATGCATCCATTTGCACGATGAATTATTATCATGCTGATGGGTGCATTTTTTACGTCTGTTCGAAAAAATAGGCTTGTAGATGAAGGTGTGGCAAGTCATTCTATGGGTTTCTCATAAAATGATGATAAAATCTTCACCGATGCAGCAACACGTGCAATAACATGATCTTTGTTCTGCGTAAGCAGAGCTTGTCAGCATTTTGTATATGAAGTTTCTGCGGCACCGTTGTACTGCGATCAAAGCAGTTTTTGGTCTTGCTTAGGATTTTTTTTAGAGGCTCTACTCTCATGTCACTGCTACGCCGTTGGTTTGACCCTATCCGATCGAGTTGGTTTTACCAAAAACCTTCTCGTCAAGCGGTGTTACCCACGGAAAATGGTTTAAGTATTTATTTACGACTTGATGATGTGTATAGCTACTTAGCTGTTCAGCAATTATCTCAGCTCGATGAGATTTTAAGTGATGAGCTTAAACCTTTAAAAATTATTATTTCCCATACGGCTTCTGAACCTCCGAATGGTATGTCGCATGAAGAGTGGCAAAATTACTGTCTGAATGATGCCAAAATATTAGCCAAACAGCATCGTTTTGCTTTTGATGAATTTCCAGAAATACCAAGCCAAGAATCTTTAAAACAAGCGGCAGTTATATTAAAAAGAACCCCATTACAAGGTCAGAATTTCTTACATTTACTAGAAGATATTTTTCACATGCTTTGGCAGCAACAATATGGAAAGCTGCGTACTTTACATGCCATGGCAGTTAAACATCAGCTTCCTCAACATTTTTCAGAACGTATTTTTACTGATGAGCCTGTACCGGCCGCATACTTTGAGTTTGGTGGCCGTAAATATCATGCAGTAGATGATTTATTACGTTTAACCCGTCGTTTAAAACAGCAAAAGCTGCTGACCGGTAATCCAATTTTTTTAATTAATCATATCGAATGGCGTGAACATTTGATTAATGATGCTGAGGCACTTACCGAAATTCAGACACTTCGTCCCGAACTTGATATATATATTGCCTTAGAAGATCCGATGAGTTGGCTATTACTTGCTTATATTAAGGAAGAACTGGCTGATTATTATGATATTCAATTAAAAGTTTACCCCTTAAGCTACCAAGGCCGAGATTGGTTTGATTGGAGTTTGGCAACACGTGTTTCTAAACGCACAGGTGTAGCTTTTACACCTTTTTGCCGTCCTACAGAAGAAAGTACGCTTGAGATGGCAAAGCTTTTCTATAGTGTGCAGGAAAATCAGCAAATCGATACGATTTTTACGATCTTGCAGGCCGTTTGGACAAAAGGTAAAGATTTATCTTTCCAAAAGCATTTTCAGGAATTACAGCAGCAGTTAGGAATTGAGCAGTTAACCGAGCAGGATGTGCCAGCTGTTTTGGCACAAAATGATGCTTATTGCAGAGATAAGCATCAACCTGATTTGCCAGTTTTAGAGTTGCGTATTGATGGTCAAAGCTATGTATTTAATAGTTTGTACCGTGTTTGGATGATTGAAAGTATTTTTAGCAATGTGTTAGAAGAAAAATATAAAACGGCCTCAACTTTTAATTGAGGCCTTCTCCTAAAAACAAGAATAGGGCAAAGCCTGTTTTTTCCGTAGCATAACCTTGTAAGGAATCGGAGATAAACAGTGACATTTCTAGCAATTATTATGATGGTGTTTGCCTTTGCTGGCATGATTAAAGGCATGATCGGCTTAGGGCTGCCAGCAGTATCGATGGGCTTACTCACTATCGCAATGAGCCCTTTTCAAGCAGCCTCTCTTCTGATTGTTCCTTCGATGGTCACCAATGTCTGGCAGCTTTTTGCGGAAGGACATGTCTGGTCTTTTATTCGCCGTTTCTGGACTTTGCTCGTAGGCATTTTAGTGGGGTCAATATGGAGCTTTCTACCCACTTTAAGTCAAAGTCATGGGCACAGTAGTGAAATTTTATTAGGCTGTATGCTGGCTTTATATGGGCTTTATGGCCTGTGTGTTAAAAAACTTCCGCACTTAGGGAAACATGAGCGATGGCTATCGCCTATCATTGGTTATATAGGTGGGGCAGTCACTGTAGCAACAGGCGTCATTATTATTCCAATAGTGCCGTATTTGCAGTCTTTGCATTTAAAACGTGACGAGCTGGTACAGGCTTTGGGACTAACATTTACGGTGTCTACCATTTGTCTTGCCGTCTTTTTACACCATAACCCGATGTCGGGCGTAACACTGGACTATCGTTTATCTTTTGCTGCGTTGGTGGCGGCACTTGTTGGAATGTGGTTAGGTAAAAAAATTCGCTATCGACTCAACGAGCAGTTATTCCGTCGTATCTTTTTTATAGGTTTGGTGTCATTAGGGCTTTATATGATTGTGCACTAAGCCAAGTGTTTAAGGACGATGTTGCAATAAAAAATCTGCAAAGTGTTGGTAACTGCTAGGCAGCTGGTTGAAGTTTTGTGTGGTTAAAAGTAGTTTTCGGTTTGCCCATGCACCGAGTAATTGGATCGAATGAAAATCATAATTTGATTGCAAACGCTGTGCAGCACGAGCTGGCATAATCGCAATTCCTACGCCTTTGGCGACTACCTCAGCAATTGCGCCAAAATTAGGTAAACGCAAACGGTACTGTATGTTAAAGCCTAGTAATTTAGCTTGGGTTTCGATGGACTGTTGCAAAGAGTGATGGGATTTAAGGCCAATAAAACCATAGCTTAGAGCCTCTACCAAATTCAGCTCTTGGTATTGAGCTAACTCATGTGTAGCGGGGCAAATCAGAACTAAAGGATCACTCGCAAATTCCTTAGTTTGCAAATGTCTGGTATCAAAAAAACTTGAGACCAGCCCAAGGCTTGCAATTCCTTGGGTTAATGCATCTACAATTTCTGAGCTTTCTGCCTCGTGTAAATCAATATTCATTTCGGGATGAAGCACCAGATATTGCGGTAATAACGTAGGCAAATATTCACTTTGAGCAGAAGAGTTACACCAAAGCGTTAATGCCTCTGTGGTAGGGTGCCTAAACCGCTGCATTTCTTGTTCGAGTTGATCTTTTTGTGCTAAAAGCTGACGAGCATGCTCAACAAAAGCATGTCCAGCTGTGGTGAGTTCTACCCCAGTGGTTTGGCGAATAAATAAGGGTGTCTCAAAATATTGTTCGATTTTTTTTATACGCTCGCTCGCTGCTTGAAGTGAAATCGCAGAGCGGTCTGCACCTTTGGTTAGGCTACCAGTCGAGACAATATGAAGAACCAACTGTAAATCAAAAAAATCAAAACGCATGATAGGAACGTATTGAAACGCAAAAATTCATCATACTAAATCGTAATGAAAAAAGGCAGCTTACGCTGCCTTTTTGAATTTAAGTTTTATCTTTTAAACTAAACAACCAATTTAGAATAATGGCCGCAAATGTTGCTGTACCAATGCCACCTAAATTGAAATTACCAAACATTAATTCAAAATTTCCGGCACCTAAAATAATTGTTACAGAAGCAACAATCAGGTTTTTATTGTTAGAAAAATCAACTTTGTTTTCAATCCAGATTTTTGCACCTGCAATGGTAATTAAACCAAACACAACAATAGATGCACCTGTTAGGACAGCACTTGGAATCGTACTAATTACCGCACCAAATTTTGGAGATAAACCCAAGAAAATAGCAAAGACACCAGCAATCACAAAAACAATGGTTGAGTAGACACGAGTGACTGCCATGACTCCAATGTTTTCACCATAAGTGGTCATACCCGGTGCACCAACGCTACCAGAGAGTGTTGTTGCCAGACCATCTGCGACAAAAGCTTTACCTAATTGTGGAGTCAGATTTTCACCTGTCATCGCGCCAACTGCTTTAATATGGCCTAAGTTTTCTGCTACTAAAATAAGTGCAACTGGCGCAATAATTAGCATAGCCTTGGTATCAAAAGTAGGATGTGAAAAGCTTGGAATTCCAAACCACGCAGCTTGTGAGATCTGGCTAAAATCGATTGGTTTACCAAAACCTAGCCCATTGGTA
The DNA here is from genome assembly GCF_000313935.1 of Acinetobacter sp. WC-141. Taxonomy (GTDB): domain Bacteria; phylum Pseudomonadota; class Gammaproteobacteria; order Pseudomonadales; family Moraxellaceae; genus Acinetobacter. The sequence goes on along the minus strand of NZ_AMSS01000073.1, from coordinate 43,457 downwards.
GTGATGGCATAAATTGCGTAAGCCAAGATTAAACCAACCAATAGAAGGAGACGTTGCAATAAGCCGCGAGTAAAGACTGCAATGCTTCCCATACAAAGTACGGTAATTAAGGCCATCCACATTTCAAAGGGTTGTCCTGCAACACCTTTAATGGTAACTGGTGCAAGGTTTAGACCAATAATCATCACAATGGCGCCAGTCACAACAGGCGGCATGAGTTTTTCAATCCAGCGTGTACCTGTAAGCATCACAATAAAACCGATAATGGCATAAAAAATACCACATGCTACGATTCCACCTAAAGCCATAGAGAGATTTGGATTTGCACCTGAACCTGTAATATGTCCAGTTGCTGCTGCAACTACACCAATAAACGCAAAACTTGAGCCTAAGTAACTCGGAACACGACCACCCGTAATTAAAAAGAACAGGATGGTACAGATACCAGACATTAAAATGGCAAGGTTAGGATTAAAGCCCATGAGTAATGGTGCTAAAACAGTTGCTCCAAACATGGCAAACGCATGTTGAATACCTAAAATAGCACTCTGAACTGGGGGGAGATATTCGTTGGTAGAGACCGGTCGGTGGTCAATATCACCTTGGTAAGGCTGCCATTTTGGAAACCAATTGGACATAAAATAAGCTCGTTATTCTTTAATTGGTGCCATGATACTCTTTCTTGAGAATGCATTTAATCTCTAGAGAGAAGTATGTTAGTGAAAAGTAATTATTTTTTAACGATTGGTATAATTTTATGAATTCTAAATATAAGGAATTAGTTATTTTTTTCTTATAAAGACTAATTTTTTGATTTTAAAAAAATTTTCAAAAAAATAGAAAATCAGGGAAAATTTAAGAAAACCGGGGAACTTTGTAAGTAAAAAGCAGTGCATCAGTGATGCACTGCCTTGTTAAACAATTGGTAAAATTAGCTTAGCCTGTATTACGTAAACCAGCAGCAATACCCGCAATACTCACCATAAGTGCATGGTCAACAGGTGTGTTCTCTGCCTGACGTTCAGCGAGATAATCACGGCGGCGTTTCATGAGTTCCGCCTGTAAAAGATGCAAAGGAAGTAAGTAAGGCTTACGAACCTGCATTGATTGATCAAGAACTTCGTTGTTACTAAGAAGCTTTGATTCATCTTTTAACGCAAGTAGCGTTTCAACAGCATCTTTTAATCGCTGACGTAATTGGTTGCCGAGTACTTTCAAATCTTCATCATCAGTCAAATGCGACTCGTAATAGAGTGCAATATTGGCATCGGCCTTAGACAATACCATTTCCAGCATATCAATAAGCGTCTGGAAATAAGGCCATTGCTGGAGCATTTCATCAAGTGTTGCTTTTTGCTGATCGGCAATCACTTCATTAATGGCTGCACCAGTACCTAGCCATGCAGGTAACATCAAACGGATTTGAGTCCATGCGAATACCCATGGAATCGCACGTAACGACTCAATACCCCCACTCACTTTACGTTTTGCTGGACGTGAGCCTAATGGCAACATTTGTAATTCAAGTTCAGGCGTAACGGTCCGTAAATACTTCACAAAATGTGGATTTTCACGCACTGTCTGGCGATAAACCTTCACAGAATGATCTGTCATACGATTCATGATTTCACGCCACTCGGCTTTAGGCTCCGGCGGTGGTAATAAGGTCGCTTCGAGTGTTGCTGCGGTATAGATTTCAAGGTTTTGCATGGCAATCCCTTCTAAACCGAACTTGAAGCGAATCATTTCACCTTGTTCTGTGACACGGATTGCACCAGAGATCGAACCCGGGGGTTGTGAAAATAGTGCCTGTTGTGTTGGAGCACCACCACGACTAATTGAGCCACCACGGCCGTGGAACAGCGTCAACTGTACACCGTGTTTTTGAGCAATTGCAGTTAGCTCTTCTTGAGCACGATATTGCGCCCAGTTGGCTGACATGAAACCGGCATCTTTTGCAGAGTCGGAGTAACCGATCATCACTTCATGTTTGCCCTGAATGTGCTGTTTATACCAATGCATATTGAACAGCGTATTCATGGTTGTTGCAGCGCCATCTAAATCTTTTAAAGTTTCAAATAGAGGAACTACACGTAAAGGGTGCTGAATACCTGCTTCTTTTTGCAATAACAACACCGCTAAAACATCACTTGGATATTCAGCCATCGAAATAATATAAGCCCCTAAAGACTCAGGCGGTTGGTCTGCCAAAGTACGCATGGTTGCAAATACTTCTTGTACATCTAGGTGACCAATTAAACTGCCTTCAGGTTCATTAATATATTTCGGTAAAAGTGGGCGTTTGCTTTGTAATTCCTGAATCAGGAAGTTTTGGCGCGCTTGTTCAGTCCATGACTCAAAATTACCTAAACCTAAATATTCGGTAATTGCTGAAATGGCTTGACGATGGCGCCCTGATTCTTGGCGAATGTCGAGTTTAAGTAGTTCAATACCAAAACAGTTCACACGGTAAATAAAGTCGAGGAGTTGACCATTCGCAATTTCAGGCAAGTTGCTGTCGATTAAAGACCGGTAGCACAGCAATAAAGGCTGTAAAAGCTCATCTTTGCTTTTAATGACATTGCTGTCATCTGCTTCTAAGCCTTGTAGGCGCTGCGCTAACCAGTGGCGAGTCGCTTTTAAGCGTTCGCGTGTTGCACGTAAATATTCACGATAAGGTTCTGCATGTTGGTTACCAATGGCCTGAATCATTTCTTCAGAACAGGTTTGAATTGAAAGTTCCCAACGTAAGTTTTCAATATCTCTTAGGTAAAGGTCTGCAGCTTGCCAGCGTGATAACCACAGTACTTCTTGGGTAATTTGATGAGTAACATTTGGGTTGCCATCGCGATCTCCACCCATCCAAGATGCAAAACGTACTGGTGCAATGTTAAGTGGTAAATTTTGTTGGCAATTTTCTTGGACCAACTCATTTAACTCACGAATAAATTTAGGTACAGCATTCCAAAGTGTTTGTTCGATGGTTGCAAAGCCCCATTTTGCTTCATCGACAGGGGTCGGGCGATGTTGACGAATTTCATCTGTTTGCCATGCTGAACTAATTTGTTGCTTTAAGTTCGCAAGTGCACTTTGACGCTCTCGTGGAGTGAGTTTTTGCTGATCAAGCTGAGACAAACACGCATTGATATCATCATATTTTTGGATCAGGGTACGACGGCTAACTTCGGTCGGATGCGCTGTAAGCACTAGCTCAATATTGAGATCGCAAATTTGCTGGAACAGTTTTTCTGTTGAAATACTTTTATCTTTAAATTTTTCAAATAGGTGAACAAGAGGATTCGGAGAGTTGGCATCCGAATCAAATTCTGCCTGTCTGCGGCTACGAACCACATGATATTGCTCGGCAATATTGGCAAAATTGAGGAAATGAGAAAAAGCACGAGTAAGAGGGAGTAGCTCTTCATCGGGCAGTTCCAAAAATAATTGTTCTAGTTGCTTTTCGGCTTCAGCTTGACCATCACGTGCACCTTTGGCAAGAGCACGGATTTGCTCGATCTGATTAAACAGTTCTTGTCCTGCATGTTGTTTTAGGGTTTCACCTAACAAATTGCCAAGTAAACGCACATCCTCACGCAGTGGCGCATCGATTTGCTGAACCATGCTATTTTTCTCCTGTTCTTATTCTTATCGAATATAGCGCGATTAACAAACATTCCAAGCTTTGAGCGTAAGAAAATGTGAATTTTTGCTTAAAAAATAACATTTAATTCGCTTATGGCGTCTTAAAAGAAGACATGCACTCAGTGTAACTTTTGGCAATCGGACTTTGGTTTAATTCTGATATTTGAGTAGGAATAACGTAATTGCATCCTGAATAATTTTCTCTAGCTCTTGAGCATTTGGGACAGCAATGATTCTAAGTAGAACCTTATGGTGACGTACGCCAAGCAACAAAGTTAGTAGAAGCTCTGTTTGATAAACTGGATCATCGGCTTGGATAAAACCTAATGCTGCTGCTTTTTGGAAGAAGGCAGCTAACTGATTTTGAAGTCGGGTATGAGATGCATCAAAAAACTGTAGGGCAAGTGGACTCTGTTCTGCTGCGAGTTCAAATAATACATGTTCAAGCTTTAGTGCTTCAGGTGAATAAATAATCTGCAAGGCGCGTGAACACACGAAATAGAGTGCTTGATAAAAGTCTGCCGATGCATCTAATTCAAATTGTTTATTACTCAGCGTCTCTTCACAGGTTTGTGTAATTGCACAGATAAATAAGTTCACTTTGTCTTGAAAGTGGTTATAAACCGTGAGCTTAGTAACTCCTGCTTCCTGTGCAATCTGGTTCATGCTAGTACCGTGATAACCGGATTTCAAAAAAATGGCTTTCGCAGCTTGCAAGATACGAGCACGTTTTTCCAGATCTTTGGGGCGTCCACTTTGATTGACTGTTTGCACAAAATCCTCTGATAAAAATTTAAAAAAAATATCAATTTATAAGTTTTTCTTTAATTAATGTACCCATGAGTATATTAATTAAAAAATAAACAATTTATGATGCAAGCATATTGTGCCTTAAAAAATCAGTTTGAATAAGAGCGATAAGATATGAATCTGTTAAAACCTCTCATCATGAGTATGGTGATTGTTTGTACGGTCACATTAATGGGGTGTAGTAAAGAAGCTCCCAAAACAGAAGAAATACCCTATGTGATGGTGGCTCAACCCTTGACCACCCTCAATGAACAAAAAAGCTATGCAGGAGATGTGCAGGCCAGACAACAAACGGCTTTAGCATTTCGAGTCGGTGGACAGGTGACTGCACGTTATGTAGATGTAGGTGATCGAGTTAAAGTCGGACAAGTTTTAGCAAAGCTTGACGTGGCAGATGCTCAGTTACAATTAAATGCCGCTAAAGCCCAACTTGACAATGCACAAGCTTCAGCAAAAACAGCAGCAGACGAACTTAAACGTTTTCAGCAATTATTGCCGATTAATGCGGTGAGTCGTTCGCAATTCGATACGGTAAAAAATCAATATGACGCTGCGCAAGCGGCTCTACAGCAAGCTCGTTCTAACTATGAGGTTTCTGCGAACCAAACTGGTTATAACCAACTCGTTTCTAATAAAAACGGGGTGATTACTGCGCGAAATATTGAAATTGGACAAGTGGTTGCTGCGGGACAAGCGGCTTATCAACTGGCCATTGATGGAGAGCGTGAAGTTGTCATTGGCGTGCCAGAACAAGCGGTTGCCGAGATCAAGGTTGGCCAAGCAGCATGGGTGACTTTATGGTCTAAACCGAATGACCGATTTGCGGGTTATGTGCGTGAAGTTTCCCCAGCAGCGGATCAGTCTCGTACATTTACAGTCAAAGTTGCACTCAAAGAAGGTCAATCTGTTATTCAGCTTGGACAAAGTGCACGCGTATTTTTTAGCTCAACTCACACCAATGTGATGAGTGTCCCACTTTCGAGTGTTTCAGCAACAGATAATCAGCCTTATGTCTGGGTGGTTAATGCGAATCAGACATTGCGTAAAGTACCTGTAACGATTGGTGCATATGGCAAAGACAGCGTACCTGTGTTATCTGGCTTGGGACCAAATGATTGGGTTGTGATTGGCGGCGTGCATTTGCTACGTGATAAACAGAAGATTCACCCGATTGATCGTGAAAACCGTGGGGTGAAAATTCAGGGAGCGACCCAGCCATGAAATTCAATCTCTCGGAATGGGCACTAAATAATAAAGGTATCGTCCTTTATTTTATGCTGTTGCTTGGCATTATCGGTGCAATCTCTTATTCAAAATTATCTCAAAGTGAAGATCCGCCATTTACTTTTAAGGTCATGGTGGTACAGACCTACTGGCCTGGGGCGACTGCCAAAGAAGTTTCTACTTTAGTTACGGACCGTATCGAAAAGGAACTCATGACAACAGGGCAGTATGACAAGATTATGGCTTACTCCCGTCCGGGTGAGTCGTTAGTCACTTTTGTGGCTAAGGATTCACTGAAGTCAGCCCAGATTCCTGATGTTTGGTACAACGTTCGTAAGAAGGTGAATGATATACGCCATGAACTACCAAACGGTGTACAAGGTCCATTTTTCAATGATGAATTTGGAGACACTTTCGGCAATATTTATGTACTGACAGGCAAAGACTTTGACTATGCAGTTCTGAAAGAATATGCAGATCGTTTGCAATTACAGCTTCAACGGGTCAAGGATGTCAGCAAGGTCGAATTAATTGGTTTGCAAGATCAAAAAATCTGGATTGAGATTTCTAACACCAAAGCGGTACAGCTTGGTATTCCAGTTGCAGCGATTCAAGACGCCTTACAAAAACAAAATAGTATGGCAAGTGCAGGTTTTTTTGAAACAGGCACAGACCGTATTCAGATTCGGGTAAGTGGTCATTTACAAAACATTGATGAAATTAAAAAACTGCCTTTACTGGTAGGTGATAAAACCATTCAGCTCGGAGATGTTGCTGATGTCTACCGTGGTTTTAGTCAACCTGCTCAGCCACGTATGCGTTTCATGGGTGAAAATGGCATTGGTATAGCCTTATCGATGCGTAAGGGCGGTGACATTATTGCCTTAGGTAAAAATCTAGAAACAGAATTTGCCCAACTACAAAAAACTTTGCCTTTAGGCATGAAACTGCAAAAAGTTTCTGACCAACCTGTAGCAGTACAACGCAGTATTCATGAGTTTATAAAGGTACTCGCTGAAGCAGTTATTATTGTCTTGTTAGTGAGTTTTTTCTCTTTAGGTTTCCGTACTGGATTGGTTGTCGCTTTTTCTATTCCTTTAGTTTTAGCAATGACCTTCGCGGGTATGAGTCTATTCGATGTCGGCCTGCATAAGATCTCGCTTGGTGCCTTGATTCTGGCGCTAGGTTTGTTAGTCGATGATGCCATTATTGCCGTCGAGATGATGGCAATTAAGATGGAGCAGGGTTATAGCCGAATTAAAGCCGCCGGATTTGCATGGAAAACAACAGCATTTCCGATGCTGACCGGAACGCTGATTACTGCGGCTGGTTTCTTACCCATCGCTACGGCTCAGTCTGGTACAGGTGAATACACACGCTCTATCTTTCAGGTGGTGACAATTGCCTTATTAGTGTCTTGGGTCGCGGCAGTTTTATTCGTACCTTATTTAGGCGAAAAGCTATTACCCGATTTTACTAAAACAGGGCATCAGGCACCTTGGTATGTCCGTTTATGGGCGAGATTAACCAAAAAACCGCAACCGCAAACTGTGGCCATTTCACAGGACCATCACTACGATCCTTATCAATCTAACTTCTATTTACGTTTTAGAAAGATGGTCGAGTTTTGTGTGACCTACCGTAAAACCGTGATTGCAACGACGGTGGGTATTTTTGTGCTATCTGTGCTGATGTTTAAGATCGTTCCTCAGCAGTTTTTCCCACCTTCGAACCGTGCCGAAATTTTAGTCGATTTAAAACTTGAGGAAGGTGCTTCTTTAACAGCGACAGAACAAGCGGTGAAAAAGGTTGAAAAATTCCTGTCTAAACAAAAAGGTATTGATAATTATGTGGCTTATGTCGGTACAGGTTCACCACGTTTTTATTTACCGTTAGACCAGCAATTACCGCAAGCCAGCTTTGCGCAGTTTGTTGTACTCGCATCATCGCTTGATGATCGTGATGAAATCCGACGCTCGTTAGACAAACAAATTAGACAATTGCTGCCGCAAGTTCGTACTCGCGTGTCATTACTAGAAAATGGCCCTCCTGTTGGCTATCCATTGCAATATCGTGTGTCGGGTGAAGATCAAAATCTGGTTCGTCAAGAAGCACAGAAAGTCGCTAAACTGATTAGCGAAAATCCGAATACCACTAATGTGCATTTAGATTGGGGTGAGCCGAGTAAAATTATTTCAATTCAAATTGACCAAGATCGTGCTCGACAAATGGGTGTGTCTAGTCTGGATTTAGCGAACTTCATTAATGCATCAATTACAGGTAGTGCGATTGAGCAATATCGTGAAAAGCGTGAACTCATCGAAATCCGTTTACGTGGCGATCAGAGCGAACGAGTTGAAGTGGCTTCACTGGCAAGTCTAGCTGTACCAACGAACAACGGAACGACTGTGCCTTTAGCTCAAATCGCTAAAATTGAGTATAAATTTGAAGATGGTTTAATTTGGCATCGTAACCGCTTACCGACCATTACTGTTCGCGCAGATATCCGCACTCAATTACAACCAGCGACAGTAGTTGGCGAGTTAGCTGAATCAATGGATAAGTTACGTGCTGAATTACCAAGTGGTTATCTTGTTGAAGTTGGTGGAACTGTAGAAGAGTCTGCACGTGGGCAAAATTCCGTTAATGCGGGTATGCCACTGTTCTTGGCTGTGGTCATGACATTACTAATGATTCAGCTCAAAAGCTTATCTCGCTCGACCATTGTGTTGTTAACAGCACCACTAGGTCTAATTGGTGTGGTTTTATTCTTACTTCTATTTAACAAACCATTTGGCTTTGTGGCCATGTTGGGCACAATTGCGCTTTCTGGCATGATCATGCGTAACTCGCTTATTTTGATTGATCAAATTGAACAAGACAGGCAGGCAGGGCATCCAACCTGGGAAGCGATTATTGAGGCAACAGTGCGTCGATTCCGTCCGATTATTTTGACTGCTTTGGCAGCCGTATTAGCGATGATTCCACTTTCACGGAGTATTTTCTTTGGTCCGATGGCAGTTGCGATCATGGGTGGATTGATTGTTGCCACCTTACTGACATTATTTTTCCTACCTGCACTGTATGCAGCATGGTTTAAGGTGAAAAAAACCGCATAAAATACATAAATTTTTTGTGAATAAAGGTGCGAAATATTGAAAACTCCAATATAGTAGCACCTGTCTTTACACAAAAAATACAGGATTATTTCACTGCATAAAAAATAGGCAAAATGCAGTGGATTGAGGTGAAATACAGATGGGGCAAGACCATATCGAACAGCATCGCCGTTATATAGTCATTTCTTATGCGTTCATGTTTCTTGCATTGTTTACGGTTATTTTTGCGGCCTTTGCTTATTTGGTCGCTCGTAAAGTGGCGGTTGTAGATAATGCAGAAGTTTGGATTCATGCGCATGCACTATGGATTATGCGAAACGGGATTCTATTTCTTTGTATGGCAATTTTTGCTGTGGTCTGGTTTATTCCGCTCTTCTTTTTTGCATGGGATAGTAATCTTTGGGTAACCGCTACTACAGTTGCTGGTGTAGTTTTTAGCGCTATTGCGTGGTTATTTCTATTAAATGCATGGTTAAAAGGCTTGTCTAAATATTTAAAAAATAAGGCAGTTTTTTAATATATCTATTTTTTAAACATTTTCCCCTTGTAAATTCGGCTAAAGCACCCCATTTAGTCGGCAATAGAGTATTGATAAAATTCCGTGAGGAGCACCGCCAAAAATGGCTAAACGTGATTATTATGAGGTTTTAGGCGTTTCAAAAACCGCAAGTGATGATGAGATCAAAAAAGCCTACCGTAAATTGGCGATGAAATATCATCCTGATAGAAACCCTGACAATGCCGAAGCTGAAGAGAAATTTAAAGAAGCTTCTGAAGCTTATGAAGTTTTATCGGACAGCGAAAAGCGTAGCATGTACGATCGCATGGGACATAATGCGTTCGAAGGTGGCTTTGGCGGCGGTGGTGGTGGCTTCGGCGGATTTAGTGCAGAAGATATTTTTAGTCAGTTCGGCGATATCTTCGGCGGTGCATTCGGTGGTGGTGGACGTCAACAGCGTCAACGTCGCGGATCAGATTTACGCTATGTCATGGAACTTACCCTTGAAGAAGCTGTAAAAGGGGTGAAAAAAACCATTACCTTTACTGCTCCAGCACCATGTGATGTGTGTGATGGTAAAGGTTCAAAAAATCCAAAAGATGTTGAAACCTGTAAAACTTGTCATGGTTCAGGACAAGTACGTATGCAGCAAGGTTTCTTCTCTGTACAACAAACATGTGGTACTTGTCGTGGTCAAGGTAAAATTATTAAAAACCCTTGTCAGGCATGTCATGGTTCAGGTGTAGCTGATCGCCAGCAAACGTTGGAAGTTACAATTCCAGCAGGTGTGGATAATGGTGACCGCGTTCGTTTGAGTGGTAAAGGCGAAGCAATTCGTGATGGCCAATCAGGTGACTTGTACGTTGAAGTGGTTGTTCGCGAACACGAAATTTTCCAACGTGATGGTGCCGATCTTTATATGGATGTACCAGTGAGCATTGCTGATGCTGCACTTGGTAAAGAAATTGAAATTCCTACTTTGGAAGGTCGTGTTAGCTTGAAGATTCCTGAGGGAACTCAAACAGGCAAATTATTCCGTTTACGTGGCAAAGGCGTTCGTCCAGTACGTAGCAGCATGGTAGGTGACCTACTCTGCCGTATTGTGGTAGAAACACCGGTCAACTTAAATTCTCGTCAACGTGAATTACTTAAAGAGTTGCAAGCTTCGTTTGATGGCGAAGACAGTGCTTCTTCACCAAAGAAAAAATCATTCTTTGATCGTTTGTTCGATTAATACTTGATTAGATAAGAAATTAAAAAGAAGGCGGATATTGATAAAATATCCGCCTTTTTATTGCGCTGATTCATCTTATTATTTTTATTCTGCTTAAAAAATTACTTCTGCTTACTCTGTAGGGTGGGCTACATCAATATCATCAACACTTACAGTCGGTTCACTAGAAGCTAGAGTCGGAGCACTTTCGTTAACTGGTGCGGCTACTGCTTCTGTCTGTAGAGCTACTTTAGGTGTTTCTGTTGTTTGGCCAATAATCGGGTCAATATCTTCAACTTTGACGTCGATATTGGTATCGGTTGCTACGCTCGTTTGAGCTGTAGGCATTGCTGTTTGAGTGCTTACGTTAGTTGTAATACGTGCTTTAGATAAGCTTTCTAATGTGTCTCCTGGCTGGATTGCAGGTTCTGCAAATGCCATTGAACTCATAATCCCCATCATCACTGTAAAGCCAATAATTCTCGAATGCATGCTGAACTCCTTAATAGTCATTTTTTTTCATTCGTGGCTGAGTAGTGTGCCGATCAATTCTTTAACTTTTGTGAAAACAGATTAAGTTTCAGCTGATCTTAAAAAATAATTTTTACTTTTTATCGTGAGCAAAGAGTTTTGATATAGTAGACAAATTACGTAAAACAGAAGATTGAGAAGGATTATGTCAGCAGCTCCACGCATTGGTATTTTAGGTGCAGGCGGTCGTATGGGCCGTACGCTTATTCAAGCAGTTCAACAGGCAGGCTATCAATTGGCCGCTGCGGTAGAGCGTCCGGAAAGTAGTTTGGTCGGCACTGACGCAGGTGAGCTTGCTGGTATTGGTTCAGTGGGTGTGAAGGTTTCAGGAAGCTTGGCAGAGGTTCTTAAAGACTGCGATGTAATTATTGATTTTACTGCACCAGTTGCGACTGCTCAGCATTTGAAGCTTTGCCGTGAAGCTGGGGTTGCCATGGTCATTGGCACAACGGGTATGTCAGATGAGCAAAAAGCTGAGTTAGACGAAGTTGCCACTCATACACCTGTGGTTTACGCTGCGAACTATTCAGTGGGCGTAAATGTATCGATCAAGTTACTTGAGCTTGCAGCAAAAGTATTTGGCGATACAGTAGATATTGAAGTGATTGAAGCGCATCACCGTCATAAAGTAGATGCGCCGTCAGGTACAGCGCTCATGATGGGTGAAGCAATTGCAGATACTTTAGGTCGTAACTTAAAAGAAGTTGCTGTGTATGGACGTGAAGGGCATACAGGACCACGTGATCGACAAACGATTGGCTTTGAAACCATTCGTGGTGGTGATATTGTTGGTGAACACACTGTCATGTTTATTGGTGAGGGTGAGCGCGTTGAAGTGACTCATAAAGCAACGAACCGTATGAACTTTGCTGCTGGTGCAGTACGAGCTGCGGCATGGGTTGTGGGCCGTGAAGCGCGTAAATATGATATGAAAGATGTTTTAGGATTGAATGACGTACAGGTTTAAAACCCTGTACGTATTCCATGTGTAGCGAGAAAAACAAGATAGAGCAGAAAATGAATAAAAAACAACTTGCCTTGACCACTCTTCTTTGCTTGAGCAGCCTCTGGACGGGGGCTGCTTCTACAGAAAAAGCTAAACTCAGCTTAGACCGTAATAATATTAAAGTCTGGACTTATCAAAAGACTGATAATCCAGTTTTTCAATATAAAGCAGAAACGACTTTTGATGTGCCACTTGAACGTGCTGTCGCTGTGATTTTAGATGTAAATCGTGCCGATCAGTGGGTGCCTTATATGGGCAAAGTTCAGATGTTGTCTCAAGATGAGAAAAAAGGTGAGTTCACACTCTATATGCTGTTGGATTTTCCGTTTCCCTTGAAAGATCGCGATGTCGTTGTTAAAGGCAAAATGAGTAAGGCTGCAAATGGAGTTGTGACAATTAAGAATACTGCAATTAGCGGAAATTATCCGATCCAACCCGATGTAGTGCGCTTAACACGTTACGAAGGCGATTGGACGTTCCAGAAACTTGGAAATAATAAGGTGAAAGTAACCACCAGTGGCTATGCAGACCCTGCTGGTGCAATTCCACTGAGCTTCGTAAATATGTTTGTTCAACAACAACCTTACCAGATGTTGCTGAAAATGAAGCGGGAAGTAATTAGTCCGATTTATGAGCAGCCGAAATTACCAGATATTTTAAAATAAAGAATTAAAAAAAGCGCCTGGGATCAGGCGCTTTTTTTATTAATCTGAACACTGCTGTAACGCTTGGGCAGGGCTGCTTTCGCGTTTGATCTGGAATAAAACCAATAACAAACCTAACCCAGCCAGCAATGCACCAGCAAATGACACTGCGCTATAACCCCAACCTAAATTGAGTACTAACGCACCTGCTGCTGCACCTACGGCATTACCTAGGTTAAACGCACCGATATTTACTGAAGAGGCAAGTCCTGGTGCTTCATGAGCAACTGACATTACACGCATTTGTAAAGGTGGAACTAAAGCAAAGGTTGCTGCCCCCCAGATCACTAATGCAATGGCTGCTCCAATCTGGCTTTGTGCAAGGATTGGGAAAGTCACCATCATCACAATCAACAGAACCAAGAAACCAATCAGAGTTTTGTTAATAGACAAATCTGCAAAGCGTCCACCTAAATGGTTACCAACTGAGAAACCGACACCAATCAACATCAACATAAAAGTAATGAAGGTCGGTGAAGCATGGGTAAACTCAGTCAAACTTGGCGCAATATAGGTATAGAGCGTAAACATTGCACTTGCACCGAGTACGGTGGTGAGCAACGCAAGTATTACAGGAGTACGCATTAATACTTTCAATTCAGCTTTTACATTTGGTTTTTTGGCAACCATACCTTGTGGGAGTGCTTTCCATAAAGCGAGCATAGTAATCACACCAAGCAAGGAAATCGCAAGGAAAGACATCCGCCAGCCAATATTTTGCCCAACCCATGTTGCTAAAGGCACACCACCAATGTTGGCAATGGTTAAGCCCATAAACATGGTTGCTACCGCACTGGCCTGTTTATGTGCGGGCACAATGCTTGCTGCTACAACTGAACCGATCCCGAAGAAAGCACCATGGTTCAAACTTGTGATGAGACGCGCACCTAATAAGCTCATATAGCTGGGTGAAAACGCGGCTATCAGGTTACCTACCGTAAAGATCGCCATAAGTAAAATAAGCGCATTACGTCGTGCAAAACCACCAAACCACAGGGTCATGAACGGGGCACCTAGCATGACGCCAAGTGCATAACCCGTAATTAACATTCCGGCTGTTGGAATTGAAATCCCTAAATCATTCGCGATATTCGGTAACAATCCCATTGGTGAGAATTCAGTGGTGCCAATGGCAAAGGCACCAATGGCTAATGCCAATAACGAGAACGCCGTATTTGATTGAGTGTTCATGAGTTTAGTCCCAAACTGGTGCCCATGGCTCTGGGCTAACTTCACGACTGTTACGATCAAGTTTGGCAATCATTTGCATTTCAGCTGAAGTTAACTCGATATCCTGTGCTTTTAAGTTGCTAATCAGGTTTTCACGTTTAGTCGAAGATGGAATAACTGCAAAACCACGTTGCAATGCCCACGCAAGTGCAATTTGCGCTGTCGTTGCTTTATGAGCTGCTGCAATTTCAGTTAAAACTGGGTCTTGAAGCACTTTACCGTACGCAAGCGTCATATATGAAGTGACATCAATATTCTTCTCTTGTAAGAAATTTACAAGTTTATGATTTTGAAGATAAGGGCTTAACTCAATCTGGTTAGTTGCAATATGCTCTAAACCAATTGTGTCAATTGCTTGTTGAGTAAGCTCAATATTGAAGTTTGAAATACCAATTTGTTTAGTAAGACCTTGTTGCTTTGCTTCAAGTAAAAGCTTCATGATTTCAGGAATTGAAACGCCTAAATCTGGTGCTGGCCAATGAATCAAAGTTAAATCGACATGGTCAGTACGAAGCTTTTGTAAGCTCTCTTTTAAGCTTGGAATAAACTTATCTTGAGCAAAATTATCTACCCAGATTTTTGTAGTTAAAAATAAGTCCTGACGCGATACACCGCTTTCGGCAATGGCTTGACCAATCGCTGCTTCATTGTCATAAATTTGAGCAGTATCAATGACACGGTAACCTACGTCTAAAGCAGTTTTCACAGAATTAATGACTGCTTGTTCTTTAAGACGGAAAGTACCTAGACCAAAACGTGGAATATTCATGTGTTTACCTAAATTTGAATAATCATTTAACTTGATGTGCATTTTGCTTTTTTTATTGTTGCGAAAAAATAGATGAATAAGCAAAATATCTTTGATCATTAGTCAATAATGGAATAAGACATGAAATCAACAATTGAAGAACTTGTCGCGTTTATTGCAATCGTTGATACGGGGTCTTTTGTTGCGGCAGCAGATCACCTGAAACAAACACCTTCAGGAGTTAGCCGCTCTTTAACGCGCTTGGAAGCGAAGTTAGATGTGACTTTGTTAGAGCGAACGACGCGTAAGTTGAAACTCACTCAAGAAGGGCAGCAGTTTCTTGTGAAGGCTCGTAAAATTTTAAATGAGCTGAATGCTGCCGAAGAAGAATTACAAAAGTCTGATCAAGACACTTCTGGTCTTATACGAATTGATTCGGCTACGCCTTTTGTTTTACATGTAGTTGCTCCATTAATGCATGCTTTTCGCAAGCGATATCCACATATTGAAATTGAACTCAATAGCAATGATCAGGTGATTGATCTATTGCAGCATAAAACTGATGTCGCATTCCGATTTGGTGAGCTACATGACTCAAGTATGCGTGCCAAATTGGTATGTAAAAGTCGGTTATATATGGTTGCTAGTCCTGAGTATTTAAATCAGGCAGGCTATCCACAGAAACCGAATGAGTTAAATGAACATGAACTTATTGGTTTTACGAAACCTGCTCATTTAAATATTTGGCCGCTTAAGGTGGGCAGCGATTATTTTATAGCTCAACCCCATATTAAAGCTTCAAATGGAGAAACAGTTCGGCAGCTTGCACTACGTGGGCATGGAATTACATGTTTATCAGAGTTTATGGTTTGGAAAGATTTAGAAGAAGGTCGTCTGGTCGCTTTATTTGAAGATGAGATAGAGCTGAGACTTCAAAGCATCCATGCTGTGTACTATCAACAAGAGCATCTACCAAAACGGATCCGTTTATTTATTGATTTTTTGGCAGAACAGTTAAAAGATGGTTTTAAAAACGCTCTCTAAAAGTAGCATAACTATCAGTTGGAAAATGAACTTCTAAAATGGGAGTGATTTGTCCTTCTGATACATGCTGGGCCAGGAAAAAGCTTTTTTGCTGTTGTCGGCAACTAAAATATAATTTTGAATAAACCGAATTCACCATGACAACTTCATTTGAGCTATTACGCTTATATTGATAATGAGAGATCGTATTGGTCTCATCATCCGTGCGCTGTTCCATTTTATAGTCTTGTTGATTGGTCATTTTTAAATAACCTTCGATCAGACTTTGGCAAACTGCATGTCTGTACTGCTCATTTTTCGGCTCAGGTTGGCAACCTGTTAAAATAATAGTAAATAATAATATAGCTTTTAATTTCATGATCTTGCTACTCTTTAAGTTGATTTCTATAGCGTAAAGGTGTTCTATAAACCAGTACAGATACAGAAATTTTTAAAAAAGCAGCACAGAATGACTTTCCAATATCAGGTTCTTGCCAATCAATTAGCACATCGAATTTATCAAGATGAGCTTAAACCTCATCAGAAGCTTATTTCGTTACGCGATTTTGCTCGTCAGCACAGCATTAGTTTAAGTACCGCTAAAAGTTGCTATGAATTACTTGAGGCGAGGGGACTGATTTATGTAAAACCGAAGTCAGGTTATTTTGTGGTTGCGCGTACCCAATCTAGCCCTATTCCTGATAGCCCAGATTTTTTGTCTTTACCTCGGCAAGTCTCAAATCTAGAGTTGCATAATCAAATTCAAGAAGCCGCCTTACAAAGCCATCTCGTACCGTTGGGTTCAATTCAGTTGACGCCGCATTTTATTCCGGTAGAGGGTTTACGCCGTTCTATTCAGCGAGCTTTAAAAAATTGTCAGCCACAAGACTTTCTCTATTGTAATAAACAAGGACATGAGCAATTAAGAAAAGCGCTATCTGATCATTGGCGTGAAGATGGAATATTCATTGCAACAGAAGATATTTTTATTACCAATGGTTGCATACCTGCTTTGTCTTTGGTCATCCAGCACCTAACAGAAGTCGGCGATAGTATTTTGATCCCGACGCCTACTTTTAATGGACAACTACAGCTTTTAGCCAGTTTAAAACGGCAGATTATTGAAATTCCCGCAGATCATCGTGGTATTGATTTGGAACGTTTAGAGTCATTGATGCAGCAGGGTTTAGCAAAGGTTTGTCTGATGACAGCCAATTATCAAAATCCTTTAGGGTATTGTTTAACGAATACAGAAAAACAAAAGATTGCCGAATTAGCTGCAAAGTATCAGTGCTTTATTATTGAGGACGATATTTTTGGTGAATGTGGTTACAGTAATGAACGCCCGCTACCGATTCGCTATTGGGACCGTGAAGGCTATGTCATTTGGTGTGGGTCGGTTTCTAAGTCGTTGTCGAGCGCATATCGGGTAGGGTGGTTTTGTTTAAGTGCAAAGCTACAGCATTTAAGACTTGAGCTGCTGGCAAGTAATATTGGCGTGAATACGCCCCTACAATTGGGTCTGGCCGATTTTATTTATAGCCGTGGTTATCGAGAGCATTTAGAGCAGTTAAGACCCAACTTGATGCGGCAAGTCGAAGAGTACCGCAGTTGTATTTTGAGAGCCTTTGAGGGCATTCCAATCGCATTGAGTCAGCCAGAAGGGGGGTATGCACTCTGGATACAGTTACCTAAGAATGTAGATACCTTAGCGCTTTATTACACTGTGAAAGCTGAAGGTATTACGGTTGTTCCGGGTCATGTTTTTGGTGAGGATGAACGATATCGACATTTTATTCGTTTAAACGCAGGCCATGAGTTAACAGCAGAGGTCCGCCAAGCAATTAAAGACTTGGCGGAATGGTCACGACGACAGATGAAAACCGTGAGTTAGTTTTATTCTGCAAAGTCTGCCTTAAGCACAATGCGGTAACGTGCCTGACCTGAGTGTAAACGTTCAATTGCCTCATTAAGCTGTGACATTGGAAATAGCTCAATTTGAGGCGCAATTTTTTTGCGTGCAGCAAACTTCAAAAGTTGACGTAGTGCAGCAGGTGAACCCGTCGGGGAGCCTGTCACTGACTTAGCACCACTAATAAGTGAACCAACAGAAACAGGAACAGGTTCAAGGGTGAGTCCCAAGAAGTGCAAAGAACCGTTTGGTGCTAGCGTAGAAATGAAAGCACGCCAGTTTAGGGTCACATTTACTGTGCTCAGCAATAAATCAAATTTTCCTTTTTGTGCTGTTACCGCGTCTGTATCGCGGCTATTCACCACATGGTCAGCACCCATTGCTTTAAGTTCCTCTGTTTTATCAGGGTTGGAACTAAATGCGGTGATCTCACAGCCCCAAGCTTTAAGTAGCTTAATGGCTATATGACCTAAGCCACCAATGCCAATCACACCGACATGATGTGTTGCTTGAATCTTATGTTTAAGCAGCGGGTCAAAAACGGTAATCCCGCCACAAAGTAAAGGACCGGCACTTTCAGCATCTAAATCTTCAGGAAGGGGAATAGCCCACTGCCAGCCTGCACGGACTTTATCGGCAAAACCACCCGCATGTCCCACGATTGTTGCAACACTTCCGCCCGTACAAAGTACTTGCTGACCACCAATGCATTCATCACAGGCTTGGCAGCTTTCAGCCGTCCAGCCAATACCGACACGTTGCCCGATTTGTAGACCTTTGGCTTCTGAGCCCAAAGCAACAATTCGTCCAATAATTTCATGGCCTGCCACCACTGGGTAAACAGTTGAGCGCCATTCATTGTTCAGAACAGAAATATCAGAATGACATAAACCACAATATTCAACTTTTACCTCAACCTGATGCGGTTGCAATTCACCTGCATCAAATTGGTAAGGAACCAGTTTCTCACCTGACTGCATTGCAGCATAAGCTTGAATCGTATTATTGCTCATCGGAACTCCTTAAGCGGATTTGAACCGTTATGGTGGGTTATGAAGCTTTAAATTGACAATTATTTTCATGATCATTGACCATGCCTACTGCTTGCATAAAAGCATAGCAGGTGGTTGGTCCGACGAATTTGAAGCCATTCTTTTTAAGCGTTTTTGAAAGTTTTACGCTGAGTTCAGTTTGTGCTGGGGCTTGGCGGTAATCTTCAACATCATTGTGTTTTGGCGCTGCATCTACAAACTGCCAAAGCCAAGTAGGAACATCGCCGACTTGCGTTTTGAGGGTTTGCCAAGCAATCGCATTGTCGCGAATAGCCTTAAGTTTGCCTAAGTGGCGAATTAAACCAGCATCGGATAGTTTTAGTTCTAGGAAATCATCCGTGAATGAAGCAATATCAGCAATAGGATGATTAAAGAAATGCTCTCGGTAACTTTCTCTTTTTTTTAGTACGGTAATCCAAGATAAGCCAGCTTGCTGACCTTCGAGACAAAGCATTTCAAATAGTCGAGCTTCGTCGTGTTCTGGTTTACCCCATTCTTCATCATGGTAGGCAATATAGAGGGGATCATTGGAACACCATCCGCAGCGTTGAGTTTTCATGATGATGCTCCTTATATTTATCTTAGAATTTTAAAGTTTAAACAGCACCCATTCATTTGGGCGAGTATCCCAATAATACAGTTCAGCTTGAGTTAAGTCTTCAAACTTTAACCAAAAGTCTTTACCTACTTTATCTGAAAAACCGGTACTGATTAGCAGGGCATCATCACTGATTTCCATGATCCAGCCTTGATAGCTATTGCCATTTAAAATGATCTTTTGCTGATTGCCTGACTCGGCAAACTCTACTAAGCGATTGATCAGCGCTTCCGACATAAAGTGTTCCTAGCGTAAATAAGAATAAGGGTTAACAGCTCCACGACCTTTACCATCTAGATAAAGTCCGTAATGAAGATGTGGTGAAGTATAACGTGCATTACCTGTATTGCCGACATAACCAATTAGATCACCTTTTTTGATGTAGTCACCTACATTTAGTCCACGTTTGTGACCATCAAGATGAGCATAATAATGCCATGTTCCTGCTGGGCCTAAAATCCAGATCACTTTGCCGCCTAAATTGTTATTACGAAGATCGGCAACAAGCCCTTCGGTTGTACTGTACACTTTGGTTCCACGTGGAGCCAAAATATCAATTCCTTCGTGACTACGACCCTGACTGCGTGCCGCTCCCCATGTGTCTTTTAATTCATCTCGATCGACCCCTTTCACAGGTACAGGTAGCCGATTTGCGAGTTGCATACTTTTAAGCTTGCTGACTTGGGCGGGGGAAAGTGGTGCAGGTTTTTTGGGGGTACTGGCACAGGCAGCCAATAGAATAATTAGAAATCCAAGTGAGAAATGAGAAACAAAACGTCGCACAAAAAACTCCCTGTCACAGCCATATCAAAATTATTTGATCCACTATGTCATGAACGGCTTGTCGAGATCAATTTTTTCATGGCAGTTGGAACACCTTTGGCAATGGCCTGTTCTGGACTCAGCCATTGGCCTTCAAGTTCAATGGCCAGATGCTCTTTTTGGTCAGGTTCCACGTGGAACACATGAGCATTAAGTAACCAAGTAAAGTGAGTGAAGCTATGGCTGATCTGAAAAGCTTGTGGTTGAGGCTGTAGTTTAAATTGCTGACTCAAGCTCAGTCGTTCATGTTCATTTTCTAAAATGGGTAAACAGAACAAACCACCCCATAAACCATGAGCTTGGCGTTGTTGCCAGAACCATTCATCTTCACACTGGATAATAACAACATCTGCTGTTCTAACAGGCGGAGTTTTTTTCGGTTTCTTAAAAGGCAGTTCTTGTTCTAAACCTTGCTGGTAAGCCTGACAATGAGCTTGCATTGGGCAATATAAACAAAGAGGTTTTTTAGGCGTACAGATCGTTGCGCCCAAGTCCATAATTGCTTGAGTGTAGTCATGATTACGATGTGTCGGGCAAAGCTGTTCAGCGAGTTTCCACATTTCACGTTCGTGCTGTGGCTTGCTTAAATCATCTTCAATGGCAAAAAAACGGGCTAATACGCGTTTCACGTTGCCATCCATAATCACGCCGTACTGACGTAAACCCAAAGACATGAGTGCACCTGCGGTAGAGCGACCAATGCCAGGTAGCGCAATCCATTCTTCTAGTGTTTCAGGAAACTTACCTTGCTGAGTGACAAGACCAGCTGCTTTATGCAAATTGCGTGCACGAGCGTAATAGCCGAGACCTGCCCAATAAGGTGCTACTTCATCCCAAGTTGCATGACCTAAAGCTTCTACAGTTGGGAAGCGCTCCATAAAGCGGTCAAAATATTGCAGAACTGTTTTAACCTGAGTTTGCTGCAACATAATTTCAGAAACCCAAACTTTGTATGGATCATCTGCGACTTGCCACGGCAAATCATGACGACCATGTTGATCGAACCAGTTTAAAAGGGCATCAGAAAAAGAAAAGTCGGGCATGAACAGCTATAGAAGAAAAGTAAGGGCTAAATTATAGCTGAAATTTGTGGGTAAATTTTGTTTAAAGCAGGCAAAGAACGAGGAGATCTTAAAACAGAGATTACCTGTTAATTAAGCAATCTCTGCTTCATGGAGAAAAAGGATTAATCCTTTTGTACCCCCCAACGTTGATCAAGTTTCAACGGTTGGTTTTTGTAGTACGGAATGACATGAATGTGGAAATGATCTGAATTTTGTCCGAATACTTCACCATCATTGAAGCCGATATGGAAACCGTCTGGTTGATGGCGAAGTTGTGTTTCGTGACGCGCAATTTCAAGAAGTGTAAGCAAGCCTTGATGTTCTTTAGACGTGATATCAAAAAAAGAACGAACATGGCGTAGTGGTGTTACCACACAGTGGCCTTTAGATAGCGGATTAGAATCAGGCAAAATTACAGCAAATTCATTCTTATCAATGATGTCATATTCATCAAATTCGCAATACGGACATTTCTTGTCAGTCATTGTTGTATCCTCTCATGTTATTCCATTAAACCCCGAGTGCGGGAAATAAGACTAGGCTTTGCTCTAGCTCAACGGGAGTATAGTTATTGAAGTATGGTTTAAAAAATACAGTAAAAATATTGCAAAGTCATAAACATTTAAGGGAGCAAATGCGAAAAAACATTTGCTCCAAATTGGCTTCTTTTATTTTAAAGTACGATCTAACAACGCGTACATTTTAGCAAGACCTTGTTTTTCCGCTTCGCTATTGTAGCCAAGGTCTACACCGTTCGCTTTAGCTTTTTCATCTGCAAGCGGGTTACTAAAGCCATGTTTAGCACCTTCTAAAACCACTACTTCGTGTTTAACCTCAGCAGCTTGCATCTCTTTTTCAAAATTAGCAACATCTTCTAAGGTGACCATGCTGTCTAGTTCACCATGTAGTACTAAAACTTCACCTTGAATGCTGCCTTTTTGAGCAGGTGCTTTCGGAGTTAATGTAGCATGGAACGTTATAATTGATTTAAGTGGCGCACCTGCGCGAGCAAGGTCTAACACGACTTTGCCACCATAGCAGAAGCCAATTGCAGCAAGTTTTTCACTGTTTACTTCTGGTTGGGCCGCTAGAGTTTGAAGCGCTGCATTGGCACGATCGGTAACCGTATCTAAATTTTCAAATGTCTGCATCATCCATTCATAGGCTTGAGCTGCAGTCGAGGTCACTTTTTTATCGCCATACATATCAATTGCAAGCGCAGCATAGCCATGTTCAGCAAGCTCACGTGCACGTTGTTCCGTATATTCATTACGACCCCACCACTCAGGACCAACAATTACACCCGCAACAGGTGTTTCACTATCTGGAGCCGCAAAGTAACCAATGAGTTGGCTGCCATCTGGTGCAGTATATTGAATTTCACGGGTTTTAATTGCTGTAGTCATAACCTTAATCCTGAAATTTAAAGAGATTTAAACACGCTTGATTAAAGCATAAAAAGATAAAAGTAATATAAATAACAATGTAAGAATCTACATCAAAACAAAAGATAGAAATTTAGCGCAATAAAAAAGAAGGAAACTAGTTCCTTCTTTTTTATGTGGTCATGATTAAATTAAGTCCGGCCGCGCGAAATGAATCCAATTACAGCAAGAATTACAGCTATAACTAATAAAATCACGGCAAAGTCTTTAGATAACCCTGCAACACCACCAAACCCTAATAGACTGGCAATGAGTGCAATCACTGCAAAAATTATCGCCCAACGGAACATATGCTGTCCTCCTTATTTTTCATTGTCGTTTTACTATATAGCGTGTTTTTTACACCGAATGTGTCGTTTATGTGGTTGAAATGTATATTAAACAATCATTTTGTGATACTACGAATACAGCTTCTTTTTTCGTATATAGCACTTCAATGCTATACTTAGACACTGTTTCATCTCATCAGCTGCTAAAAAATTATGTCTACCGAGACCTCACTTCGTCCACTCTTTTGGAAAAACTATCCGCTAGAGCAACTGACTCAAATCGAGTGGGAAGCTTTATGCGATGGGTGTGGTTTGTGCTGTCTGGTAAAACTCGAAGATGAAGATACCCATGAGGTGGCTTATACCAAAGTGGCATGTAAGTTACTTGATTGTAGTACAGGACGTTGTTCGGACTACTCTAATCGTCAGCAACAAGTGCCTGACTGTTTGCAATTAACAGTAGAGTCTTTAAAAACAATCCACTGGTTACCATCGAGCTGTGCTTATAAGCGTTTGAATGAAGGAAAAAATTTACCTTCTTGGCACTATTTGAATACGGGCTCTAGACAAAGTGTGGTTAAGGCGAAAAAGTCAGTTGCGGGACGTTGTATTTCTGAAGTTGATGTCCATGAAGATGATCTTGAAGATTATGTCGTACGATGGGTACGTTAATTCAGTCTACAAAAGAGATATCTAATTACAGCGTATAATAAAGTAACACTTTTATCGTAAATTTTTTGCTCATCTCCGTTATATAACAATAAAAACAAAAGGAGATAAAAATGATGAGACGACTAGCAGCCCCGTTATTATGTAGTAGCTTTCTTTTGTTAATGGCTTGCGGCTCTAATAATACCAATTCAAAAAATCTTGAACAAAATACGGCTGCAAAAACAGAAAAGCCCGTTCCAGTTAAACAAGCATATCAAGTTGAAACAGTTGCCAATTTAAATGAACCTTGGGCAATAACCAGTTTGCCAGATCAGCGCTTATTACTGACAGAGCGCCAAGGTAAATTAAAAATTTTTAATCCTAAAAATAAACAAATGTTGGATGTCCAAGGGGTTCCAGCGGTGAATTACGGTGGGCAAGGTGGGTTAGGAGATGTGGTTTTACACCCTGACTTTGCTAAAAATCACTGGATTTATCTAAGTTATGCTACAAAAGGGCAAGGCGGATCTGGAGCGGTGATTGCATGTGCGAAATTAGATTTATCTAACCCCAATCAGCCTAAACTTACAGAGATGAAGCAAATTTGGCAGCAAGTACCCAAAGTTTCGGGGCAAGGCCATTATGGGCATCGTATACTTTTTGGCGCAGATGGTAAGCTTTGGGTGAGTTCAGGTGAACGACAAAAGTTTGATCCTGCCCAAAACATGAAAAGCAATTTGGGTAAAATTTTACGCTTAAATGAGGATGGTTCAGCAGCCGTAGGTAACCCTTTTTATAAGCAAGGTGGAGTGACTGCTGAAATATGGTCACTGGGACACCGTAATCCTTTAGGTATGGCTTTTGATCGCCAAGGACAGCTCTGGGTGGTGGAAATGGGGCCTAAAGGTGGTGATGAGCTTAATATCATCGTGAAGGGAGAAAATTATGGTTATCCAATCGTTTCAAATGGAGACCATTATTCAGGCCAACCTATTCCAGATCATCATACTCGCCCAGAATTTAAAGCACCTGAAATTGACTGGACTCCTGTAATTTCTCCGTCAAGCCTGATTATTTATCGCGGACAACAATTTCCTGCATGGCAAAATAAAGCCTTAATTGGTGGGTTATCTTCAGAAGCAATTATTGTTGTGGATTTACAGCATAAACCTGTGAAAGAAGTACAAAGGCTAGATATGAAAAAACGTATTCGTGGTTTACACGAAGCACAAGATGGTTCGATTTGGGTGATAGAAGATGGCTCAAATGCACGGTTACTGAAGCTGAGTAAAAAAGCATCTTAATGCTATGAACTAGCTTGTAAATAAAGGAGGTGTCTCATAGATTCAAATTGTAGATTTCTGTGAGACACAATAGACTATAGTGAAAAGACGATAAAGCTATTTGAAATGTCAGACACCCATATTCCACTTCCCGAACGCCTGCGCCCGAGAGACTTGTCTGAAATTATTGGGCAAGATCATTTATTAGGTGAACATGCACCCTTACGTCAAATGATTGATCAGGGGCATTTGCCTTCTATTATTTTTTGGGGTCCACCAGGTGTAGGTAAAACAACAATTGCTTTGCTTTTGGCTCAAGCGATAGACCGTCCATTTGTAAGCTTATCTGCGCTGAATACGGGCGTAAAAGAATTACGTGAAGTCATTGCAGAAAGTGGTGATTTACTGACCCCTGTGGTTTTTATTGATGAAATTCATCGTTTTAATAAGTCACAGCAAGATGCTTTATTGGGGGCAGTTGAAAAAGGCAAAATTACTTTAATTGGCGCGACTACCGAAAATCCATCTTTTGAGGTAAATAGCGCGCTTTTATCTCGTTGTCAGGTCTACACTTTAAATAGTTTAGACAGTGAGGCAATCCAGACGCTAATTAATAATGCACTTCAAGCCGATAAATTCTTAAAAGACCGTTACATTCATATTGAAGAGTATGACGCGCTTATTCAATTTGCGGCAGGTGATGCTCGAAAAGCACTGAATTTACTAGACCTGATTGCAAGTACCTTTGAGCCAGAAGTTGAAAACACGATTACCAATGCGGTTGTGGTGAAAGTCGCTCAGCAGAATATTGCGCGTTATGACAAATCGGGTGAGCAGCATTACGATTTAGTTTCTGCCTTTATTAAATCAATTCGGGGTAGTGATCCAGATGCAACCCTGTATTGGATGGCACGTATGCTTAAAGGCGGAGAAGATCCTGTCTTTATTGCCAGACGTATGCTGATTGCTGCCTCAGAAGACATCGGAAACTCTAATCCAAATGCGCTATTACTCGCAGGTGAGTGCTTCCGCTCTGTACAAGCGGTAGGTATGCCTGAGGCTCGAATTATTCTAGGCCAAACTGCGGTTTACTTAGCAACCAGTGCAAAAAGTAATAGTACTTATTTAGCAATTAATAAAGCTCTGGAACTTGCTGAAAAAACAGCGAATTTACCTGTGCCTTTGCATTTGAGAAATGCTCCAACCAAGCTCATGAAACAACAAGGCTATGGGATTAATTATCTCTATCCACACGATTATCCTGAGCACTTTGTATTGCAAGACTATTTGCCGCCTGAGTTAAAAGGCACAAGACTTTATGAGTCTGCAAGAAATAAGCGTGAGGTTGAAGGTGAGCGCTTGCAACAACGTAGATGGCAGCAGGAACAATAACCTATTGATTGCATCAGGCTGCATATAGCAGTCAGTAGCTATTCCAATTCTTCAGTTACCTGACCATAGATCAGCAGCGTAAACACGCCTGTACCACCCACAATGTTGCCAATGGTAGTGGGGACTAGAAAAGTAAATAGATAGTCATTAATGGAAGCTTCTCCTTGCCAGACCAGATAGGACATTTCTGTAGAACCGACCACTACATGGGTAAAGTCACCTAGTCCTATCAAATAGGTCATGAAAAAGATGAGCAGAAATTTATTACTGACAGAGGGCAACATCCAGACCAATGCAGCAATTAACAGCCCTGACATAATACCTTTGAGCAGATTTTGGGTGGCAGAAAAGGAACCCACATGAAGGGCGAGTTCATCTAGTGCCTTGTCGATATCTGGAGTAAACAGGTGAGTAGTGAGGAAAAATAAACTCGCCAAAGCTGTTCCAATGATGTTGCATAGAATCACAATCCCCCATAATCGGCCCACCGCTCGTAATTTATCGAGAGTAAATGGCTTGAATAAAGGTACAACTGTGGTGATGGTATTCTCGGTAAAGAGTTGCATGTGGCCTAAAATAGCGATCAGGAAGCCAATGGTATAACCAATATTGGTGATTAAATCGGTCCAGATTGCATCAGCCGGAAGATAAGAAGCAATAATCGCTTTAAATACAAATGAAAAACTGATGACCAAACCTGCTGCTATTCCGGAAAAGATCAGTGCAGCTGTCGGGCGGTCTAGTTCCTCAGCACCATCACGGCGGATAATTTCATAGACCAGTCGGGGTGACAGCTTCTCATGTTCTTCTACTGCCATTTTTTCACGCCAGCTTAAGGTTTGATCGACCTTTTTTTCCTCTATTTCATGATCCATCAGATTTACTCCTTACTGAATAAATATTTTATATTTCTAGTTTTTATTTATTGTTAAGACAGTATTTGAGATAAATCTAGTCGATTCCTAACAGCTTTATGTGTCTTTTTATAAATTGAATGAGGCGACAGTAATAAATTTAAAAGAATGTATAAGCTCTCAAGGTACGGATAAGTGCCATATAGTCGCCTTGAGAGGCTTTAGCAATAACGGATTCAACCTCTGCCTGACTCCAGCCTTGTTTTAAGGCAGAACTGCTAAAGTTGGTTAATAAGACTACAGGATTTTCACCAAAATGGATTGGATGATTCATTAATCTCTTTTCAAGCTTAGATATTTCCATAGCTTTATCCTAGTTTTGAAATTTAATTATTGTGAAGTACTTAATGTTTTTTTTGATTTTAGTGTTTTAAATTGAATTTGTGCAAGTGATAATTTATTTTAATAGACAAATCTGTCTACATTATTTATTTTCTAAAGTACCTAATGTAAAAAAACCGGGCTAAAGCCCGGTTTTTTATGAAGTTTGAACGATTAGATGTCAGATAAATCTACGCCTAAACGAGCAGCAACTTCTTCATAAGCTTCAACAACACCGCCTAAACCTTGACGGAAACGGTCTTTGTCGAGTTTCTTCTTAGAGTCTTTATCCCATAGACGGCAGCCGTCTGGAGAGAATTCATCACCAAGCACGATACGGTCATGGAAAACACCGAATTCAAGCTTGAAGTCCACCAAGATCATGTTGCCTTCAGCAAATAATGCTTTTAATACATCGTTTACTTGGTAAGTTAACACTTTCATTTGCTCTAATTGTTCAGCAGTCGCCCAACCTAAAGCAATCGCTTGAGATTCGTTAACCATCGGGTCGCCTAAACCGTCATCTTTATAGAACAATTCAAATGTAGGAGGAGTTAACTCTTTACCTTCTTCTACACCTAAGCGACGGCATAGAGAACCAGCTGCGTAGTTACGGATTACACATTCAACTGGAATCATTTGAAGTTTTTTAACAAGCACTTCAGTTGGAGAAAGCAATTTTTCAAAATGCGTTTCAATACCCGCCGCAGCAAGTTTTTCCATGATGAAGGCGTTAAAACGGTTGTTCACCTTGCCTTTACGATCTAGTTGTTCGATTTTTTCGCCGTTGAACGCAGAGGCATCATCACGAAAGACTAAAATCAGATGGTCGGCATTGTCTGTTTCATATACAGATTTTGCTTTACCAGTATAGAGCAAGGTTTGTTTTAACATGAGGGAACCTTTTTAAAAAAAATGCCTAGTAAACGGCTAGGCTGGCCAATTTTGGTAAATCTGGTTTAACACTTCAGCAGCCACATCTGGGCTTGCAAAAGTGTTGTCTACATTAAATAGAGCAAGAGTATGACTTGAACCTACACCAGTAAGTTTAAGCACATAAGTATTGTCATTTACTTTAATCGTCGCCTGATTACTGCCTTGGGCGATGATGTTGTAATTTAAAGTGCTTAGGGTTGCTTTGGTGTATTGCCAGATCTCGGTTGTATTCCCATCAACTTTTAATAATGGGTTTTTATTACCGTCGGTCACAAGCTGAGGGCGTCCAAGCGCAGTTGTCGTTTGAGCAGATGCATCTGCTGTTGCATTGCCGCCCTGTGTTTGTTCAGGACGTGGCAATGCAAAACGGTTACCACGCTGGTTTTCAAACTTCGGCGCGTGCTCGATAGCGAGCTGGTCAACAGTTGGTGCAGGATACAAAGGTGTCGCTGGTCGTACAGTTGCATCGGCAGGATACTCAAGCGGGGCAAGTTGCTTGGCATTTTTATAATCTAAAGAATGATTATTAATTGCGAAGCGACCACAACCAACTAAACTTAAGGCTGAAACTGCAAGGACTAAACCAAGACGTAATTGCATCATAAATTGCTCTTATTAAATAATTCCCGCATCTTTTAGGGCATTGCGGAGAGGTTCGCGATATTGCTCAGCGAGAGGAGTGAGTGGTAAACGAATACCAGTATCAATCAGTCCCATCTCATGTAGTGCCCATTTCACAGGAATTGGGTTTGATTCGCAAAATAGAATATTGTGTAAATTTGCAATCTTATTGTTAATCGTCTTCGCTTGTTGTTCATCTTTGGCAATTGCAACAGCGCATACTTCACTCATTGCTTTAGGGGCAACATTTGCTGTAACCGAGATATTACCGTCTGCACCAAGAAGCATAAGTTCCCATGCAGTCTCATCATCACCTGAATAGACAGCCATTTTGCCATTTAAAGCTTCGATTAAAGCTTTACCACGAGGTACGTCACCTGTTGCATCCTTAATACCAACAATATTAGGGATCTCTGCTAAACGTACAGCGGTGTCGTTTGCAAGATCTACACCAGTACGGCCTGGTACGTTATAAAGAACAAGAGGTAATTCTACGGCTTCAGCAATCGCTTTATAGTGTTGGTAGAGGCCTTCTTGAGTTGGCTTATTATAATATGGCGTAACAAGTAAGGCTGCATCTGCGCCAAGCTCTTTAGCAGCTTTAGTTAATTCGATTGCTTCACGGGTTGAGTTTGCACCAGTACCGGCAATAATTGGAATACGTTTATTGGCTACACGAATAATTTCTTTAATAACCTGTGTGTGCTCTTCCATGCTCAATGTTGAGGCTTCGCCGGTTGTACCGACGGCTACAATACTGTTTGTACCTTGTTCTATGTGCCACTCAACCAGCTTCTCAAGACCCTTCCAATCTACACCGCCGTCTTTCAACATTGGAGTGACGATTGCGACGATTGAGCCTTGAATGGTCTGTGCTTGCTGAGTCATTTTTAAAAATATCCTATTTATCCATCCGAATCTGAGGTAAGAAAAACAAAATGTGGGATGGTTGCAGTATTTTGATTGTCCAGTTCTAACAATAACAGATTGTTGAATGACAATTATGCAAATTATGACTGATCAGACGCATAAGAACAATACGCCTAACAGATAATCGCGATGTAAACTTGAGGAAAAGATAGGATGTTGTCGTTATTGTAGGGGTGAGAAGGGGAGTAAATATAACAATACAGCTTGATTCAACTGAGCCTTACTTCATATGGGCTTTTTTTATGGCAAGATAGAATGCAATTTTCCCGGTTGGGATTGAAGATGACATGAAAATGAATAAACAACCACAAAATGCGGTTTTAATCGTAGTTGATGTACAAAATGGTTTTACACCGGGTGGAAATTTAGCAGTTGCCGATGCTGATACAATTATTCCAACGATTAACCAAATTGTTGATTGTTTTGAAAATGTCGTTCTGACGCAAGATTGGCATCCGGATAATCATATCTCTTTTGCACAAAACCACTCGGGCAAACAGCCATTTGAAAGCATTGAACTGGACTATGGGCCGCAGGTGCTCTGGCCTAAACATTGCGTACAAGGCACTCAAGATGCCGAGTTCCATCCAGATTTAAACATTCCGAAAGCTCAACTCATTATTCGGAAGGGTTTTCATGCTCATATTGATAGTTATTCGGCTTTTATGGAAGCAGATCAGTCCACAATGACGGGTTTAACGGGCTACTTAAAAGAGCGTGGCATTGATACGGTGTATGTGGTGGGGATTGCTACGGACTTTTGCGTAGCATGGACTGCCTTAGATGCAGTTAAACAAGGTTTTAAAACTTTAGTGGTTGAAGATGCTTGTAAAGCTATTGATTTGAATGGTTCGTTAGAACAAGCATGGCAAACCATGCAGCAACAAGGAATTGTTCGTATTCAATCTATGGATCTGTTGGGTGACCGCTAAGTCTATTGGTCTAGTATTTTAATTTTTAGGGATAGAAAGTATGTCTGCATTACTGCGCTTTACCCAATTTATTCAAAAAACCTTTGCCCTATGGGTCATTGTTTTTGCAGCACTAGCGCTATGGCAGCCTGAATTTTTTGTTTGGCTTAAAGCTTATATTCCATGGATTTTGGGCATTATTATGCTTGGCATGGGAATGACCATGACCGTTGATGACTTTAAAGGAGTATTACAGAGCCCTAAAGCGGTGTTGATTGGGGTAGTGGCGCAGTTTGTGGTGATGCCAGGTTTAGCATTTATCTTATGTAAGTTATTTAATTTGCCTCCCGAAATTGCGGTTGGTGTCATTTTAGTGGGGTGCTGTCCAGGTGGAACAGCTTCAAACGTGATTACCTATATGGCCAAAGGCAATGTGGCTTTATCTGTGGCTTGTACATCGGTATCAACGCTTTTAGCACCAGTATTAACACCAGCGATTTTCTACCTGCTTGCTAGCCAATGGTTAAAGATTGATGCAGCTTCGATGTTTATTTCGATTTTGCAGGTGGTTTTGCTTCCCATTGTGATTGGCCTGATTTTAAGAATATGGCTCAAGCGTCAGGTCGAATCTTACATTCAAGTTATGCCTTTAGTTTCAGTCATCGCAATTGTAGCGATTGTTGCAGCCATTATTGGTGGCAGCAAAGCCGCTATTCTACAGTCGGGCTTACTCATTTTAGCCGTAGTGATCTTACATAATGGATTGGGATATTTGTTAGGCTTTACAGCAGCGCGTTTCTTTAAATTGCCTTATGCAGACAGTAAGGCAATTGCTGTTGAGGTGGGAATGCAAAACTCAGGCTTAGGTGTTGCGCTTGCAGCAGTACATTTTGCAGCGTCGCCTATTACAGCAGTACCAAGTGCCATTTTTAGTCTTTGGCATAATATTTCTGGTCCTGCACTTGCGACTTATTGGGCAAGTCGTAAAGATGAAAATGAAACCACTAAAAGCAAAGTTGAGTAATTTTTTAAAGAGGGTTGGTTGCTAACCAATCTTCAATTTCATTTTCAGAAATTACTTTAAAACCATGGCGCTGTAAAAGTGCCGTGGTGATACCAGTTCCCACAATTTTTTCACCTTGAAAAGTACCGTTATAAATTTTTTGACTACCACAAGACGGACTATTTTCTTTTAAGACGACGCAGCTTGCTTTTATTTGCTGTGCAATTTCTAGAGTGCGGTAAGCACCTTTTAAATATAAGTCTGTCACATCTAAACCGGATGAATCGGTAATTTTTGCCTTGCCATCAAGTACCTCTTGACCTGTTCCTCCCATAATTTCTGCGGGTAAGCGTGGAGTAGTAAAACCACCTAACAACTCTGGACAAAGTGCATGGACTTTTTTATTGATTAATAGCTGCTTTAGTAAAGTATTTGGACAGGATTTACCGTCATATCGAACAGGTTCACCAATTAAACATGCGCTGACTAAAAGCATAGTTTTCCAAACTCAAAGCAAGAGAGATTTTTGTAGATAAAAGAATCATAAACAGAATATGAAATATGACAATTCATTTTAAAAACAGACAAATTAAAAGATTACCAAAATTATGCAATTCATAATTAAGTTATGTATTGCATAATTTAATAGTTTTTAGTAGCATCTAATTCAAGGTAAATGGCCATTGGAGATCCAACAAGGATGTTGGTCTCCATAAATCTATAAATGATTTTTAGGAAAAGACGATTTTTAAGGGTTTAGTGAAAAATCTCAATCGTACTTTTAGATAAGAAAGGACAATGTGTATGGAAAATAAACACCACATGGAACGGGAATTCATCATCAAAGGCTCCACGCTCATCATAACTTCATTTTAGTGACTCGTTTTTTTCTCATAGGATGCGTTGGGTTAAGGCATTTTGACGGTTCAAAGTCTCACCCAATGACGACGTATTCTATAGAGAAAGGAGCTGAGTTCATCAGCAATAGAGATAAACGGAACAGGTAATCACCAGAGGGAAACTAGATGGATATTTTAGAGAACCCATTAGAATTATGCGGTTTTGCATTTATTGAGTTTGTTTCAAAAGAAAATGAATTAGATCCAGTTTTTGAAACAATCGGCTTTTCAAAAGTAGCCAAGCATAGATCGAAAGAAGCGTACTTATGGCGTCAAGGAAATATCAATATTATCCTGAATTATCAGCCAGAATCTTATGCTTCATTCTTCTTTAATGAACATGGTCCATCTGCTTGTGCAATGGGCTTTAAAACACGTGATGCAGCAAAAGCTTTCCAAAAAGCGGTAGAGCTTGGTGCTGAACCAATGTATTCAAAAGTTGGGCCAATGGAGCTCAACATTCCGGCAATTAAAGGTATTGGTGGCATGCCAATCTTTTTAGTTGACCGCGATATTTATGAAAATGACTTTGTGTTCTTTGATGACGCGAAAAGACATCCAGTGGGTGCCGGCTTAAACGAAATTGACCATTTAACTCATAATGTCTACAAAGGTCGTATGGAGTATTGGGCAAACTTCTACGAAAAAATCTTTAACTTCCAAGAAATTCGCTACTTTGATATTAAAGGTGAATATACTGGCTTAACGTCTAAAGCATTAACAGCGCCAGACGGTAAGATCCGTATTCCGTTAAACGAAGATTCGGACAAAGGAAACGGCCAAATTGCAGAGTTCCTATCTGACTTTAATGGCGAAGGTATTCAACATATCGCGTTTATTTGTGATGACTTAATTTCGACTTGGGATAAATTAAAAGCCCTCGGTCTGAAATTTATGACACCGCCACCAAATACGTATTATGAAATGCTACCAGAGCGTTTACCTGAGCATGGTGAACCGACTGAAGAGTTAAAACAGCGCGGTATTTTGCTAGACGGTAATACTAAAGATGGTCAGAAGAAACTGTTATTGCAAATTTTCTCTGAAAACATGATTGGTCCAGTCTTCTTTGAATTTATTCAACGTAAAGATGATGATGGTTTTGGTGAAGGTAACTTCAAGGCATTATTTGAGTCGATTGAACGTGACCAGATCCGCCGTGGTGTTTTAGAAACTAAATAAGCCGAGCTTTATTCCTGATCTAAAAAAACCAAGAGTTTGATCTCTTGGTTTTTTATGGCTGTTGATTAGCGACTTTTAATATATTGATTGATGAGCTTCACTTCATTTTTCAAGATTTCAATCGTTTTACTGTGAGGGTCGACTGGCAAAAACATTTCACTGTCCAATGCGACAATACAAAACTCAATGCTCTGGTTTGAGTTAAACACAGGTAAACCCACTGCATTAATTCCTGTCAGTAAGTCACCTTTCGCTGCCGACATTTCTTGCTGGCGAATGGTTTCTTTGAGCTCTGTAAACGCTTCCCAGTTTTGTGGTGCGATGTTTAGACCAAGCTCTTGATGCTTTTGCCATTCTGTTTCCATTAAGGGGCGAACAAAATGCTCTGGAAGATAAGAAGCAAATAAACGTCCCGCAGCAGAATTGACTAAAGGCATAATTGAGCCGACTTTAGTGACAATCGAAATAGGGTGGTTCGATTCAATCGATTGAACAACCACAGGGCCTTTCGGCGACCATTTACTAATTTGTATGCCGCAACCAATTTTGTTTTGTAGGTCGTAAATTAAATGCTGTACCAGCTGTAATGTGTCGCTATGTTGAACACAGTTTAGACCTAAGCGCCATGCCTGATCACCCAAAGCGTATTGCCCATCATCAAGCTGTTTTGCATATTCCATGCGTATTAGGCTGACCAGATAGCGATGCACTTTGGCAGGATGCATTTCTAGTTTACTAGACAGGTCTTTGAGAATAATAGGTTGATTGTGCTCTAAAAGGGCGTTTAGTACAGATAAACCGACTTCAAGTGATTGAACCCCCCCAGATACTTTTTCTTCAATCATTTAAATACCCTTAATAAAGTTACTTCAGCTGTTAAACAGTGATGTTCAAAACATAAATTGAAATTGCTGCGTTTTACATCATGCCTGAGCCTAGTGAAAAATAGAAATCACCTTTTTCTATTAGCGAAATTGACATGTTTAATAATCAACATTTTTCTAAAATCACGATGCTCTCATTTATAGCGTAATTTTCTAAAAATTTAGCAGTTTTGCATAATATAAATCGGCATTGATATAGAGCTGTTTTTAACAATTCTAATCAATGCCGACTTTTTAGTTGACCCTTTTTAAATTAGGTTCCTAACTCTGCTTCATGTAAGAAATGAGTGTGGTGCGGAGCACGTTTGGTTTTGCTCCATTCCTCTAGCATTTCAGTTTTCATTTCTTCAGTAATTTTTGCAATTTTTTCTTCAGCATGTGCATCGTTATAAGTCAGTTCTAAACGATGGCCATTTGGGTCGAAGAAGTAAATTGAGTGGAAAATACCATGATTGGTTACGCCCAAAACTTTCACGCCATTTTCTTCTAAATGTTGCTTCGCAGCCATCAAAGCATTTAAATCTTCGACTTCAAAAGCAATATGTTGTACCCATTGCGGGGTATTTTCATCTCGGCCCATGTCTGGTTGAGTCGGCAATTCAAAGAAAGCCAAAACGTTGCCTTGACCTGCATCTAAGAATAAATGCATGTATGGGTCAAAGGCTTTAGTTGAAGGCACATGGTCTTCAGCAAAGGCTAAAATAAAGTCCATGTTGAGCATTTTTTTATACCACTCAACAGTTTCTTTCGCATCCTTACAACGATATGCAACGTGATGTATTTTTTTAATGGCAAATGTCATATTAAAACTCCTTTTTACTATTCCCAATCTGGTTGTTGTTCTGGTGCCGCGTTATAGAAGGCTGGGATAGACAAACAATGGTGATAAATCGATTCAATTTTTGGAAACGCAGATAAGTCAATCTTGAAGCGTTTCGCGTTGTAAACCTGTGGAATCAGACAGCAATCGGCAATTGTTGCGTCGTGTCCAAAGCAAAATTGTCCGTTTGAATTTTGAAGTAGCTGTTCGAGATTTTGTAAGCCTTCAATAATCCAGTGTTGATACCAATAATTTTTCTGTTCATCTGAAACGTTTAAATCATTTTTTAAATATTTCAGAACACGCAGATTGTTTAACGGGTGAATATCGCAAGCGATTGCCTGAGCAAAGGCACGGATTTTGGCTCTCTCTTGCACATCGCTTGGAAGTAATTTGGTTTCTGGATATTGTTCTTCCAGATATTCCAAAATACTTAAAGATTGTGACAAGGTTAAATCGCCGTCAATTAATGTCGGAACCAGAGCACTGCGGTTTAACTTTAAATAGTCTTCGCTTTGCTGTTCATTTTTTACCAGATGAACTGGAACAGTCTCATAAGCTAAACCTTTAATATTTAGACCAATCCGTACTCTGTAGGCTGCAGAGCTACGAAAGTAACTATACAGCTTCATAGTCTGGCTCCGAAGTTTCTGCAAAGTCGAACGTTAATGCAGGAATAACCGTATTTCGAACTTCACCGAAGCCAATGCGAATACCATTTTTCTCACAGTGGCCTTTCATAATGAGTGTATCGCCGTCTTGCAAGAAACCACGAGTTTCGCCGTTAGAAAGTGTCAGAGGTTTAGTGGTGTTCCATGTAAGCTCAAGCAAACTGCCATATGAATCTGGTGTAGAACCTGAAATCGTACCTGAACCCATTAAATCACCAACTTGAACGTTACAGCCTCCAATGGTGTGGTGAGTGAGCTGTTGAGACATAGACCAATACATATATTTGAAATTGGTTTTGCAGATCACGTCGCTTTGCGCCGATTTCGGGCTTTGAATTTCAACACTCAAATTAATGTCGTAACTGTTGGCGATATTTTCTTGTAAATAAGCTAAAGGTTTAGGCTCTTGTTTTGGGCCTTCCACTTTAAATGGCTCAAGTGCTTCAAGCGTTACCACCCACGGTGAAATGGCACTGGCAAAGGATTTTGAATTGAAAGGACCTAAAGGCACATATTCCCATTGCTGGATATCGCGTGCTGACCAGTCATTGAGTAATACCATTCCAAAAATATGGTCCCACGCATTTTCAATCGAGATCGGCTGGCCAAGCTCTGTTGGTTTACCAATAACAAATGCTGTTTCAAGTTCAAAATCGAGTTTACGCGATGCAGAAAAAACTGGGCGCTCTTCATTTGGAAGTTTAATTTGTCCAGATGGACGCACAACTTGAGTGCCACTCACGACAACAGAGCTAGCACGACCGTTATAGCCGACAGGCAATTCAGTCCAGTTTGGCAGTAAAGCATTTTTAGGATCGCGGAACATACAGCCTACATTGGTCGCATGCTCTTTAGACGAATAGAAATCGGTATAGCCAGGGACTTGAAGGGGTAAATGCAAAGTTACGCTGTCTTGCTTAACCAAAACTTCTTGGCGCAATGCTTCATTTTCTTGCAGCGTTAAATTATCAACCGAGAGAAGAGACTGAAGTGTCTTACGAACTTTTGACCAGTTGGCTTTGCCAGACTCGATAAATTTATTCAGTGTCAGCTGATTAAAATATGTGTCTTGTTCTGAAAGTTTTAAAAGACCATGTTTTTCAAGAGCTGCGAGATCGAGTACCCAATCGCCAATAGCTACACCGACTTGGCGTTCGCCATCGGCAGTTCTACTAAAAATACCATAAGGTAAATTATGAATTGTGAAATCTGATTGAGGTGAAACTTCAATAAAAGAGTTAAGTTTTTGTTCCATTTTCGCGTCCTTGTCTTTATCTCGGGTCTTATACAAATAAAAGTTCGGCCTAGGACTGAGCTACTCAATAAGTTTTTAACCTTTGCTTAGATCATCTTTTGTCTTATGAGTTTGATATAGACCGAGCACAACCAATTGCTTCATGTCTCTATAATACTGAATTCATCAAATTACGCAATACATAATTTAATTACACATTTCATAATAATTGTCATTTCTTGTATTTTCTGTTTTCATTCGCGGTCATGAGAAAAGTCACGCAATTATTTTTTCATCAATCTCTATGAAAGTTTGATCAATTTATGATATACGTAATTTATTGGAAAAAAATTACGTGACACGGATGAGAATAATCATATGTCAGCACAAGAGCAAGGAAACCTGAAACATGGTTTGAGTAATCGGCACATCCAACTTATTGCATTGGGTGGGGCGATTGGCACAGGGCTTTTTCTTGGTATATCACAATCGATTAAATTAGCAGGTCCATCGGTCATCCTTGGCTATGCAATTGCAGGATTTATTGCTTTTTTAATGATGCGTCAGCTTGGTGAAATGGTGGTTGAAGAGCCAGTCAGTGGTTCTTTTAGTCATTTTGCCTACAAATATTGGGGACCATTTGCAGGGTTCATGTCTGGTTGGAATTACTGGGTACTCAATGTTCTCGTCTGTATGGCAGAACTAAGCGCAATTGGTCTTTACATTCAATATTGGTGGCCGCAAATCCCAACGTGGGCATCTGCTTTAACCTTCTTTGTCTTAATTAATGGCATTAATCTGCTACACGTTAAGTTTTTTGGCGAAATGGAATTTTGGTTTTCTATTGTCAAAATCTTGGCGATTCTGGCAATGATTGGTTTTGGTTCATATTTACTTGCAACAGGTACAGCGGGACCACAAGCAAGCATTTCAAACCTTTGGGCACTCGGTGGCTTTTTCCCATTTGGTGTTGAAGGCTTAGTAATGGCAATGGCAGTCATTATTTTTGCTTTTGGTGGTATTGAGCTTTTTGGTATTACGGCGGCTGAAGCACGTGATCCTGATAAAACTTTACCTAAAGCTGTGAATCAAATTATTTACCGTATTTTGATTTTCTATATTGCGACACTGTTTGTTCTATTCTCGTTATTCCCGTGGAACCAGATGGCAGAAGGCGGCAGTCCATTTGTGATGGTATTTGCTTCTTTAGACAGCCAAGGAATTGCAACGTTATTGAACTTTGTGATTTTGACTGCTGCGGTTTCAGTTTATAACGGTACAAGTTATTGCAGTAGTCGTATGCTATTGGGCCTTGCACAACAAGGTAATGCACCAAAAGTATTTGCACACATTAATAAACGGGGTATTCCAACCAATGCAGTGATCCTGTCTGCTGCGGTGACTATTTTATGTGTATTGTTAAATTACATTTTCCCTGAAAAAGCTTTTGGGTTGCTCATGATGCTGGTAGTTGCAGCGATTGTGATTAACTGGGTGGTGATTTCATGGACACATTTAAAATTCCGTAAATATATGAAAAACCAAGGTCAAACCACTAAGTTCCCAAGCTTTATGTATCCATTTAGCAACTATCTATGCATCGTATTTATGTTGGGCATTTTAATTGTGATGTCTTTAACACCAGATATGCGTGTTGCGGTGATGATGATTCCTGGCTGGATCTTGTGTTTGATGGTGGCTTATCAATTTAAACGTCGAAAACTAAAAGCTGAGCAGTCTTTAACTGCTGTAGAAGCAGATATTTAATAACAGCGTAAGTTTTAGTTATAAAAAGGACGTATCTCATGCGTCCTTTTTTATTTTTAAAATTTAACAACAGAAATTAAAAGATTTTATTATTGTTATAATATAACATTTCTTCAATTTAATGATGAGCAGTCTTCCCATTTTTGGCGAAGATAGAGCATATTTATGAAACGTTATTTAGGTTTAATTTTATTATCTCTTACAGCGTGTAGTACTCAAACGCCCAAGCCAACAACTCCTCTACACACCCACACTTTGCCGCAGCCTAAAAAAACAGTGGTCAGGATAAAACAACAACCTGAAGATTATGTGGCTTGGATTGCAACCGCAGATCACGGACAGTCTGTACAAGCTTATAAGCAATTTCTTAAGCAAAAAGGGCTTGCCAATTTAGTTCCAGACCATGAGTTATTACGCTCGGCTCGCGATTGGCAAAAATGTGGAGTTGAGCCCTATGCAGTGCCCCCACGCGAGATTTGGTCCAATATCGTTCCGACGCTTAGCATTTTAAAAGCATTAGTTGATGATGGTGTGATTAACGATTTTGAAGTGACATCGGCCTATCGAGCTTTATCTTTAAACCGTTGTGCGGGTGGGGCTGATGCTTCTCGACATGTCTTTAATGCAGCGCTTGATTTTCGAATTGGACCAGAACAGCCAAGTGACTTAGACCAATTCAATATTCAACAAACCAAAACTAAACTTTGTCAGTTCTGGGAAACCAAGGGCCAAGCACTTAATATGGGGCTAGGTGTTTATGCTTCGGGACAAATTCATATTGATAGCCAAGGTTTTAGAGCTTGGGGACCTGACCATCACTACAAAACTTCAATTTGTCAGTAACTATAAAAGCAATTTTTTCAAAGACTAAGTGAATTGGCTTAAATAAAACTGGAATAAAAACTTGATCAATAATTATGTTATAACATAACATTGTTGTGGTTTAGAAATAGATTACGCCTGTGATCTGGCCTTACTTAAATGGTCAGTAAAGATCAGTTTAAATATTATTCAAAGAGATCAAGCCATGCGCACTGCAATCGCCAACTCATTTGCCAAGCTTCCCGTTACTGTTTTATCGGGCTTTTTGGGTGCAGGAAAGACCACATTACTCAACCATATTTTAAATAATCGTGAAGGCCGCCGTATTGCCGTGATTGTTAATGATATGTCTGAAGTGAATATTGATGCGGCATTAGTACGCGAAGGTGGGGCGGAGCTTTCAAGAACAGATGAAAAGCTGGTTGAAATGAGTAATGGCTGTATCTGTTGTACTTTACGTGAAGACTTATTGGTTGA
Organism: Acinetobacter sp. WC-141; assembly: GCF_000313935.1. GTDB lineage: Bacteria > Pseudomonadota > Gammaproteobacteria > Pseudomonadales > Moraxellaceae > Acinetobacter. The sequence continues at coordinate 2,828 of NZ_AMSS01000073.1, read as the reverse complement.
GGTTAAACGTTTAGCCGATGAAGGGCGCTTTGATCAATTGGTGATTGAATCGACTGGCATTTCTGAACCACTACCTGTTGCAGAAACCTTTACCTTTGAAGATGAAGATGGAAACTCACTCAATGAGTTTGCTCGACTCGACACCATGGTCACGGTAGTCGATGCTTTTAATTTTCTTAAAGATTACGGTTCAGCCGACTCACTGCAACAACGGGGCGAGTCTTTAGGCGAGCAAGATGAGAGAACTGTGGTCGACCTTCTCATCGACCAGATTGAGTTTTGTGATGTAATCGTGCTGAATAAAATTGACCTGATTGATCAGGTTCAGCAAGACCAACTCATCGCGATTTTAAAAACTCTAAACCCGCGTGCTCGAATTGAAATTGCTCAATTTGGAAAGATCGATTTAGATAAAATTTTAAATACACAGCTATTCGATTTTGATGAAGCTGCACAAGCACCGGGTTGGTTAAAAGAATTGCGCGGCGAACATACGCCAGAGACCGAAGAGTATGGAATCAGTAGCTTTGTTTACCGGGCCCGCCGACCTTTCCATCCAGAGCGTTTTTATGATTTGGTGCAGGCTGAATGGCCGGGTGTCGTCCGTTCTAAAGGCTTTTTCTGGCTGGCTGCTAAACCGACATTGGCTTATTCATGGTCACAAGCGGGTGCGATGGCTCGGCATGGCTTAGCAGGTTATTGGTGGGCGGCTGTTGCAGAAGAAGACTGGCCAAGTGACTTAGACAGCATCGAACAAATTAAACAGGTCTGGGACGCTCAAACAGGTGATGCACGTCAGGAGCTGGTGTTAACTGGTATGCAAATGGATGAGCAAGCCTTAATAGAACGCTTAGACCGTTGTTTATTAAGTGATGAAGAAATGGCTTTAGGTCCACAAGCTTGGCAGAACTGGTCTAATCCTTTTAAGCAAGATGATGAAACCATGTTGATTGCTTAATTAAAAAAGCCCCTATTTTAAAGGGGCTTTTTTTTTATGATTTATCTTTAATGAAAACCTTTCGAATGTAGCTGTTAAGCGGTGTTGAATAATATTTTTCAATCGCGGCACTGATAATAAAGGTCAGAACCAAATAGCCAATTAAAAGCATAATTTTGATGCCCGCTTCAGTTTGAGCGGGAACAAAGGCAACTTTCATAAGACCCAGCACAACCAGATGAAACAAATAAGTTTCATAACTTCTTTGCCCCAACCAGACCATCACTTTTGTAAATAAGTTATGCGCTTGCGTTCTTGACGGATGTTGAAAACACAAAATCAGTAAGCCTGTGGCAAGAGCAAATAAGCTGATACCCCAAGTACTCACTTCTTTAATTGGTGCATATAAATATAGAGCGACCATGCTCAAAATAATCAACCACGAAAGAGGTTTTTTATAGACCCAATTTGGCTGGTATTTATGAGAGAAAATGGCAGTTAAACAGCCAATGGCTATACCATCAAAACTCGAAAAATAATGATATAAATAAGCGCCGCTTTCTTCTCCAAAATGGAGAGACCTAAAATAAGGTCCGTATAAAATGACTCCAATCAGTACAGCAATAAAGACCTTATTACTACGCGTGAATAGGCACAATAATGGAAAAACAAAGTAAAAAACTTCTTCTACAGAGAGCGACCACAACACGCCCAAAGCATAGTTTACCCAACCGAATTTAATAATCAGGATATTCATCCAGAAGGTTAAAGCCGCAAAAATTGTTAGTGGATAGGAAACCTCGGCGAATTCAAACATGAGGTGCGACAGTTTCAAAAGCCATATGATAATCAACAAGCTGAGCAAATTTCTCTAATGGTGTAAGCCAATCTAACGCCTTTCTAGGACGAGTATTCAGTGACATGGCAACTTGATTTAAATAATGCTGATCTGCCTGATTTAAATCAATCCCTTTAGGTAAATATTGCCTAATTAAACCATTCATATTTTCGCATGTGCCTTTTTGCCAAGGTGAATGTGGGTCACAGAAATATACATCTATGCCTAAATCTTCTTCGAGTATTTTATGTTCTGACATCTCGCGTCCACGGTCATAGGTCAACGTTTTACGCAGTTCTGCAGGTAAATATTTCAGAGCTTCAGTTAAAGCCTTGCGCACTGATTCTGCCTTTGCATCAGGTAATGTTGCCAAGATACAGAGCCGTGTATTTCGTTCAATAAGTGTTGCTATCGAACTTTTATTGTCTTTACCTTTAATTAAATCAGCTTCCCAATGACCCGGTATTTTTCTTTCTTGAACTTCGGCTGGGCGCTCATGAATAGTTTTAATATCCTGTAATATAGAATCTTTTTTAGGTTCACCGTTAGCTTTTCGCTTTTTATTTTCATGACGCAGACAGGATAATAAGTCTTTTTTCAACTCACCCTTTGGTAATGCTCGTATCGTTGAATAAATCGTTGTATGGCTTACATTCATTGTTTGATCCAAATCAGGAAATGTCTTTAAACGCTTTGCTATTTGCTGAGGAGACCATAAACAACGGATCGCTTCAACAATAAATTTCCAGAGGATTGAATCGATTTTGAGTTTTCTGTGACCACGTCTACGTCTAGCGAAGGTGTTATCAGAAGCATATCGAGCTTGATAAACGTCATTGATGCTATTTCTTTTAAGCTCACGATAGATCGTACTAGGATGTCTTTTAATGAGTTCAGCAAATTTTCTGGCTGAAAAGCCTTCTTTTCTTGACTCAAGCATTAATGCAGTACGATCTTCAAAGTTAAGATGATGGTATGACAATTTTATATACTCCATAAACCCTTTAAATTAATTAGGTGGTTTATGTCGCACTTCAAGTTTTACTCTGCCAT
>NZ_AMSS01000072.1 GCF_000313935.1 Acinetobacter sp. WC-141 | reverse complement strand
AGTGATTATGCAGTTACTTTCGCAACAACACCAGCACCTACAGTACGACCACCTTCACGGATCGCAAAACGTAGACCTGGGTCCATTGCGATTGGGTGGATTAATTCTACTGACATTTCAACGTTGTCGCCTGGCATAACCATTTCAACGCCGTCTTGTAATTGGATTGCCCAGTTACGTCAGTTGTACGGAAGTAGAACTGTGGACGGTAGCCGTTAAGGAATGGAGTATGACGACCACCTTCTTCTTTAGAAAGTACGTATACTTCTGCATCGAATTTAGTGTGCGGCTTGATTGTACCTGGTTTAGCAAGTACTTGACCACGTTGTACGTCTTCACGCTTAGTACCACGAAGTAATACACCACAGTTCTCGCCTGCACGACCTTCGTCAAGAAGCTTACGGAACATTTCTACGCCAGTTACAGTTGTTTTAACTGTATCTTTAATACCAACGATCTCTACTTCTTCACCAACTTTAACGATACCAGCTTCTACACGACCAGTTACTACTGTACCACGGCCTGAGATAGAGAATACGTCTTCGATTGGCATTAAGAATGCTTTGTCGATAGCACGTTCTGGTTCTGGAATGTAAGAGTCAAGCGCTTCAACAAGAGCAAGAACTGAAGACTCACCATATTGACCAGCATCGCCTTCCAATGCTTTAAGCGCAGAACCACGGATAACTGGAGTGTCATCACCTGGGAAGTCATAAGTAGAAAGAAGTTCACGAACTTCCATTTCTACTAATTCAAGTAATTCTTCATCATCAACAAGGTCACACTTGTTCAAGAATACGATGATGTAAGGTACACCAACCTGACGAGAAAGAAGGATGTGTTCACGAGTTTGTGGCATTGGACCGTCAGTCGCAGCACACACAAGGATCGCGCCGTCCATCTGAGCAGCACCAGTAATCATGTTTTTAACGTAATCGGCGTGACCTGGGCAGTCTACGTGCGCGTAGTGACGGATTGGAGAATCGTATTCTACGTGTGAAGTATTAATTGTAATACCACGTGCTTTTTCTTCAGGTGCTGAGTCGATTTGTGAGTAATCTTTCGCTTCACCGCCGTAAGTTTTTGCACAAATAGTTGCAATCGCAGCAGTTAAAGTTGTTTTACCATGGTCAACGTGACCGATTGTGCCCACGTTTACGTGTGGCTTATTACGTTCAAACTTAGCCTTAGCCATGTTTATAGTCCTCGTTTACGTCGAACACAATTCTGAGTAAGACCCAGCATCGACATATCGCCTAAAAAATCAAACACCCAATACTTGAAAAGCAGACTAATAAGCCTGCTTTTTAAATCTTTGTAGAAAATCTACTAAACTGTATCTGGAGCTCTTATCGAGATTTGAACTCGAGACCTCTCCCTTACCAAGGGAGTGCTCTACCACTGAGCTATAAGAGCGATTATCCTTCGATGGAGCGGGAGACGAGGGTCGAACTCGCGACATGCAGCTTGGAAGGCTGCCGCTCTACCAACTGAGCTACTCCCGCACGATGCTGGTATACTTAGCACTTCAATCGAAGTTAATGGTGGTGAGAGAAGGATTCGAACCTTCGAAACTTTCGTAGCGGAGTTACAGTCCGCCCCCTTTGACCGCTCGGGAATCTCACCATATCACACTTATTTCAGTGTTATCCTTTACACAACAACTCAACACTCTTAAGATGGTGCCGGCACACGGATTCGAACTGTGGACCTACTGATTACAAGTCAGTTGCTCTACCAACTGAGCTATGCCGGCTCTTCTTAGTGTTTCGTACGTTTCGTATCGGAACGGTGTGCAGTTTAGCAAAACTTCCAAACGATGCAAGCAGTTTTTTAAAAAAAACTGCTAAAAACTCATAAAATCAATCCGTTTGACGATAATTCAACCGCTTTGATCACTGCGCGAGCTTTTATTTGGGTTTCATTCCATTCTGATTCAGGATTTGAGTCTGCAACCAAGCCTGCTCCAGCCTGCACATACACTTTTTTATCACGGATAACACAGGTGCGGATTGCAATCGACATATCCATTTCACCATGCCACCCTAGATACCCTACTGCCCCGCCAAAAACCCCTCGTTTAACAGGTTCGACTTCATCAATAATTTCCATTGCACGAATTTTTGGTGCGCCAGATAAAGTACCTGCGGGGAAGGTTGCTTTAAATACATCTAGTGCATCGATATCATCACGTACTTCACCTTGTACATTTGAAACAATGTGCATGACATGTGAATAGCGCTCAATGACCATTTGATCAGTCACTTGGACCTTACCAATTTTAGAAACTCGCCCAACATCATTTCGACCAAGGTCAATCAACATTAAATGCTCTGCGATTTCTTTCTCATCAGAAAGTAAGTCTTTTTCTAAAGCGATATCTTCTTCTTTAGTTTTTCCACGTGGTCTTGTACCAGCCAACGGGCGAACTGTCGCAATACCATTTTCTAGACGAGAGAGAATTTCAGGTGATGACCCTACAATATGGAATGGCTTTTTATCTGTAATTGTTTGACCCTGTACCAAGAATAAATAAGGTGAAGGGTTTAAATGACGCAAAGCACGGTAAACCTGTAAAGCCTCTCCATCAAAGTCAGAAACCATGCGTTGTCCAGGCACAACCTGCATAACGTCACCCGCACGGATGTATTCTTTAACCTTTTCTATGGTCTCAAGGAATTTCGCTTTACCCGTAATTGATTCAAAATGAGGTGGTGTATGCGGCTTAGCTTGCAAGCTAACAGGTGTAGCCAACAATTGCTCTAATTGATCTAGCTTTTGCTGAGCATCTTCGTAGGCATTTGGCTGTGCAGTATCGGCATGAACAATTAAAAATAAAGTATCTTTCAAATTATCAAAAACAATCACTGTTTTTGATAGCATCAACCACAAATCTGGTAACGCAATAGGATCAGCCGCAGGGACATTCTTTAAGCGCGGCTCTATGTAGCGAACCGCATCGTAGCCCAAATAACCAACCAGCCCGCCAGTAAAACTTGGTAAGTCTGGTAAAAGCTCAGCTGATGGAACTGAAAATTGCTTCTGAAATTCACGAATATATTCAAATGGATCTAGACAATCTTCTTGTGTGACCGAACCATCAGCATGTTGTATAGACAACACCCCTGCATTACATGAAAAAACTGTCGATTCACCTAAACCGATCATGGAATAACGCGCCCAGTTTTCACCACCTTCAACCGACTCAAATAAATAAGCTTGTTTTTGCTCCTTAAACCGAGCAAAAACAGATAACGGTGTTTCCGTATCTGCCAAACGCTGGCGATAAACTGGGATCGTGTTGTAACCTGATGCCTTAAGTTGTTCAAATTGCGCTAATGTAGTCATGAATTTTTCTCTAATATGGTTTCGATTTAAAACGGTGTTTTTCTAGTTTCGATTTAGACACGCCATCGAAAAACCATACGCTTATTCATGCTGATCTCCATTTCACTCATTAGACAATTAACTCAGCCAAACTATCAACCACTTGCTGCGGTTGGCAATCATAGATATTTTCTCCATGATTATAGCCATAGCTAACCACAATACAATCAATTCCCGCACGGCGCGCAGCTTCTATATCATTACTTGAATCGCCAATCATTAATGATTGCGAAGCAGATATCTTTAAACTTTGCATACAATGCAACAAAGGTAATGGATGTGGTTTTCTCTCTGGCAAACTATCTCCCCCAAGCACGACTTGAAAATAAGGAGAAAGCTCCAATGCATCAAGTAATCCTTGAGCAAGTTGCACAGGTTTATTGGTAACACATGCCATATGTATATTCAAATTTTTACAATGCTTTAAAAACTCAGTGACTCCAGGATAAATTTGAGTATTCACACAAAGCTCGGCACTGTAAATATCAACAAATTTCTGTAGTAGGATTTTATGCTGTTCAGCATCTAATTTCCCAAAAATATGAAACAGAACACTTTCACAAAGTTTAGATACTCCTTTACCGACCCATTCTCGTATCTGGGCTTCTGTTATTAAAGGCCAGCCTAATTCTTGTAAGCTTAAATTCATTGATCTATATAAATCAGCAGCAGAATCAACCAGTGTTCCATCTAAATCAAATAAAATTAAATCGCGCTTATTTAGTTGTGCAACAGACATCTTGTTCTTCTCAAAATTAAAAAGGCATGCTTTTAGCATGCCTTGATTGTAAAAGCAGCAAAGGATTATTTAAAGAATAACCATGCCAATAAAGCTAAGATTACTAAAATAATAATAGTGATTAAACCAACCGATGCATTCTTCTGTTGCTCTTTTTCTTCAGCAACACGAGAAACTGGCTCATCAAAAGCAATAGGCGTTTGCTGTTGTGCATTAATATCCACACCCTCTGGAATCGGTGCAGGCTTTGGAATAGAAATATTCTGCGGCATTCCATCGCGACGAACTTCTACTTCTACAGCACGCTCTGCAAGGCTCGGCATACCTTGATCGCTTAAATCTGGAGATGATGTGGTATTTACAGGCTCGGCTTCAATTTCAGGTAATTCCGTGACTTTCTGTGCAGGCGCTAATACAGAAAATTTAAAACTAGCGAACTGAACAATATCACCATCATGTAGCTGCTTTTCTTGCTCAATACGAATATCGTTTACAAATGTGCCATTTGATGAATTAAGGTCTTGCACCCATAGCGCTTGATCTTTTAAAAGCAATGCCGCGTGGCGTCGTGAAATTTCAGCAGCTTGTAACAACACATCGGCATCTTGATGACGGCCTACCAACATATCACGATCGACACTAATTTCTTGGCCCGTAATTTCACCAGTAATTGCTTGTAGTTTCCAAGTCATACGTATGTCCCATTCATTTTTTATCAATCATAACATGCTACTACTGTGCTGTGTTTGGGCGCAGTGTCGTTGTTGTTACTGTATTTTTAGTACGATTAATTTCAGGTTCAGGCAACTGTAAGGACTGTTTTCGAACCGCTGGTTCTACTGCTATAGGTGTTGTTACTGTCGAGCTTTTGCCACCAGAAGGAACTTGACTGTAATTTTTTGGCTGAGAAGCGATACTAGGTGGTGTCATCTTTTGATTATAGACATCATCAACCTGTTCAGGTAGTTTGGCAAAGTTGCCATTTTTATCCATCGCTAATTGTAAGCTGTAAAGCTGGTTGTAGCGCTGCTGAGACAAACGGCGCACATCATTTGCATCACCCACAATTGTTGGATGAATAAAGACGAGAAGATTACGTTTTACATTGCTTCGAGTATCCGAGCGGAATAACCGACCTACATATGGAATACTACTTAACCCAGGAATACCTTGACGGTTAAATTCAACATCGTCAGATACTAAACCACCCAAAACTACTGTCTGTCCATGCTCAGCCAATACAGCAGTTTTAATAGCACGTTTATTGGTAATTAAATCGGCTGCCTGACCTTTACTCGCCTGAACATTCGAAACTTCCTGTTCAATTTCAAGTCGAACTGTGCCATTTTCACCTATGTGAGGTATAACTTTTAATGTTACGCCTACGTCTTTTCGTTCAACAGTGGTGTATGGATTGATGCCTGTACTATTTGTAGTAACCGAACCTGTTACAAATGGAACATTCTGACCGACAACAATATAAGCTTCTTCATTATCCATCGTCACAATAGAAGGCGTAGACAACAAATTAGAAGCTGTATTCTCTTTTAGAGCTTGAATTAAAGCTCCATAAAGCTGACGAGAACCATCTGCACCCTCTTTATACTTTCCTAATGCAATTGAACTACCTGCTCCAATTGCACTCCCTAAACCAGAAGCACCACCCGTTAAATAACCAGCTGCCAGTGAAGCTAGACTTGAACCTGCGTTCGTAAAGTTAATTAAACCAATACCACTATTGATATCACCAAGTGCCCATTGCACCCCTAATTGATCGGCATCTTTACCCGAAACCTCAATAATGGCAGCCTCAATAAGAACTTGCTGACGCCGAACATCTAGCTGCTGAATCGCAGATTCAATTTCACGCATTAATTGTGGGTCAGCCTTAACCACTAACGAGTTTTGGGCATTATCTGCAATAATGCTCACACCATTTTGGCTAAAGCTAGAGATATTGTTTTGATTATTACTATTTGAATTGCCATTTAAGTTAATAGATGGCGTAGAAATTGAGCTACCATTTGAACCAGATGTGTTTGAACTGGAATTTTGGTTATTACCCATCAAATTATTGATCGGATTCGACGAGTTAGAAGAATTATTATTACTATTTGATGAAGAAACAGCCTGCCCTGTTACAAGACCTTGTAAAATCTCTGATAAATTTTTTGCACTTGCATATTTTAATCGAAAAACTTTTAAGCCCCCTAAGCGGTCTGCCGAAGGTACATCCAGCATTTCGATCATGTGACGAATACGCTTACGTGTTTCAGGGTCACCCTTTACTAAAATACGATTGGTTCGGTTGTCTGCAATAATACGAATACGTGCACCACTAAAATCTTTCGAAGCTCCCGTTGCACTCATTGCCTCAAGTTGAGTAATGATTTCTTCCGCCTGACTCGATTGCAAGTTAATCGCTTCAATATCATTTTGTCCCGTACCGTCGAGGTTACGAATGATATTTTCAAGTTGGTAGATATTCGCAGCTCGGTCCGAAACAATCAGCGCATTCGTCCCTGCTATCGCAGCCATATGTGCGAATTGAGGCATTAAAGGGCGAAGTGCTGGGATTAAATCATTTGGATTTGTATTTTCAAGCCAAATGACTCGAGTGACGATTTGATCACCACGCACTCTATTTCTAGAGTCGTAAGGAATTCCCGAATTCTTAACATTGCTATCTGGCACCAGTTTGATGGTATTCCCAGAAGGTATTGCCACCACCCCATTTACATTTAGGACCCCAAGGAAAAGATCATAAACTTCATCTTTGTTGAGTGGCTTATTCGATATTACTGTGACATTGCCACGCACTCGCGGATCTACTGCAAAGTTTTTCCCCGTAATGTCTGCAACTTCATTAATAAATGCAGTTAAGTCAGCATCACGTAAATTGATCTTCCATGTCTGGGCATAGACGCTGCTGCTCACTGTCGCAATCAATGGAGCTGCTGCAAGTAATGCCCAAAGTGGACGTTGATGATTCAATAAAGCCATAACTTGCGATAATTCCTAACTCTTATGGTGACGTGTTATCACTAAAAATTTTGTTGTATGGTCATCACTTGATCACCACGTTTTATTTCTAATTTCACTTGCCCAGCTCGACGAGCCTGTTCAAGTAACTGCACATCCGTTTGTCCTTGCCCAACCGTTTGACCGTTTAAAGAAACAATCCGGTCACCCGGCCTTAAACCTAACTTATTTCGAAGCGCAGTAGGTGTACGTTCTGTAACTTCAAAACCTTCGCTTGAGTTCCCACTTACCCCCATATCTTTGAGGTACTGCTCTCGGTTCCCCTGCATTTGCTGAATAGCCTGGCCAAGCGCCTCTTGAGTCGTATTAACAGGCGCCGATGACTGAGGCGTAGTCGCAGTTGGTTGTGAAGCATCCGGTGTCATGGGCTGATATAAACCGTTTGGCAAACCTTTAAACTGAAGCTCACGCGTACTTCCATTACCTTGACGTAATATCACGTGGTCCCAATAAACTTCTGCTAACTGGTAAGATGTAGAAGCGATTGTTTCACCCACCCGATACCGGTCAGCAGTATTATCAAGCTTAATAACAGCCGAAGAAAAACGGTTCGGATAGCCCACCATCACACCTTGCAATTCTAGGTTGACATTTTCCTGGGCTGCATTGGCAGAAGGTTCATTAAAAAGCGAAAAAGTACTAATGTTAGGAATCTGTGGCTGCTGTGATCCTAACTCTACCCGATCAAACTGCATCATTTGGGGCGGTGCAATAACCCACCAAAATAATGAAGCCAATTTCCAACACAGCCATAGAACTAAAAAGGCAAATACCACCACACTTAACCGATCTAATTTTTGCCATTGTAGTTGCTGTAATTTCTCAATCCATACTTTCATTAGTTACCACCTTGTAGTAATGGTTGGCGAGAACTAATGACAAAAGTATCTAAACCAGCTTTCCCATCATAAGACGGAATATTCAGTAATAATCTTTGCGTAAGCTGCATATCAAGCATCATGTTGGCATCTAATAAAAGGTTTGCCATTTTTTGACTGCGTTGATCACGTATATCAATCTGTAATTGACCATTTTGATCCGTTAATTGCCCATTTAAAGAGGGCATATTCATCCGGTCTTGACGATCACCAATATTATAAATCAAAGCACCACCACCCCAATGCAATTGACCATCAACTGCGGCGAAACCCTGCTCTTTTTTATAATTAAAATTAATATCTTTTAACTGGATACTATTCACAGGCCATTGCCAGTTCACAATTTGTTTTAATGTTTCAGGCGCAACCTGACCATTCATAGCTTTTACAATTACTTTTTTTCCAACACCATAGGCCATTACCCCAGATAATTGGGTATTTCCACTATGGATATCTACATCAGCAGCGAACCTTAATAAAAATAGGTCAAGAGGTCTAGTTTTCCAATGAATCGAGCCTCTCAAAGTACCGCGCCGCCAATCTGCTTGGCCTTGCCAGATATTTCCACTTACATTGTGTAGAGTTTGATTATTCTTTGAAAATTTAGAAATAAGCCAAGTCGCCGGGATCTGTAAAATAATAAAAATTAAAAATGCAATGAGGGCAAATAACCACCACTTCCATTGCTTAGACTTTTTCTTCATTCAGCCTTACCAACATGCAAATTATCATCCTTATTTTGAGAGTAGCTCCCTAGTCTGACATTATGCATACTTTTTCAACATCGCCAATTCACTTCATATAAAAAAACCAAGCAATCGGGCTTGGCTTCGGTATTAAGACTATAAGGTGAACGTATGACAAAATCATGAAAACCCAGTACTAAAAGAACTAAATGCACATTTGATCTCAACACTGTATTTAAAGATGAATTTAAACACTCAATTTCTTAAATAATATTTACCACAAAATTTTAGATATTTTCACGCATAAAAAAGCCAGACAAATTTGTCTGGCTTTTAAAACGGCAATACGATTAGATTAAGAAATCTTCAAGTTTTGCACCTTTTTCAATTTCAGCAACCAACCAGCGTGGTTGTTTACCACGACCAGTCCAAGTCTCTTCAGAATTGTTTTTGTTGCGGTAACGCGGTTCAACAGATTTACGTGTTGTTTTCTTACGTTTTTGAGCACCAAACTCAAGAAGTTGTTCAACACTAAAACCTACATTTTCAGCGATCTCGATAATTTGATTATAAGCATCTTCGATTGCTTGATCTTTTTTACTTGCAATTAAAGCTTCCGCTTCTTCTTGTAAGCGTTTTAACTCTTCAACAGATAATTCACTGATATCCGGTTTCATTAATAAATACTCCAGTCTTACAGACAATTCAAAATAATACAGACAAAATTTAAAAACATAAAATCAAGACCAATATTATTTATAATCTATTCAATAAGCAATAGTTTGAAAGCCGTGTTCATCAGAATAAACCAAAAAATTACCTTTTAATTACATTATCAATTATAAATGAAATATATTTTATTAATATTTATTTAAGATAAATGTATTAAGTCATGTCCAACAGATTTTTCTAGCTCAATAATTTTTTGTTTTATTTCCTGAGGTATTTTACATTTTCGTTCTGTTAATTTATCTACGCAGACCATAACTGCTTCACCAGTAGCCACAATTTGTTGTTGGGTTTCGCTCCATAATATATAAGCCATACGGAATGCACTATTACGGAGCTCTTCCACGCGAACACCCACTTTCAATACATCTGGATAAAGAACTGGCTTTAAATATTTACATTGGCTGGAAGCTACAACGGTATATAATTGTGGGGTTAATATATTTATCGCTTCCATATATAAAATACGTGAGCTTTCAATATATCGATAATATTGTACATTATTGACATGACCAAAAGCGTCCATATCTCCCCACGCTACTTTCTGTTCATATATTATCGGGTAGACAGACAGTTCTTTCATTTTTGCCTCATATTTTAAATTTTAAAAAATTCGCATCATTTTCAAAGATTAGGTTTAACTGTTTGATTAACACCTCATCTTCATTAAGCGTAGACTTAATACGCAAATAGCTCATTAAAATATTATCTGGATATAATGTTAATAATGTTTCAGCCTCTGCTTGACGTCCAGTTGCCATATAGACATGCCATTTTGCAAAGGTTAAAACTGGCAAATTCATATATTGATTTTCTAATTCAATAATTTTTTCTTCGACATCAGCATAGTCTGGAACCTGTTTAAGCAATTGTTGCTGAAACCACAGATAAAACACTTCTGGATCAAATTGCTCTTTTAATAGGTGTAGTGTTAAGGCTGCATGCTGCATGCTCATATCAGGCATACGCGCCAGTAATTTGAGCCATAACAACTTACTGCTATACGGTCGAGTTTGAATCTCGGACTCTAAATCCAGATAACGTTGTTGCAAAGCATGTAAGTCATCAATAGAAGCTTCATCAAATTGCTGAAGAAGTTGCTGTAACCATAAGTCACGGTGCTCAGCATCTAATAATCCATACTTCATTGACCGCAAATATACCCATGGATGTTGCAGCGCCAATTGCCCCCATAACGCAGTTAATCGTTGCTGGTAGGCGGTTTCTATTTCTTGAAGCCACGGTGACAACTGATGCTGGTATAAAAATTCAAGATGAGTTAAGGCACGGTCAGCTTCGTTTTGGGCTAAAAAGATTTCGATTCGCTCTAACTCTGCCAATTCAAATGCCATGGGTGGAGACTGATCTAAAGCAGCCAATGCTTTTGGATAGTCTCCACTTAAAACCAGAAACTTGGCATCAATAATATTTTTTAAAAGTCCTGATTGAGTAAAAACACGTTCAATAAAAACACGCTGATCTTCGGCAGCCTCTAGTAACCAGACAATACCTAATTGTTCATAAGGATGAAGGTTTTTAAACTGGAAGATATTTTCACTTTTCCTCTGCTCACGAGAGGAATATCGTTTAATCCAAAGCCACACCAGTTGAGCAATAAAACTCAACACCACAAAAGCAAGGGTTAATCCCCAGACATTTGTTTGCAACTGCAATTGTCGCCAGTAGATATAGACATACCCCATTCCATAGCCATAACTAAATAAAGCTAAAGCTGCAAAGAGTATTAAGCTGATTACGAAATAAACCGATAGGAGGTGTTTCATATCTCCTCCTTATGAGCCAATTAGACCAAGTGTAGATAATTTAGGAACAGGTACGACAGATAAATGAGCCACTTTAGCAATACGTTTTTTTAACTGCTGACTCGCTCCATCAGGCATTTCATCTAGTTTTTGCATAACAGATTGCAACTCGTTTTGGTACTCTGTCATTTTCCCTTGATTGAGTGCCTGTTCAGCAATCAATAATCTTAATTGCACTTCTTTAAGCACCACACTTCGATTCATTAAATTAATAGACGGCGTTTCTACTTTTTCTATACGGAACCATTTTTTCCACCAAGACACAGACTCAGATTGATCCATCTCAAGCTTAGGCCGAGCTAAAGCTTGCTGAATATTTTTATCAATCGTCTGTAATAAATCGTCAATCAATTGATGGCGTTGATTTTGGGCCAAACTGAATTGTTGAACTGCTTGCTTATCCTGCTCAAGCGATTGATTTAAGCTATGTTGCAATGCTGGAGCAATTTCATAATGCACAAGAGATTGCTGTAACTGACTTAATTGATCAACTGCGTAAATCAGCTGCTGCTGATCAATTGCAAATTGAATTAAATCTAACTTTTGTTTTATTAAAACTGTAGGGGCAATACCCATCGGTGGGGCTTCTAAATTGCTGTCAGCACTCAACTTATTTTCTGTATTTACAGGTTGATTCTGTAGTTGGCGCTGTAAAGCAACCAATTGATCATTTAGATTGGCATAGTGCTGTTCTGATTGAAGCAAGCTTTGCTTAAGCTCAGGAACAGTACGAGAAATTTGCCACATATCGTAACTGAGCTTAGCCAACCAAGCCATGCCCAGTATAATGATGATAGAAACAAGTTTTCTCATACGAATCCTTATAATGCCTGAATGAGATGAATCATCCCCGAAGGCGATAAATTTTCAAGTTGAATAATGTGAAAATGGGCCTGTTGCTGATCACGATATTCTTTAACAATTTGAAAAAGACGTGGCCCTAAAACCAAATATACACAATCAGGTTGTACATTATTTTTTGAACAAAGCTCTAACCAATACTTCCAGCTGGCCTCACTGGTAATTAAGACTAGCCATTTGTTTAAATTATAATTTGAATTGTGTGTCAGATGTTTGAATGTAGAATATGAAGCTTCTGGGCACTGCCGATGATATAAAACGAAATTTAAAATCTGAATGCCTTGCTGCTGCAAGGTCTCCATCATAAATTGACGCCCACCTTCTCCTCGCCAAAAAGCGACGTTACCTGCCTGCTTCATATTATGAAGAATAGGTAGATTTAACATCCCCTCAGAGGTTTCAACATCGGGAATATGTGCTTCTATTCCATACTCATTTAGACAATTGGCCGTTGCCTGCCCCACAGCAATCCACTGAATATGCTTCAAGTCAGCTAGTTTTAAGCCACTTTGTGCTAAATACTTCATGCCCACCTCAACAGCAGTTGGGCTGACCACAACAATCGCTTGCGCTTTACTTACTTGCTGGTAAAGCTGAAGTAATTGTTCCGAAAAGGGTTTGGCAACAAGTTCTAAAAGAGGTAAAGACTCAACCTGATATCCCTTATTTTGCAGAGCTTCTGTTAATTCAGCTGCACGCGAATCAGGTCGAGTATTAATAAACAACATAGTTTTAATAGAGAGCCTTCAATAACTCGCCAGCACCTTGATCAAGTAAGTTTCGAGCAAGGTTTTCACCCAATTGCTGAGCGTTATTGGCTTCATCTGTCAGTTCAGCACGTAATAATGTTTGGCCATCAGGGCTTCCGACCCGCCCTTCAATATGGATTTGTCCATTTTGTAGTGTTGCATAACCTGCAATTGGGACCTGACAACCACCTTCAAGATAGGCATTAAAAGCACGTTCAGCACGCACACAAACGTCTGTTTCTTCGTGCAATAATGGTTGAATTAAAGCTAATACATCCTGGTCAGCAGCACGGCATTCTAAGCCCAATGCGCCTTGACCCACCGCAGGCAAACTAATGTCTGGTGTTAAACAATGACGAATGCGTTCTGACAATCCTAAACGCTTCAAACCAGCACTCGCTAAAATAATCGCATCATATTGACCATCATCTAGCTTCGCTAAACGTGTTCCAACATTTCCACGCAAGTCAATAATTTGCAAATCAGGACGTTGTTTTAAAATCTGAGATTTACGACGCAAGCTTGAGGTACCAACTTTTGCACCTTGAGGTAAGTCAGCAAATTTTTCAAATTGATTTGAAACGAAAGCATCTAATGGATCTTCACGTTCACAAATTACTGCCAAGGTTAAACCTTCTGGTAAAGCCATCGGCACATCTTTCATTGAATGCACAGCTAAGTCTGCACGCCCATCCAAAAGTGCTGCTTCTAACTCTTTAACAAAGAGCCCTTTCCCACCAATTTTTGCTAAAGGTGTGTCTAAAATTTTATCACCCTGTGTGACAAATTTAACCAACTCCACCGTTAAATCTGGGTGAAGCTCCTGTAATCGGGCACGAATATATTCTGCCTGCCAAAGAGCAAGTGGGCTTTGTCGTGTAGCAATTTTCAAGGTTTTCATAAATTCAAGCATGGGCTGGTCAAACAATACACCCTAAACTTAACTTGATCCCTTAAAATTGCAAGTAAAATCTCGCATGTCCAAGCTAACTCTTTTTAAGTTTAGAGCTGATGAATTCGCTCTCTAAGCGTAGATAAATGTCGACGGCTCACCGAAAGTCGTTCGTCCAGACCACGTAATCGGACCTGATATTGCCCCGAACTGACCAACTCCAGTCCATCTAAATATGCAACCGCAACCAACGCATTTCGGTGAATACGAATAAATTGATCTGCAAATTCGGTTTCGAGTTCTTTTAAAGTTTCATCAATTAATACACTGCCATTTTGATGGCGCACCGTGACATATTTCTGATCTGCTAAAAAATAATAGATATTCTCAACAGGAATCAGCTCAACCCCACGATAGGTTTTTGCAGCAATTTGATGTCGCTGAGTTTTTAGAGCATGTAAAAAATCATGTTGTGGCAAAGCATTGAGCTGTGCTTGAGTAAGCTGAGTCAGTTGACTAAAAACTTGTTCAAGTTCTTGAGGATCAATTGGTTTAAGAAGATAAGCTTGAGCCTGAGATTTAAATGCTTCCAATGCATGTTGATCATAGGCAGTACAAAATACAATCGCAGGTCGAGGATTTAGCTGACTTAACTGTTCTGCACAGACAAGACCATTCATACCTGGCATTTGAATATCAAGTAAAATTACATCCGGTTGATGAAGCCGCGCCTGTTCCAAGGCTTCTTGTCCATGATGAGCCGTTGATACAACTTCATGTCCCATCTTTGAAACTAAACGTGATAATCGCTCCACTGCAAGTGGTTCGTCATCACAAATCAGCACCTTCATTCATCCTCCTTGTCACCGTTAACTTGATCCATTTTTTTATGGTTAACTCTGACTAACTTATTATTTTGTTTGATATTGATAGCTCATAATGGTGGTATATAAGGCTTTACCTTTATAAACCTGAAATCTAACGGAGTTCCCATAATATGCTTTCAGGCGTTGTTTTACATTTTCAAGCGCGATTCCATGCCCTTTCCGTGAATTTATTGTATCGTCTGTATATGGGTTGGTAATGACTATACTGACCTGATTTTGCAATATTTCAACCAATACCCCTATGGTTGCTTTCCCCATCATTGGTTCTACCCCATGAAAAATACTATTCTCTAACAAAGGTTGTAATGTCAATAAAGGAATAGTGACCTGTTTTAATTGCACAGGTGAAAGCTCAATCTTCCAATCTACTTTTAAACGCTCCCCCAAACGCACCTGTTCAATCATTAAATACTGTTTACTCAGCTCGATTTCTTCATGCAGACTTACCAATTTCAACTCTTGGAAGCTGGCACGAAATAAACGTGACAGGCTAATCAACATACCTTCTGCTTTATCTGGATCTATCGCAATTAAACTCACCACATTATTTAAACTATTAAATAAAAAATGAGGATGAATTCGCGCTTGCATGGCCTGAATACGGGCATTTAACTCTGCATTTTGTTGATGTAACCACTGTTCTCTGAGATATAAATAACGTAAGCAGAAAGCCCCCAGTAATATTCCATAGCTTAGATATAAAGGCACATTGGTAAAATAAATGCTCCAGCCCTGTGTTAAAGAAGCATGTTTATTTAAAAGACCAAACTGAAAAAAATTACTCATTAAAGTGGATAAAACCACAATACCTTGCAACATGACAAAACCGATAACCAAGGCAAATTCTTGACGTAAGCTGCTAAAAAAATCTTGAAGGCGTTCAACCAAGGCAAAAAACGACAATATCACCCAATTAATAAAAACGATGTATTGTAAAAGGCGTCCACCGCTTAATGCTTGCCAAGACTGCGCTTCAGCCAATGCCAAAACCAGTGCCAAAACATTACTTGCAACAATTAATTCGAATAAGTGTTGCCAACGCCCGTTTTTCGTAAAAAAATAGGAAGAATTTTGATTTCGGTATGCTGTAGGAAACAACTTTGTTTGTTGAGCTTCGGCAAGTGATATACTCTTTTTTATTTTACTGAGCCACCATGACCACATCTTCAAATCCCCCTAATTCAGTAACCCCAGACCAAACTTCAGGTATGTGGGGTGGTCGTTTTTCTGAAGCGACGGATGCTTTTGTAGCTGAATTTACCGCCTCTGTTCAGTTTGACCAGCGTTTTTATAAACAAGACATCGCGGGTTCTATTGCGCATGCTACCATGCTTGCTAAAGTTGGCGTACTCACAGAAGCAGAACGCGATGACATTATTGAAGGTTTAAGCACCATTCGCTCAGAAATTGAGGCTGGAAACTTTGAATGGCGCATCGATCTTGAAGATGTTCACATGAACATTGAATCACGTTTGACTCAACGTATTGGCATTACAGGTAAAAAACTACACACAGGTCGTAGCCGTAACGATCAGGTTGCAACGGATATTCGTCTTTACTTACGCGACGAAATTGATGATATTTTAAAATTATTAGAACGCCTACAAAAAGGCCTGTTAGGCTTGGCAGCCAAAAACGTAAATACGATTATGCCGGGTTTCACACACTTACAAACTGCTCAGCCTGTGACTTTCGGTCACCACTTACTGGCTTGGTTTGAAATGTTAGTGCGTGACACCGAACGTCTTCAAGACTGCCGTAAACGTGTTAACCGCCTACCACTTGGTTCTGCTGCTCTTGCTGGTACAACTTATCCGATTGATCGTGCTTATACAGCAGAACTTTTAGGTTTTGAAGCTGTATCTGAAAACTCTCTTGATGCCGTATCTGACCGTGACTTTGCCATCGAATTTAATGCTGCTGCAGCACTGATCATGATGCATTTATCACGTATGTCAGAAGAACTTATTCTTTGGACTTCTGCACAGTTCAAATTTGTGAATATTCCTGACCGTTTCTGTACTGGTTCTTCAATTATGCCGCAGAAGAAAAATCCGGATGTTCCAGAACTTATTCGTGGTAAATCTGGCCGTGTATTTGGTGACTTAATTAGCTTACTTACGCTCATGAAAGGTCAACCATTGGCATACAACAAAGACAACCAAGAAGACAAAGAACCTTTATTTGATGCAATCGATACGGTTCGTGGTTCACTCATGGCTTTCGCAGATATGATTCCTGCATTGGTTCCAAATATTGAAATCATGCGTGAAGCTGCACTTCGCGGATTCTCTACTGCAACCGATCTTGCTGACTACCTAGTGAAAAAAGGCGTTGCTTTCCGTGATGCTCATGAAATTGTAGGTAAAGCTGTTGCATTAGGTGTTGCTGAAGAAAAAGATTTATCTGAGTTAACACTTGAGCAATTACAACAATTCTCTGACTTAATTACAGCAGATGTATTTGATAAAGCTTTAACACTAGAAGCTTCTGTAAATGCACGTGATCATATTGGCGGAACTTCACCAAAACAGGTTGAAGCTGCGATTGCTCGTGCCCATACACGTTTAGAACAGTTATACGCTTAAGGATAAAACATGAGTCGCCAAGTATTTTGCCGCAAATATCAAAAGGAAATGGAAGGTTTAGACTTCGCTCCTTTCCCTGGTGCTAAAGGCCAAGATTTTTTTGAAAATGTTTCTAAACAAGCATGGCAAGAATGGTTACAACACCAAACTACGCTGATTAATGAAAAGCGCTTAAACGTGTTTGAACCAGATGCGAAGAAGTTTCTTGAAGAACAACGTGAGAAGTTCTTTAACAATGATGAAAGTGTAGAAAAAGCTGAAGGCTGGAAACCAGAGTAATCGGTTTGTTTTAGCTGATTCATCATTAAAAAAGGCGGGTTTATATACATAGATCCGCCTTTTTTTACGTGAAACTTACACAAGCATAAAAAGCCTTACATAGAGCGAACAGGACTCTACATGACATCAAAAAGCTAAAAACTTAATATCAATTTATAGCAAGAAGAACACGATCCCTGTCGTGTTTATGCACTTGATTTTCTGTCCTGCACTTCCCCCCAAAGTTCGGGACATTTTTTTATCTATTATTTTAAAAATAAAAAAGCCTTGTTTTAAACAAGGCTTTTAAGTATTTCAGCTTAAGTCTTACTTTTCGTGGACTTTAGCTTCAATTTCTTCAATTTTGGTATGACGAGCATCAAAGCCTTTTGCCATATAAATCACTTGTTCGGCAATATTACGCGCATGGTCGCCAATACGTTCTAAAGAACGTAAAACCCACATCACGTTAATCACACGTGCAATATGGCGTGGATCTTCAATCATATAGGTCATTAATGTACGTGTTGCTGATTGATATTCACGGTCAATGTCAGCATCGGCTAAAAGTACACGTAAAGCTTGGTCTGCATCTAAACGCGCAAAAGCATCAAGTGCATCATGAATCATGACACGAACCTGATTACCAATATGACGTGTTTCCATGTAGCCACGAGGCGAACCGCCCTCTTCACAAAGGTTCTGTGCAATGCGTGCAATTTTTGCAGCTTCGTCACCAATACGCTCAAGGTCAGTATTGGCTTTGCTCATGGCAATAACCATACGCAAGTCGATCGCTGCCGGATGACGACGGGCCAAAATTAACGTCAAGCCCTCATCAATATCACGTTCGTATTGATTGACTGCATTATCTTTAAATTGAACATCAATCGCTAAATTTGCGTCTGTATCAAGCAAAGAATGAATTGCATTTGCGACCTGTTGTTCGACCAAGCCACCCATGGTCATAAACTTTGTGTTTACATCTTGCAAATCTTCATTAAATTGAGAAGAAATATGATGGCTTAACACCGGATTACTCGGACTCAAGGGAAGCCTCCAACATGATGGCGCAGGAATAAAATGATTGAGCATTAAAACACAGCAATCATTAAGTTTTTATGACAAAATTAAATTTCAGATAAAAGCATTTTATTACTGATACGTTAACCAGCTATTGAGCTCAACCAGATCTTTTTCACCTAATTGGCCTACTGCAGCTTTTAAACGAAGCACATTTAATAAATAGTCATATTGAGCATTAAGATAATCCTGTTTTGCAGAAAAAGCATTACGCTGCGCTAATAAAACATCAACCATACTTTTTAGGCCTTCGTTATAACTTGCTTTCGAGGCTTGAGAAACCAAAGAAGATGAATCCATTGCAGCTTTTCTTGCTTCGAGTTTGGCTTGATCGGTATCGACCTGCATAAATGCACTTTTCACATCGACATTGGCACGGCGAATCGCTGCATCAAGTTGTGCCTGCGCTTTACTGGCTTCCACAGTGGCTTTTTTAATTGATGTTCGGGTCCGTCCGCCATTAAATAAATTCCAGTTCATTTCTACCCCAACCTGATCAAATTTTCCGTCAGTCGAAATGAGCGTCTCTGGTGTTTGTTTGGTATAGCCATAGCTTGCCACAGCATCTATTTGGGGATAAAGCGCTGCCTTTTCTACACGGCGCTGATCTTCGCTATATTTTTGCTGTAAGCGGGCTTGCTGAATCTTTAGGTTTTTTTGCTGGGCCAAAAAAAGCCAATCATTAAGCTCTGCCGGATAGGGCTTTTGAAAATTGAAATCACTTCGTAATACAGCAAGCTTATCTTGATAAGAACCAATATATTCAGAAAGCTGTTCTTGAGCTAAAAGTAATTGAACATTGGTTGAAATACGATTGGCTCTGGCATTTTGATATTGGGCATTTGCTTCACTCACATCACTACGTGCCACCAACCCTTCTTTGAGTTTGGCATTCATCATATTGAGCTGTTCAAGCAAAGCCTTTTCTTCTTGTAAGTATGCAACACTCAACGCCTGCTGACGCAATACATTAAAATAGGCTTCTGCCACATTTAAAACATGATCTTGTTTTTGCAGTCTTAAGGTAATTTCACTTAAGGCAACCGAAGTTTTAACTTGTTTATAACCTTCCCAAGCATCCATACGAAATAGTGGCTGACGTGCAGTTAAGGTCGCTTGGCGGGTGGTTGAAGTATTACTCACTAAAGCATCTGAAAGGCCTTCTTGATCAATACCCGGAAAGTTTGAACGTTTTACAGTTTGTCGATTACGAGTAATATTTCCAGACAGTGTAACGGTGGGTAATAACGCTCCAGTTGCCAAGCCCAAGTTCAGTTGATCTGCTTCAAATTGTTGTTGATTGGCCTGCCATGTCGGGTCATTTTGTTTTGCGCGCTCATAAGCTTCAACCAAATCTAGAGCAAAACTCGAAGACGCAAAACTCCAAAGGCCAACGGCGACCATTAATTTTATTTTCATTGTTCAAATCAACGATAAAACTTGCCCTTAAGACTAAGAAAAATTCGAATCAAACTCAAGCCATTAAAAGTTTTAGTTTTTTTAAGTGTTCTTAGTTTTCGATAATATTAAAATACAAATAAAAATCAAAAACATGCCTATCCAGCCCACCCATGAAACATGCTCACCTACCAACACAATCGCAAAAATCGCAGCAACTAAAGGTTCAAATAAAGTTAAGGTGGTCGCTTTACTAGCATTTACTGTTTTTAGTCCAAAACCGAAAAGTAAATAACCCAAAAACATAGGAATCAGCATCATATAACCAGCCACAAGTAAATTGGTTGAACTGTGTAATAACCCACCACCTGTAACCAACAAAGTAGGAAGCAAAATAACTGCCCCACCACCCATAATCATGCCCATTGCAGCTTTTGAGGCAATACCTCGATCTATTAATCTTTTTGCAGCCCATGAATAAAGTGAATAAGTTGTAGCTGCGACAAGCCCAAGAAAAATACCGAAGTATTTATTCCATTGATTTGTATCGTCTAGAACCGCATGACTTTCACCCATCGACAACATCGTTACGCCAAGCACACCGCACACAAAACTTAGGAACCAGATAGCAGTCAAAGCTTTGCGATCAAAGAATCGTTCTAAAATTGCTGCGATTAGTGGAGCAGTACCAATTGAAACCACAGTACCAATCGTAATGCCGGCATAATGCATTGAGGAATAAAAAGCCAAAGGGTAAATACCCACCGCCGCTACACCTAAAAGCAGTATTGAAAGATTTTCCCTTATAAATTGACGGTTTTCCCGTATCGCTCTTGACGCAATCAAAGCTTGTAAGAGACCTCCACCGCCCATCGCTACAGCGCCAATAGCAAGTGGGCCAAGTGTCGGAGCAAATGCGGCCGCAGTACCTGTTGTTCCCCACAAAACAGAAGCAACTAAAATCGCAATTGTGCCTCCATAGCTACTATTTTTAATGAGGCTAATCATGTGGACATTCTCTATTTAAAATATCTTCTGCCATTTGTTTTGCTAATAGAAGTTGACGACTGTTTCCTTCTAAGCCTGCTCTTGCCATAGAACCTTCTAAAAGAAAAGAAAGCTGCGTAGCCACATAGTTAACACGCTGTGAGTCGGGTATTAATTTTTTTAAATGCTCAGCAACAATAGCCTCAACTTCTTCTTTATGCTGTCTTACCGAACTTCGCCCTGCACTATTGGCCGGAAACTCAGCCGCAGCGTTCAATAACCCACAACCTCGAAAGCCTTTTTCATAGGCGAATTCTGCATGGTCTTGATAGGCATCAAACACAGCTAAAATGGCTTGTTTCGCTGTTTTGGTTCGTTCTAAACGTATTTGGTAGAGATCAAGCCACTCTTGATGGCGCGCAGCAATGTAGGCATCGACAAGCTCACCTTTTGAAGAAAAATTATTATAAAGCGACATCTTAGCAACATCTGCTTTAGCCGTAACTGAGTTAATTCCAGTTGCAGTAATGCCATCGTTATAAAATAAAGTTGAAGCGGCATCGAGAATTTTCTGTCTTGCTGTTTTATCATTCATAGCTATAATTTAAGTAGACCGACCTACCTAATAATAAAGATTTCTAACAATGATGCAATCTTTTTAAGCGTTATAATTTGAGCAATATTAATTTCTATAAAAGTACAATGATGAAAAAAGTTTTAATGATGAGTATGTGCAGCGCACTACTTTTAGCTGGATGTAATAAAACATCAGAGCAAGATCAGGCTGTATCTAAAGAGCAAAAATCAACTGAGCAAAAGGCCACTCAAAAACAAGACAGTAGTTGCTTACAAATTATGGCAGCCATGCAAAAAATTAATCAAAACAGCAAAATAGAAGACTTAAATCAAATTAATGAAAAGCTTAAAACCTGTGTTCCTTCGTTAAAAAATGATGAGCAACTTAAGCTGATTGATGCATCAACTGCCATGTATCAACGTTTTATTAAACAAGACTACACTGAAAAAACAGGTAGAGCGTTTGAAGCATTTGGCTATGCCATTTTAGAACATAAACAGCAAGACCTTAAAAAGGTCATTCAAAGTCAGAAAAAGCTCTTCGACCAACTGAGCCCACGTGATCAATATTTACTTCAACATGAAGGCCAAGCCTACATTGAACTTCTCTATCAAGGCGAAGGCATGTTTACCTATCGACGTCAGCCAAACTATTTAGTTGATGTTTTTTCTAATGCCTTACCAGCAGAACAGAAAGAGTTTTTAACTCGTATGGCAAAAGACAATCAAAATATTTTCTATAACGATGGTGCGTTGGCTATTTCTTGGAAAGAGCTCACTGAACATGCGTTATTTTGGGAAAAATTTATTCAAAAATATCCAAAAAGCCATTTTATTAATGATGCAAAACTACTTTTTAACGAATATCGCTATTTTATTTTCTTTGGTCTCGATAATACGCCTGTATCAGATGAATATGCACCGAACACATGGTTTGATAAAGAGGCGCTTCAACAAATTCGCTTTCTATCTACACAAAATCAGTCGAGTTTAGCGAAACCTGCGCAACTATTTCTTAAGTTTATTGCCACGCCTGTAGAGGAACGCAAAGCACAATTTAAAATAGATTTAACTGATAAGAATGGTGATAAAAAATCAAATTATCAGATGACTCATGAACAACTTGAGCAGCTATTAAAATTAGACTCTCCATGGAACACTGAAGTCTATCGTGACTGCCATATGGATGCGGTTTGTATAGATACAAATTGACAATGCCACCCAACCTAAAACATGTTAGTCTGTAAATCGCTTGACGGAGCGCGAGTAATAACTCGCTGAGATTGTGTAAATTTCGTGTTATCGCAACACAAGTTTGAACATGAGTACCGTTGAACCTGATCAGGTTAAGACCTGCGTAGGAATCAAGCCATCTGAAAACTTAAGCCTTAAATTTATCTTGTAAAGATAAATCCGCCATCGTTTTTGGTCGTGCTTGATTCGTTGATGTTATTCATAAGGATCATGTAATGAACCAGTTAACGAATCTCTCTTCTGCTGAAATTTCAGCTCAACATGAACAAGATGCAAAAGATTTAACCCGCATCTTACCCGCTTCTAAAAAAGTTTATATTGAAGGCTCTCGTCCTGATATTCAGGTTCCAATGCGAGAAATTTCTTTAACAGATACTCCAACTGGTCTGGGCGGTGAACATAATCCCCCTGTTATGGTCTATGACACTTCAGGTGTTTATACAGATCCAAATGTTCAAATTGATTTAGACAAAGGTTTACCTTCAGTTCGCCAGAACTGGATTGAAGAACGTAACGATACTGACGTACTTTCTGGCTTAACTTCAACTTTTGGTCAAGAACGTTTAAAAGACATTCGTACAGCTGATATCCGCTTTGCTCACATTCAAAACCCACGCCGCGCTAAAGCCGGTAAAAATGTCACGCAAATGCACTATGCCAAGCAAGGTATTATCACACCTGAAATGGAATATATTGCAATTCGTGAAAATCAACGCCAGCGTGAAGGTGTTGATATGCGTCAACATGCTGGACAAAATTTCGGTGCAAAAAACTTAAAAGAAATTACACCTGAATTTGTTCGCCAAGAAGTTGCTGAAGGTCGTGCGATCATTCCTGCCAACATTAACCATCCAGAACTTGAGCCAATGATTATTGGCCGTAATTTCTTAGTTAAAATTAATGCCAACATTGGTAACTCGGCGCTTGGTTCTTCAATTGATGAAGAAGTTGCCAAAATGACTTGGGCAACCCGTTGGGGTGCCGACACCATTATGGACTTATCGACAGGTAAAAATATCCATGAAACACGTGAATGGATTATTCGTAACTCACCTGTTCCAATCGGTACCGTACCAATTTATCAAGCACTTGAAAAAGTTGATGGTGTTGCAGAAGACCTAACATGGGAAATCTTTAAAGACACACTGATTGAACAAGCTGAGCAAGGCGTTGACTACTTCACGATTCACGCAGGTGTATTACTCCGCTACGTACCACTTACCGCAAACCGTTTAACAGGTATTGTGTCTCGTGGTGGTTCAATCATGGCACAGTGGTGTCTAGCACATCATGAAGAAAACTTCTTATATACTCATTTCGATGAAATCTGTGAAATCATGAAAGCCTATGACGTTTCATTTAGCTTAGGCGATGGCTTACGTCCGGGTTGTATTCAAGATGCAAATGACGAAGCACAGTTCAGCGAACTTAAAACACTAGGCGAGCTGACTCATCGTGCATGGGAACATGATGTTCAAGTCATGATTGAAGGTCCTGGTCATGTACCAATGCACATGATCAAAGAAAACATGGACCTTCAGCTAGAAGTGTGTAAAGAAGCGCCATTCTATACGCTTGGGCCTTTAACAACAGATATCGCTCCGGGTTATGACCACATTACTTCTGCAATTGGTGCAGCCATGATTGGTTGGTACGGCACAGCGATGCTTTGTTATGTAACACCAAAAGAGCATTTGGGTTTACCAAACAAAAAAGATGTTAAAGACGGGATTATTACCTACAAGCTTGCGGCACATGCTGCTGACCTTGCGAAAGGACATCCGGGTGCGCAAGTTCGCGACAATGCCTTGTCAAAAGCACGTTTTGAATTCCGTTGGGATGATCAGTTCAACTTAAGTCTAGACCCTGACACAGCGCGTAGCATGCATGATGAAACCTTACCAAAAGAGGCTCATAAATCTGCTCACTTCTGTTCAATGTGTGGACCGAAGTTCTGTTCGATGAAAATCACCCAGAATGTTCGTGACTATGCCAACAACCTCACTAATAGCAATTCAGAGGTTGAAGAAGGCCTCAAAGCCATGAAAGAGGTTTATCAAGAACAAGGTCAAAAACTGTATCATAAAGTGTAAATATTCAAAAAAAACACTTGCCTAGCCATGATTCTCGGTTAGGATGAAATAAATAGATTTCGTCCTGATCGAATCATGAGTATTGTTGAACGTCCAAGTTATACATCTAAAGATGTCGAAGTAACATCACGCGAATCTCTATTCCGTGGTTTTATTCAAGTTGAAAAAGTCAGTCTTCGACATCGTCTATTTAATCAGCCTGAATATACCCCTATATTGCAGCGTGAACTTGTTCATCGCCCAGAAGCGGCTGGCGTTCTACTCTACAACGATCAAAGACAACAGTTTGCGCTGATTGAACAATTTCGTGTAGGTGCAATTAATGACCCCGATTCGCCGTGGCAATTGGAAGTCATTGCAGGTGTATTAGATGGAGATGAAACGCCGGAGAGCTGTATTCGCCGTGAAACACTTGAAGAGTCAGGATGCACAGTTAATCATTTACATCATCTATTTAGCTTTTATCCATCTGCTGGGGCGTGTTCAGAACTATTTCACTTATATGCTGCCGAAACAGATTTACCAACAGAAGGCGGGGTTTTTGGCATGCCTGATGAAGGTGAAAATATTCTTTTACACCTGTTTGACTACAGCGAAATATCAACATTATTGAGTCAAGGACGTTTGAGAAATGCCCCTGTCATTATGGCGTTACAATGGCTATCTCAACACATCACAACGATAATAAAATCCGACGAGGTAGGACGGTGACTTTTCAAGTCTCAACACTTTCACAAAAAGACCATGTCATTATACAAATTACCGATACCCACCTATTGGAGTATCCACACTTAGAATTTGTGGGTATGAATCCTGAAGAAAGTTTTCATGCCATTATTCAACAGATCCTAAAAAAACATCCTGAAACTGATACCATTATCCACACTGGAGATCTGGCTCAAGCACCAACGCCTATTACCTACAAACGTTATATTCAATATATGCAAACGTTAGGTCTGCCATTTTTTCAGACACTAGGTAATCATGATAACGTTGACCACTTTCCACTGCATAAAGAGAACCATCAGGAACCTGTGGTCATTTGCTTAGGAAACTGGCGCGTTATTTTATTAAATAGTGCAGTAAAAGGTCAGATTGATGGACATCTGTCGCCAGAACAACTACAAAATTTAGCGGCATTACTCGAAGAGTTTTCAGATAACCCTGTTTTGCTGGCTTGTCATCATCATCCTTTTGCAATGAAATCTAAATGGATTGATCATCACAAGTTACAAAATTCTAATGCGTTACTTACAACGTTGGCTCCATTTGAAAATGTAAAAGCTTTAGTCTGCGGGCATGTTCACCAAGACTCCCTAAACACTTGGCAAGGGATCGAATTTTTCTCGACACCATCGACAAGTGTTCAGTTCAAACCGTTTAGTAATGAGTTTGCCCTAGACCAAAATGCTCCCGGCTACCGTTACATTCGTCTAAAAAACGATGGTAGTTTTGAAACAGAAGTCATCCGTCTTGAAAATTTTCAGGGCCTTATAAACACTGATATTTCAGGCTATTAGCCCTATTTCTTATATGCTTATATGCAATTATGACTAGGGTAAACACGTTTTGAAAATATTTACGAGGCGGAATGACTATCATCTTGCAGGAAAAATCTATATGATGACGACCCGATGGGAAAATCCATCGATGGTTTTCTATAAAAACACTTGCATATCACCATATTTTTTGCGTATAGATAATACGTGTATGATGAGGAATGCCCTATTATGGCGAATGACAACCACAACCAAGTTTTGGATGAACATACAGAAGTTGTAGTGGAAGGTGAAAAAGCTTCTGCAAAACGTGCACGTAAAGTGAAACCTAAAACTTCTGACATAGGCACAACTGCAAGTTTATTTGGTATTGCACCTTATCAACCTAAGAAAAATGAAGAGTACATGTCTGAAGGACAGCTCGAGCATTTCCGACAAATTCTGCAAGCATGGAAAGCTGAATTAATGTCTGAAGTTGATCGTACGTTGAATACGATGCAAGACGAATCAACTGCATTGCCAGATGTAAATGACCGTGCCACCCAAGAAGAAGAGTTTGCAATTGAATTGCGTACACGTGACCGTGAACGTAAATTAATTCGTAAAATCGAACAATCTATGGAAGCAATTAAAAACGAAGACTACGGTTTCTGTGAAACATGTGGTATCGAAATCGGTTTACGTCGTTTAGAAGCACGTCCAACAGCAACTCTATGTATTGATTGCAAAACTTTAGCAGAAATCAAAGAGAAGCAAAATAACGGTTAATTGTGACTGTTGAGAATCTTCTAGCTGAGCACAGCTCAGCTCTTGCGAATCAGCGAAACGATGTGTCGCTGATTCGCTACTCAGGTCGGTTTGCGCCATCGCCAACCGGCCCTTTGCATTTTGGATCACTCATTACTGCCGTTGCCAGTTACTGTGATGCAAAAGCTCACCAAGGCAAATGGCTCGTTCGTGTCGAAGACACAGATATCCCTCGTATTTATCCGGGCAGTGAAGATCATATTCTCACGTCACTGGAAGCCTTCCAGTTCGAACCCGATGCAGAAATTATTTTTCAAAAAAACCGTTTAGATATTTATGAAAGTGTATTAGACCAACTTAAAAAAGAGGGTCTTATCTACGCATGTCAATGTACGCGTAAAATGCTGGGTTCAAATGCAATCTATGCAGGGACTTGTCGCGATCTCAATCTCGATTTTCAAGGCCAAGCAATTCGGGTAAAAGTTCAGGATCAGCAAATTTGTTTCGATGATCGACTACAAGGACTTCATTGTTCTAACCTGCAACACGACCTTGGAGACTTTGTTCTTAAACGTCGTGACGGGATTATTAACTATCAACTTGCTGTCGTCGTGGATGATTATCTACAAGGCATCACCCATGTCGTTCGGGGCGCAGACTTACTAGATAACACCGAACGTCAGATCTGGCTTGGTGAGCTCTTAGGTTATCCTAAACTGAGCTATATGCACCTTCCCCTTGCGATGAATGATCAAGGGCAAAAGCTTTCTAAACAAAATCTTGCTCAGGCACTCGATTTATCTAAAGCGCCTCAATTGCTGCAACAAGCAATACAAGCATTAGGGCAACCTAGCGTTGATTTGGACCAGCCTAACGTAATGCTTAAACAAGCGGTAGCGCAGTGGAATGTAGACTTAATTCCACATGGACAAGAGCTCAGCGGAACCTACTTATAAATAAAAAAACCCGATATCAAATCGGGTTTTCTCATGCCTAAATGTTCAACTAGAAGTTTGATTCTTCCCTTTCTGGGTTTACTTCTTGGGTTGAAGCATCAATCTTTAAGATCAAGCTAATCATCGCAGCACACATCATTAAAGATGTACCACCATAACTAATAAATGGCAGAGTCAAACCTTTAGTCGGCATCAGCCCCATATTCATGCCCGCATTTACCAAGATCTGGAGCAAGAAAATAATACTAATACCGTAAGCCAAATAGCCTGCGCGAAGGTAATGATGCTTCAATGCACGATGACCAATTTTGATACAGCATGCCAACATCAAGAAAGACAAACCAATGACAATCGAAATACCAAAGAAACCAAATTCTTCACCTAACACGGCCAACATAAAGTCAGTATGTGCTTCTGGCAAATAAGATAACTTTTGGACACTGTGCCCTAAGCCTGTACCAAACCATTCACCACGGCCAAAGGCCATTAATGCATTTGATAACTGGTAACCTACCCCTAATGGATCTGCCCATGGGTCAGTAAACGAAATCAAACGCTGGAAACGATACGGCTCAAACAAAATCAAAAAGACAATACCGGTTACAATCGCACCAAGCATAATTAAGAACTGTGTTGGCGGCGCACCAGATAAAAAGAATACCCCGACCATCATCAATACAATTACGATCGTAGCACCCAAGTCAGGCTCAGCAATAATCAAACCAACCGTAATTGCCATCACACCACTTAAACGTAATAAGCCTTTCCAATGAGTACGAACCTCTTTGGCACGGCGCACAACATAGTCTGCGGTAAAGATTGCCATCATGACTTTGGCAACCTCGGTTGGCTGTAAAGTAAAGCC
This sequence comes from Acinetobacter sp. WC-141, assembly GCF_000313935.1. Taxonomy (GTDB): domain Bacteria; phylum Pseudomonadota; class Gammaproteobacteria; order Pseudomonadales; family Moraxellaceae; genus Acinetobacter. The sequence goes on along the minus strand of NZ_AMSS01000072.1, from coordinate 61,467 downwards.
ACCGATCTTAATCCAACGTGTAGAACCGTTCACTTCTGAACCTACCACCAAAGCAGCAAGCAGCAGAACCATGGTCAACAGCCACAGCGGGAAAGTATTTTTAAACCACGTATTGAGTGATATCCGATAGGTCAAATATGCCACCACAGCCGCAGCAACAATCGAAATACCATGACGAATCACATAGTGAAACGGGTTTTCATGCATATATTCAGCATAGGGCATCGAAGCAGACGCCACCATCACTGAACCGATACACAATAATGCAACGACACAGAAAATCAGGACATTACGTGGCGTCACTTCCGCTGGCCATTTAGGCAATATCCGTTCATACCAATGATTGATTTTCTGGATTGTGGTCTGAGCTAAGCCTGCCATACTACATTCCTAATCATGTTTTCTTTAAACCAACGAATTGACGCAGGCAACAAACTGCTGACCACGATCATTATAACTTTTAAACATATCAAAACTTGCACAGGCTGGTGATAACAACACCACATCTTCAGCTTGTGTTTCACGTTGACACAGCTCTACAGCTTCTTTAAGCGTTGCTGCATGTAAAATTTTAGTTGCGCCTTGAATAGCCTGTTCGATGATAGGTGCATCTTCACCAATCAATACCACAACTTTGGCATATTTTTCGATAGAAGAACGTAATGGAGCAAAATCTTGACCTTTACCCTGCCCACCTAAAATCAAGGCAACCTTACCTTTTTTAACCTCAATTGCAGCACCTAAACCGTCAATTGCTGCAAGTGTAGCACCAACGTTAGTCCCTTTAGAGTCATTATAATAACGTACATCATGTACAGTTCTCACATACTCACAGCGGTGCTCTAATCCTTTAAATTGTTTTAACGTTTCAAGCATAGATTCCATAGGCAAACCAATTGCTTCACCTAATGCCAAACAAGCTAAAGCATTGGCTACGTTGTGCATGCCTTGAATATATAAATCTGAGCTTTTAATTAAACGCTGCAAACCACGTGCAAGCCAAAGCGTGCCATCACCATCTCTTAAAACACCATATTGATTTAAGTCTGGTGCATTTAGACCAAAGCTTTGCATTGGTGTTGTATCTGGAACAAGAGGGCGACTTAAAGCATCATCACGGTTAAATATAACTTTTTTAACGCCTTGGAAAATACGGTGTTTTGCTTGGTGATAACCCCACATATCGCCGTGACGATCTAGGTGGTCTTCACTCATGTTAAGAACTACAGCAACCTCAGCATTTAGGTGAGATGTGGTTTCTAACTGGAAGCTTGATAGCTCAAGTACAAGTAATTCAGGTTGATCTTTAAGTAAATCTAGAGCTGGTCGTCCAAGGTTGCCACCCACAGCAACTTTTTTACCCGCATCTTTAGCCATTAAACCAATTAAAGTTGTTACTGTACTTTTGGCATTAGAACCCGTAATAGCCACAATAGGCACTTCGGTCGCACGACGTAATAGTTGAATGTCGCCTACTACTGAAATGCCTTGAGCAATAGCTGCCTGAATTTCTGGTAATTGTGGTGCAAGGCCTGGGCTTAAAATAATTTCTTCTGCTTGTAATAATAGTTCTTGGTCAAGTTGACCAAAACTGGTTTTAACACCAGCTGGAATCTGGTCATGACCAGGAGGGGTTGGACGAGAGTCCGTTACTGCAACTTGGTAGCCTTGTTCATGCAGGAAATTAACAGCAGAAACACCTGATATTCCTAAGCCTGCGACAACTTTTAATCCACCACGTTGTATTAACATTTTTGCCCCACAATTTATCAATCGACAGAATGGCAAAAATGTTAGCACTTTGCTGTTTTGAATGCTTTTTCAGTTTGAACTTTATTCATCTTTTTTTGTGTCAGTGCGTAAAAAAGCCATCAATATGATGGCTTTTTAAACGAAACAGGAAATACTAAATTTATTGCCATTTGATTGGCTTAATTTCTTGAACTGTATTGGTAGGTTTATCTTCGTTTGAACAACCACAACCACCAGCACAACCAAAGGTCATTTTTGGTTTAAGCCATGTTGCTAAGGTTGTCCAACCCTGCTTTTCACAAAATACAGAGAGTGAAGAAAAGACGGAATTTGCTGTTTTTGGAAATACTTTCTTAAAAACAACAACCGCACTCCAAATCACTAAAACCGCAATAATCAGATATTGAATCATATACAACCTCCTTTCTTGCCTTAACCCCAATAGTGGGAAGCAATTTGATAGGTAACAAACGATGCCAAATAAGCCAAACCGAACAGATATGCAGTCATGGCAGCAACATGTTTCCATGAACCTGTTTCACGTCGTACTGTTGCCAACGTAGCCAAACAATGTGGAGCGTAAATGAACCACACTAAAAGCGACAATCCTGTTGCCAAAGACCAACCTGTGCCATCTGCACTAATTAGATGTGACAAACCTTGAGCTACCGCATCATCACTCGTTGCAGACAAGGCATAAACTGTACCTAATGCTGCAACCACAACTTCACGTGCCGCCATTGCTGGAATCAAAGCAATACAGATTTGCCAGTTAAAACCAATTGGAGCAAATAAAGGTTGAATAAGGTGTCCGAGCATACCGGCAAAACTATAATCTATAGCAGGTAAAGTCGCCCCTTCCGGTGGTTGTGGGAAAGTACACAAAAACCACAGCAAAATAGAAAGTGCAAAGATGATCCCACCGACACGTTTCAAGAAGATTTTTGCACGGTCCAGCAAGCCAATGCCCACACTTTTTAAATCAGGGAAACGATAACTCGGCAGCTCTAGTAACAAGGCATGTTGAGATTTATCTTTTTGGAAGAATTTCATTAAAAATGAAACACAAAGCGCACTCACAATACCAGCCATATACAGACCGAATAGCACCAGACCTTGTAGGTTGAAAATACCCCAGACCATTTTCTCTGGAATAAATGCAGCAATCAGCAAGGCATATACTGGCAAACGTGCCGAACAAGTCATTAATGGTGCAACCATAATGGTCGTAAAACGATCACGAGGGTCACTAATACTACGCGTCGCCATAATTCCCGGTACTGCACAGGCAAAGCTTGAAAGTAAAGGAATAAAAGCTCGCCCACTTAACCCAGCTTGAAACATTAACTTATCAAGCAAGAATGCTGCACGCGGTAAATAACCCGATTCTTCGAGTACTAAAATGAAGAAGAACAAGATTAAAATTTGTGGCAAGAACACCACTACGCCACCCGCACCCGCGATAATGCCGTCAACAACCAGACTATGCAGGAGTGGCTGTGTAATCACACTTCCTATTACTTCACCAAGCCAACCGAAGAAACCTTCAATGCCATCCATGAATGGAGCCGCCCAAGCAAAAACTGCCTGGAACACAATAAACATCATGAGGGCAAGGCTAAGTAGACCTAAAACTGGATGTAAGAAAATTCGATCTAGAAAATCAGTACGCTTATCGTTTTGCTCAACATAATGAACAACATCTTTAAAAATCATATCGATTTTTTGATGATGAGTCCCAGTTAAACCACTCAATTCGGTTTGTGGCACACTGTATTTTTCTTGATCAAGGGCATGTAATAAATTTTCAATACCCGCATTGCGAACAGCAACTGTTTCAACAACTGGCACACCCAAACGTTGAGATAACTTTTGAGTATTAATTTGGATGCCACGACGACGCGCTTCATCCATCATATTCAGTACAAGTAAAATCGGACGGCCTAGCCCGATCATTTCGAGCACCAATCCTAAATGCAATTTTAAGTTAGTGGCATCAACCACACATAAAAAGGCATCTTGCTGCCCTTCTTCTGCAATCTTACCCAAACACACGTCACGGGTAATAACTTCATCAGGACTAGTTGCATTTAGACTATATGTGCCCGGTAAATCGAGTACACGCACTGCTCGACCTGAAGGTAACTGAAAATGACCTACTTTACGCTCAACAGTTACGCCCGCATAGTTTGCAACTTTTTGTCGAGTTCCAGTTAAATGGTTAAAAAGAGAGGTTTTACCACAGTTCGGGTTTCCCACAAGGGCAATACGTAACGCATCACTCATGCGGGTACTCCTTCGTCTACTTGAATTTCGATTTTTTCCGCTTCTGCTTTACGTAAAGCGAAACGAGTAAAGCCTATTTGGATCAAGATCGGATCACCACCAAAAACACCCTTGGTAATCACTTCCACTCGTGTGCCCGGTACAAAGCCCAGACTTTCCAAACGAATTGCGACCAAATCTTGCTGCTCGGACTCTACCGATATCCGATTCACATTGGTGATGGTCGCCGCTTGCTTCACTTTTAAAGCTGATAAACGCACCGCATCCGATCCTAAACCTTTTTTTCTAGTATACATATAAATGAGAATAATTACCAAATAAGGTTAAATTTCACTTCTTATTCAGTTTAATCGACAAACCTTAAAGTTTCTTTTACAGTACAGAGGTTTAGAGGATGTAGTGTATGTTAAATAAGAAACCGCGTATTCCAAGCCCTGTTCAAATTCCTGAACATTTAAGCTTTTTACAAGGTTTTCGCGACTATCTCGTTGCCCAGACAGTAAGTCCACATACACGAAATGCTTATTTATCCGACCTTATTCAATGCGGCGAACTTCATAAAAAAACAGCCCTTCCAGAGTGGACAAGTGATGATATTGCGGATGTTCTGATTGAGTTGACCAAAGTCGGAAAAAGCCCGCGTTCGATTGCCCGCTGCTTATCTGCTCTACGTCAGTTTTACAAATTTTTACGTGAACAGAAATTACGAAGCGATAATCCTGTAGCAACCCACCACTCTCCTAAAATTGGACGAGCATTACCCAAAGATCTATCTGAAGAAGATGTCGAAGCACTGATTCAAGCACCAGATATCAATACAGCACTTGGTTTACGTGACAGAGCAATGTTCGAAGTGCTGTATGCATGCGGCTTACGTGTTTCAGAACTACTTAACTTACGGCTCGAACTCATTAATTTAAAACAAGGCTATTTACGTGTTACAGGTAAAGGCAATAAAGAGCGTTTGGTCCCATTAGGACAATTTGCTTGTGAGTGGGTAGAACGCTATTTGAGTAATGCTCGGCCTCAACTCTATAAAAGCTCGACTGACTATCTTTTTTTAACCCAACATGGCGGGATTATGAGTCGTCAGAACTTTTGGTATGCCATTAAACGCTATGCACTACAAGCCAATATTCAAGCTGAACTTTCACCTCACACGTTACGTCATGCCTTTGCGACGCACCTGCTCAATCACGGCGCGGACTTACGTGTAGTACAAATGTTATTGGGTCATAGCGATTTATCTACAACTCAAATTTACACACATGTGGCACAAGTAAGAATGCAACAATTGCATGAAAAACATCACCCTAGAGGTTAAAAAATTTAAAACTTATTATTTGAAATAAGCCTAACAATCATTTGATTTCGTTCACAAAGGTTAAGAAAGTTTTAACAATACACACTAGATTTTTTGTTATGCTTAGCAGCTTCTGACTATAAATACTGATGAAATAAGGGTTATCTATGTCTTTTACCCGATCTCAACTTTTTCTTGCCTGTGCGTTGGCTTCTAGCCTGTTATTCAGTGCTTGTTCTAAAGAAAACAAACCACAAAAAGAAGATGCGCTCACTGCGACCGCACCTGCTACAGGGGAAGCTTCAACCATTATTGAACGCAATGCTAAACAGCGTTTAATTGAAACTTTGCAAAAACAATTTAAGAATGCAAATATCAACGCCAAAATTTTAGATATCAAGCCAACCGAGGTTCCTAATCTATATTGGGTAAATCTTGAAGGGATGACGTCAATTTATACAACCAGCGATGGTAAATACCTTATTCAAGGTGATGTAATCCGATTAGGTGATAAAGAACTTCATAATATTGGAGATAATCTTCAAGCATCAGAAAATAAAAAGCATCTTGCCGCTTTAAAAAATGAAGATCTCATTGTTTACCCTGCAAAAGGTAAGGCGAAACACGTCATCTATGTATTTACCGATGCAAGTTGTCCTTATTGCCATAAACTACATGAGCACATACCCGAAATTAATGAAAAGGGTATTGAGGTACGCTATATCGCTTGGCCACGCGGTGAACAATTTATGCCGACCATGGAAGCTGTATGGTGTAGCGCAGATCGTAAAGCTGCCTTTAATCAAGCAGTACAAGGCATCAACATCCCTCCTGCCCAGTGTAAAAACCCAGTTCGAGCGCAATATCAACTTGGCTTAAACATGGGTGTAAATGGTACACCTGCTATTTATAGTGTTGATGGTGAGTACTTGGGTGGATATCTAACACCAGATGAATTAATTAAACGTCTGGATAAATAATCCACTTAAAGTTGATGAATGATTAATCATCAATGTCTTACAAAAAGCGCTGCTCTGATTGCAGCGCTTTGTTTTTTCAATCAATAATGCTTTACCTACCTGTGTTTAAAGACTGATCTACTCTTCTTTTCTAAACATCGCACTCTAATTCATTGAACAGGCACTAAAAGCGCTAGAGTCTGGCGTTTTTTTTAGCTATGATCTAGCTTCAACTAAATGATTAAATGATGAATGGAGTGTGACGTGAAACCAGTTCGCCTGGCAATACTCGGTCTAGGAACCGTAGGTGGAGGAGCCCTTAAACTACTACAAGAAAATGCCGCTGAAATTAAACGTCGCACCGGTCGAGAAATTCAAATTACCCACGTTGGAACACGTCGCCCTCGTCCAGATCTCGAGCTAGAAGGGATTAAACAAAGCGCAGATTTACTTGATATCGTTCGTCAACCAGACGTTGATATGGTTGTTGAAGTGATGGGTGGTATACACCCTGCTTACGAAGTTATCATGGAAGCGATCAAACACGGCAAACAAGTCGTGACTGCAAATAAAGCTTTACTCGCTGAACATGGCAATGAACTATTTAAAGCAGCTGAAGATAATGCTGTACAAATTGCCTATGAAGCAGCAGTTGCTGGCGGCATTCCAATTATTAAAGTCATCCGCGAAGGTCTTGCTGCAAACCATATCGAATGGTTAGCAGGCATTATTAATGGTACAGGCAACTTTATTCTGACCGAAATGCGTGAGAAAGGCCGTGCATTTGATGATGTATTAAAAGAAGCTCAAGAGCTTGGTTATGCAGAAGCAGATCCAACTTTTGACGTTGAAGGTATTGATGCTGCGCACAAACTTACAATTTTAGCGTCTTGTGCGTTTGGTATTCCTCTTCAATTTGATAAGGTCTATACCGAAGGTATTAGCAAAATTACCGCACAAGATGTGAAATATGCCGAAGAGCTCGGTTTCCGCATTAAACACCTAGGAATTGCGCGCCGCGCTGAAAAGGGTATTGAACTACGTGTTCACCCAACCCTCATTCCAGATGAACAGCTTATTGCGAATGTAAATGGCGTTAAAAATGCTGTTTTAGTTCAAGCGAACGCCGTAGGTCCTACACTTTATTATGGTGCTGGTGCTGGTGCTGGTCCAACTGCTTCTGCTGTTGTTGCCGATGTAATTGATATTGTTCGTGACATCTCTTATACCGAAGATGGCGCAGGAACAATTCCTCAGTTAGCTTTTGAAGCATTAACAAATGTGCCAATTTTAAGCCGTGAAGAAATGACCACAGGTTATTACATCCGCTTAAATGCCGAAGATCAAACTGGCGTACTTGCAGATGTCACTACCATCTTAAGCCGCGCTGGAATTAGTATTGATGCGATCATGCAACAATCTCGTTTAAAAGATCTCATTCCAATCGTGATTCTGACCGATCCAATCGTTGAATCTAAAATGGATGATGCTCTTGCACAAATCCAAGCATTACCTGCAATTCGTGGCGAAATCGTAAGAATTCGTTTAGAATCGCTCGATAGTTAATCAGGTTGAGGGAAAGATTCCCTCTCCCGCTTCACCTCTAATTGGAACACCATCATGTCTAATGCCAATCGTTATACTGGTCTTGTAGATCGTTATCGTGACCGTTTGCCAGTTTCGGCAACTACTCGTGCTATCTCTTTGGGTGAAGGCAACACCCCACTCATTAAACTTGAGAATATTCCACGTATTATTGGCAAAGATGTTGAAATTTATGTGAAATATGAGGGTTTAAACCCAACTGGTTCATTTAAAGACCGTGGTATGACCATGGCTGTAACCAAAGCGGTTGAAGAAGGCTCTAAAGCGATTATCTGTGCATCTACTGGTAACACTTCTGCTGCTGCTGCTGCTTATGCTGCACGCGCAGGTATCAAAGCATTTGTTTTGATTCCAGAAGGCAAAATTGCGATGGGTAAAATGGCACAAGCGATGATGTATGGTGCAATCACTATGCAAATCCGTGGTAACTTCGATGATGGTATGCGTCTTGTAAAAGAAGTCGCTGATCAAGCGCCTGTAACGATTGTAAACTCAATCAACCCTTACCGTTTGCAAGGTCAAAAAACTATTGCTTATGAAATCGTTGAAGCTTTAGGCCGTGCACCTGATTATCACTGCTTACCTGTAGGTAACGCAGGTAACATCACTGCTCACTGGATGGGTTATACCGAAGCGGTAGCAAATCAACCTGCTGATCAGTTTGAACAAGTGATTTATGATGCAGCTACTGATCAATTCACTGGTCCAAAACCTGAAGGTTTACCAACAATGGTAGGTTATCAGGCTTCTGGCGCAGCTCCATTCTTACGTGGTGCTCCAGTTGAAAACCCAGAAACAGTTGCAACTGCAATCCGTATTGGTAATCCACAAAGCTGGAACCATGCAAAAGCAGTCGTACGCGACTCTAAGGGCTGGTTCGATGAACTTCAAGACAGCGAAATTTTAGAAGCTCAACGCTTACTTTCTATGTATGAAGGTGTATTTGTTGAGCCAGCATCTGCTGCTTCTATTGGTGGTGCGATTCGCGATATTAAAGCAGGTAAGATTGCTGAAGGTTCTGTCATTGTATGTACAGTAACTGGTAATGGCTTAAAAGACCCAGATACTGCAATCAAACAATGTGCTGATGCAGTCATGTTGTCAATTGATGCAACAATGAACCAAGTAAAAGATTCGATTTTATCTAATATGTAAAATCTGAGTTTTCATAAAAACGGCTGTTCAATACAGCCGTTTTTTTATGACCTTTTTAATAGGCATAAAAAAACGCTTCTTGATAGAAGCGCTTTTAGAATATTTAAATTAAATACGTTTTGGTAAATTGCTTAACCAACCCAATAGGTTAGTCGCATCATTATTACGTGCCTGCGTACTTGGCTCACCAAGCAATACAATCACTGCTGGACGCGAATTTACTGTTGTATGCATCACAACACAACGGCCTGCTTCATTGATATAACCTGTTTTAGACAGGTTAATATTCCAACCACCATTACGCACTAGAGCATTGGTATTGTTAGATTTCAACACGCGATAACCCAAGTTGAAATCATAAGTTGGTGTTGTTGAAAATTGACGAATCAAGCCATATTGAGAAGCTGTACTTGCCAAAATCCCCAAGTCACGCGCAGAAGATACATTACGTGGATCTAATCCTGTTGACTCATAATAATGAGTTGCGTTCATACCTAAAGCACGTGCTTTAGAGTTCATTGCTGCTACAAATGCAGGACGACCGCCCGGATATGTACGTGCTAAAGCCGCTGCTGCCGGATTTTCCGACTTCATTAAAGCAAACAATAACACTTCTGCACGGTTCATCTTGTCACCAACACGGAGTGTTGAACTTGAATTTTTACCGTTTGCTCCCGCAAAATCAATTTGCTCAAGCGTAATTTCTTCTGACATGTTTAAACGAGCATCTGCCGTTACCACTGCTGTCATTAACTTGGTAATAGATGCAATTGGTACAGAAGCGTTCGTATTTTTACTAAACAGCACCTCACCAGTTTGCGCATCCATCACTAACGCAGCTCGAGCACTTACACTCGGCTGAGCATTGTAACCAGTCGTATCACGAATTGGCGCAAGTTTAGGAGCAGATGCGATAACTTTCGGTGCGTTACCACCACGCAATGTTGTGGTTACAGATGTTGAACCTTGTGGAGTTGGTTCATCATCTTCCTCATTCAAAAATTGGCTAGCGTCAGCTGCAGTCCAATTTAAGCTTGCAGTACCACTATTCCCTGAGGACGGGTTATTGACGAGTTCTGCAAAGCTTGTTGAACTCAAACTAAGCAAAATAGACATGCTTAGCACATGTATTAAAGACTTTTTAGAATTTTTCACGGCACAATACTCGACTCAGGGTGATACACATTTGCGCTTACTATAATTATGCCTTACATTTGAGGTATAAGGTATAACGCTTTTACCGACACAATTGTGCACAACTATTCGCTCACTATATAAGAATAGGATTGCTAATTTTGTCATTCCATTGCAAGCTAATTTTGCTTTATGTAACAAAAAACTTGTTTTTTGAAAGAAAGGAGGTCTTCTTGATTACAGTTTTAGTTGTGGATGACCATGAACTTGTACGTACAGGCATTTGCCGTATGTTAGAAGATCATGCCGATGTAGAGGTCATTGGACAAGCCGAATCGGGTGAAGAAGCAATTGCTATTGTTCGTCAGAAACATCCTCAAGTTGTGTTGCTTGATGTCAACATGCCAGGCATCGGGGGCGTAGAAACGACACGTCGTTTACTACAAACCGCACCAGACACAAAAGTTATTGCTGTAAGTGGTTTATCAGAAGAACCGTACCCTTCTCTTCTGCTTAAAGCAGGAGCTAAAGGCTATATCACTAAAGGTGCTCCAATTACCGAAATGGTTCGGGCAATCAACAAAGTCATGCAAGGTGGCAAATACTTCAGTGCTGATATTGCTGAGCAGTTGGCGAGTTCTTATCTATCTGACACGCAACAATCGCCTTTTGACGCTTTATCCGAACGAGAAATGCAAGTTGCAATGATGGTTGTAAATTGTATTAGCGCTCAGGAAATTGCGGACAAACTTTTTGTAAGTGTAAAAACGGTTAATACTTACCGCTACCGTATTTTTGAAAAACTCGCTATCGATAGCGACGTTAAACTCACTCATCTTGCGATCCGTTATGGTCTGATCAAGCCATAATCAAACTTATATGCAATTTCCCTTAAACTCATCGTTGTCCCATACGATTTTTCGTTTGGGCACGTGGTATGGTTTATATCGTCTTATTATTGCGGTTAGCCTCAATATTATTTTGGTTTTAACCGATGCTCAAATCGACAATAGTCTACAACAACCCGCTTTATATTCTTACACTCTGCTTAGCTATTCCATATTAAGCCTTCTTCAGCTTTTGTGTTTTAAGTTTGTTGCAACCCAGACAACAAAGCAGCTTATTTTATTTTTTGTAGTTGATGTTATCTGCCTGAGTTTACTTACATTTTCTGTAGGCGAACCAAATCTACAACTCAGCTTGCTGTATGTTATTGCAATATTTACCTCGGCAATTTTACTCAGCGCAAGAATGTCTTTGCTCATTACATTACTTGCTGTCATTGCCGTTATTTACCAACGTTTTGTCGATAGTTTATTTGACTACAACAATCTAAATACGATTGGTAATAGTGCCTTATTAGCCTTCTTATTTTTTGTGGTGCATGGCATTGGGCAAATTGCGGTACAGCGCTTTAAACTACTTGAAGCACTGACTTTCCACCAATCCATAGAACTCTATCAACTACAAAATATTAACCGCTATATTTTGGAACAGATTGAAGAAGGCTACTTGGTTCTAGATGAAAACTACGACATTGTTTTAAGTAATCCCGCTGCCTGCTCTCTGTTAGGCATTCCTCCACAATTTGCCAGTGAAAAATATCCTCTAGCGAAATGGCATGCTGACTTATTTGAAATTCTTAAGTTTGATAACTTAAAAGAAGGTGACCGATTTATTTTTGAGTCTCGGCTTTCGGCCTACTCTATTAATATTAAAGTGCAACATCTTTTAGTGCCGCAACAAGCATTGACGCTACTTATCCTACAAGATGCACAGCAAATTAATCAGCAAGCTCAACAACTCAAACTTGCTGCCTTAGGGCAACTATCAGCCAGTATTGCACATGAAATTCGTAACCCTCTAGCAGCCATTGTTCAGGCAAATGAATTACTTAAAGATAGTGATTTAGATCAGCAAAATACTTTACGCCATATGATTGGTAAGCAAACAAAACGCATTGATAGTATTGTTCAAGATACATTAGGACTTGCCAGCAGCGAAAGAACTCACCCGATCCAGATTGAATTAAACGACTTCACAAAGACACTATTAGACGAAGATCTATTAGATGTTAAACATTCTATCCAGCTTAAAATTTCTGATTCATCCTTAAAATTATTATTTGACGAGAAACAACTCAGACAGGTGCTGATTAACTTGGTCAGGAATGCTTTACGACACAATGCACCCGATTCACCCCATATTTTGATCAATATTCATTCACACACAAATAAAATCTATATTGATGTGATCGATTACGGTGAAGGTGTTGCAAAACGTGATATATCTCAATTATTTAAACCATTTTTTAGTACCGAAATTAATGGAACTGGTTTAGGATTATATTTGTCTCATAGTTTTTGTGAGGCAAACCATGCAAAGCTCACTTATGTAGAGCAAAAACAAGGGGCATGTTTCCGAATGGAATGCTCAATAATATATTGATTTTTTATTAGGTTTTTGGGGAAATGGCAGAACAGCAACCACTCGTTTTGCTTGTAGACGATGAAGAAGATTTGTGCCTTTTAATGCAAATGACTCTTGCACGAATGGGGATTAAAACACATCTTGCTTATCGGGTTGAACAGGCCAAACAACTCTTCACTCAGTTTCATTACGATGCATGTTTAACCGATTTAAACCTGCCCGATGGTAGCGGTTTAGAATTAGTTAAACATGTTTCTCAAACTTATTCTCACACCCCTATTGCAGTTTTAACTGCATACGGCAATATGGATATTGCAATTGCAGCGTTAAAGGCGGGAGCTTTTGATTTTGTAAGTAAACCGGTTAACCAAATTCATTTAGATCAGCTGTTAAAAAAAGCGCTTAACCAGCCAAAACCAGAGCATGAGTTCGGTGAAACCACGTTAGAGGATGATCTATTAATCGGACGTTCTCCACCCATACAAAACTTACGTATTGCTATTAAAAAAATAGCCCGCTCCCAAGCTCCTGTGTTTGTTACAGGCGAATCTGGCACAGGTAAAGAAGTTGTTGCTCATCTTGTTCACCGCTTAAGTAACCGTAGTGAAGGGCCATTTATTGCGATTAACTGTGGAGCGATTCCAACCGAGCTCATGGAAAGTGAACTTTTCGGGCATAAAAAAGGTAGTTTTACTGGAGCGACCCAAGACAAACAAGGTCTTATTTTATCTGCTCATGGCGGCAGTTTATTTTTAGATGAAATTGCCGAATTGCCGTTAAGTATGCAGGTTAAATTGCTTCGGGCAGTGCAAGAGAAAAAAATTCGTCCAGTAGGTTCAGACCAGGAAATCGATGTTGATTTTCGGGTGATTAGCGCCAGCCACCAAGATTTAGATTTATTAGTTCGACAAGGTAAATTCCGGCAGGATTTATTTTTCCGTATCCATGTTATGGATATCATGTTACCGCCACTGCGTGAACGTGGTGAAGATATTTTGCTCTTAGCCAATCATTTTATTCAAAAGGTTTGTACGGAATGGGAAATTCCAAGCAAACAATTAACGGCTAGCGCTGAAACTTACTTATTGCAGCAAGACTTTCCGGGTAATGTTCGTGAATTAAGAAATATGATTGAACGAGCTATTACCTTAAGTGATGATGAATGCATTGATTTAACACACCTAGCACCTCCTCTCAGAGGCAGTAGTATTAATCCTCAAGTCACCACTAAACCAGTAAATGACACATCAACTGCAATTGCTCAGGCTCGACCAAAATTACCCATAGAAGGCTTAGAACGCTACTTAGAAAATATTGAAAAAGATATTCTGCTGAACGCATTGGATATGACACATTGGAATCGGACCTTAGCAGCTAAAAAGCTAGGAATGACCTTTCGTTCTTTACGCTATCGACTAAAAAAGTTTGGCTTAGATACCGAATTGGGAGAAGAAGTATAAAAACTACTTTCTCTTTAGAAATAGGTCTGCAACGCGATCTAAATATACGTCTTCTTTCATTTCTGGGGGCAAAGGATAGGCTTGATTAGGCTGAATACCTTGCCCTTCAATCATATTGCCATTTGGCGTGTAATAGTGTGAGACTGTCATTTGTAATGCCGCACCACTTGGCAAAGGAAATAGTTTCTGCACGACTCCTTTTCCATAACTTTTTTCACCCATGACCCACGCACGCTGGTGTTCTTTCATGGCCGCAGTAAAAACTTCGGCTGCCGATGCAGAACGATGATTAATTAATATACCTAATTTTATATTCTGAAATTCATTGCCAGGCAAAGCCTGAAATTGCTGATTACCTTCCGAACGGCTTTTAGTTGAGACAATAATCCCATTATTTAAAAATAAATCTGCTGACTCGACTGCTGCCGACAACAATCCACCCGGATTATTGCGCAAATCAATTAAAACGGCTTTTAAACGTGGTGAACTATTTTCTTCAATTAATCGTTTAATTTCATTTGCGGTGTCTTGCTGGAATACTCTAATTTTTAATACGAGCACCTGATTATGTAGCATTACAGGTTCTATATCGGTTTCTATTTTTTTATTACGAACTAAGTTAATGTTTCCATTTAACTCTTCTGCTTGTACCTGAAGCGTACTTCCGATAGAACCATAAAGCAGCCCGAGCACTTGATCTTGGTTTAAATTTTTTAAGTCTTGATTATCAATCTTGAGAATCGTCTGACCATTTCTCAAACCTAACTTGTATGAGTCTGAGCCAGTTTTAAGATCACGAATCATCCATTTATGAACATGGACTTCTGGGCTTAATGCAAAATCAACTGACGCAAGGTCACCTTCGGTATATTGGATGAGTTGACGATATTCTTCTGCCGACAAGTAACGCGAATAACGATCTAACCCACTCACTAAACCTTTAATGGCTTGTTGAAATAAGGCATCATCAGACTTCACGTCGACATAGTTATCTCGAACGATTCCATAGATTTGCACAAACTGTTGAATCGACTCGATCGGCACCTCTGCATAACTATGTTCCGGCTCTTCCGGATCCGAATGCAAAGGTGACAATTTCTCTTTTACAACTGGCGCCGCAAAAGAAAATTGGCTGCAACACAGCAACATACTTACAATAAGTTTTTTATATTTAATGTGTTGCAGCATCCAATCACCTTTATTTTATGCAGATAATGTAATCAGGTTACGCCCTTGCATTTCAGCAGGAACAGGAATCTGCATTAAATTGAGAATTGTCGGTGCTACATCGGCAAGCACGCCACCTTCTGCAATTGTTGCTTGTGTTGGGCCAACATAGATGAACGGTACTAGTTCCGTTGTATGTTGCGTGTGAACTTGACCGCTTTCGTAGTCTTGCATTTGTTCAACGTTACCGTGGTCAGCAGTAATCAACATATGGCCTTTCTTTGCCATAACTGCTTCATAGACACGACCTAAACAAGTATCAACCGCTTCAACTGCTTTAACTGCAGCATCAAAAATCCCTGTATGACCTACCATATCACCATTGGCATAGTTCACAACCAATAAATCGTATTCACCAGAATTAATGGCTTTAACCAGTTCATCAGTTACTTCATAAGCACTCATTTCAGGCTTAAGATCGTATGTCGCAACGTTAGGAGATGGAATTAAAATACGCTTCTCACCCGGATATTCATCTTCTCGTCCACCACTAAAGAAGAAGGTTACATGAGCATATTTTTCAGTTTCGGCAATACGTAACTGAGTCTTGCCAAGAGAAGATAAATATTCACCCAATGAATTCTTTAATGCTTCTGGCATGTAAGCAACTGGCGCATCAATACTCGCTTGATAACGGGTGAGCATGACAAATTTAGAAAGGTTCGGTACAACTTTACGCTCAAAACCTGCAAAGTCTTTTTCTACAAATGCGCGAGTAATTTCACGAGCTCGGTCAGCACGGAAATTCATAAATACAACGCTATCACCGTCTTGTACTTTAGCAACATCACCAATACGAGTCGCTTTTACAAACTCATCATTTTCATTAGCTGCATAAGCTAACTCTAATCCTTCCACTGCTGTTTGCGCAGTACGAAGTGCCTCGCCTTCAGTTAACAAGCGATAAGCTTGCTCAACACGATCCCAACGGTTGTCGCGATCCATTGCAAAGTAGCGGCCAATCATAGTCGCGATACGGCCTTGACCAGGATATTGAGCAAATAATGCATCTAATTTTTCTAAAGACGGCTGAGCGCTACGTGGAGGCGTATCACGGCCATCAAGGAAAGCATGTAAATAAACTTTTGCACCACGTTTTAATGCAAGCTCACACATCGCCACAATATGGTCTTCATGTGAATGGACGCCACCTTCTGAGAGTAATCCCATAATATGGACAGCACCACCAGCAGCTTTGGCCTTTTCAACAGCGTCAATCAACACTTCATGTTTAAAAAAGTCGCCAGTGCGGATATCTTTGGTAATACGGGTAAAGTCTTGATACAACACACGGCCAGCACCAAGGTTCATATGGCCAACTTCAGAGTTACCCATTTGTCCATCAGGTAAACCTACATCTTCACCTGAACCAGAAATTAGACTATTTGGATGCTTGGCTTTCATTGCCGCCAAATTTGGTGTTTTTGCTGCAAGAAAAGCATTATCTTCAATCGCTTCACGGTGTCCAACACCATCCATAATGACCAGAACGTGAGGGATCTTGCCAGCAGTTGCATCCGTCATAATCTATTTCTCTTTTGTCTACAATTTCGTCACAATATCTTACCGAATTTTCGGTCAAGACTCTATTTTTTCCTATGGCTTTCACCAATATCCGCGATTGATGAAAACCATACATATCAATTATTACTAGCGAGCGCGGTAAAGCAAATAACTTCCGGCACCAAACATTAACAAGATAGGTACAAGCACAAACCATGCTGGAGAAGGAGAATAAACCAAGCTGGCATAGCCCAAGAAATCCTGCAAATAATAGAAACTCAAACCAATAAATAATGCGATTACCAATCGGAAACCCATCGATTGTTGGCGTAAGGGCCCAAAAATAAATGAACACGCCACGAGAACCAGAGCGATCAACGAAAATGGCGAGGCAATTTTTTGCCAGAAAGCCAATTGATAGGTCTTTGGAACCTGACTATATTCATCCATATAGCGCATGAAACTAATCAGCTGGCTTGGCGATAAATCTTCAGGATCTAACGTCACCATGTGCACATATTTAGGCTGTAATGCTAAAGAAAGCGATTGTTCGTCATGGTTAGTTTCGATGGCATTTCCTGCCGCCAAAATATCCATTTGTTCTGCTTTCTTCAAAGCCCATTGACCATCTTTTACAAACTGCCCTTGTTGAGCATTAATTAATGATTGCAAGTAATAGTTCTGGTCAAAATCGACCACTTGAATGTCTTTTAAATTGCCCTGAGAGTTAGCATAGTCAATATAGATAAATCGCTGCCCTTCACGTGACCAATAGCCTTTCACTTCACCTAAAGCAGCGACAGAGCGGTGACTTTTGATACTTTGTGCTTTTTCATTGGTATATGGAATAACCCATTCACTTAAAGCAAAAGACAAAATAATAAGCAGTAAAGCTGAACGCATCACCCAACCGACGATACGCCATAAACTAATGCCAACAGAGCGCATGACAATAAGTTCACTACTGGTCGCGAGTGACCCTAAACCAATGACCGCACCAATCAAGGCAGAAATAGGTAAAATTTCATATAGATAACGAGGCGCTCCCCATAACACATAGATAAGAGCCTGCCATGCGTTATAGTCTGGTTTGAGCTCACCCAACTCGCCAAGATATGTAAATAAGACCTGTAAAATCGACAAAACAACTGTGGTGCCAAACATCGCAAGCGCAGTGGTTTTCGTCACATATTTGGCGACTATTCGACGTGCTAACATTATAATTTCACTCGCTTGATCTGTTTCTTGATTTTTGGTGCCAACTTCTGTTTACGTGAAAATAAGGCGGCTGCAACGCCATAAACTACTAACACGGCAGGATAAGCCCAAATATCGAGTTCTTCTTTACTAATACGAGTCTTGATTGCAATCATTAATACGATCAGACTGGAAAAAATAAAAATCGCCGGAATAAGACGGTAATAACGACCTTGTCTTGGGCTCACTTCAGACAATGCTACAGAAAGCATTAAAGCAATAATAATAGTGAATGGTCCAAATAAACGCCATCCCAACTCACTTCTAACCACTGGATCATTCGTTTTTGAGAACAGTTTCGTCGTTGATAATGCTTCTACATCACCACTTTCAAACTTAACATCCTTATCATTTTCTAAACGCAGACGATAAGACTGAAATTCTGCTTGTGTATATTTTGGTTGTCCCGGGAATATTTCATAACGGCGGCCTTGCACCAGATCAACTACATTGGCTGTGTCATTTGCAACTTCTACACGAGTCGCTTCTTTCGCCAAGATCATGACATCTGGTTTATCTTCTTTAGCAGCGCGTTGATAAAAGAAAATATCTTTTAGATTTTTTCGATCTTCAGATAGCGAACCTGCATAAATCGTATAGGGTCCAGAAGAAATAAATTCTCTTGGGCGAACCAAATCGAAACCGGTTCGAACCGCTTGAGTGGTGGTTAATTTTTCAAACTCACGCAACCCCCACGGCGTCATCCAAAGCATAAGCACAGACTGACAAACCATATAAACAAGTGTCATTGGAATGAGTAAGCGTGCTAATTGATGACGACTCACACCGCTACCATTTAAGACAGCCATTTCATGGTCAACATATAAGCGACCAAACACCAACATTAAACCAATAAAAAAGCCCAATGGTAAAATGAGTGTTAGAAATTCAGGTAAACGATATCCAATGATGCTAAACAAGATACTGGCATCTAAACGCCCCTGCGCCGCCACACCAAAGTATTTGATCAGACGACCACCCATCATGATTAAGGTCAATAAGGAAATGACCACCAATGAGGTAGAGACAACTTGCTTGACGAGATAACGCCGAATAATCAAAGTAATACTTCCAAAAGGCTAATCGGGACGAATGCTAGTTTACCCGAATGTTAAAAATATAAAACCGCACATTGCAACGCTATGCTTGAAAGTGTTTCAATGTTTTAATTCATCATAACTTTCTATAGGCAATCACGGCAGCCATGAAATTTACAACTTATACAACTTTTCCCGAACAGACATCTAATGAATCTTTGTGGGTGTTAGTTGATTCAGAACAGCTACAAAGCAACATCAACACATATCAAATCAATAACCTAGAAAGCATTCTTAGCGCTACCCAGTTTAAAGGCAACTTCAATGAAACTCTGCCACTATTTGGTCAGATTTCAAATCAGCCTCACAGCCAATTACTTGGCTTAGGAAAAACAGCCGAACTTCAGGCAGTTAAGCTCGCTAAACTTGCTCAAACGATTATCAAATCGACACAAAATAAATTTAAGCATATCGCAATTGATATTGCTGCGTTACCTGTCGAATACCATTATTTATTCGCTTTAAGCTTAACTCAAGCAGCTTATGGTTATGATGAGTTTAAATCGAAAAAAAATGAATTTGTGTTACAACAGGTTGATTTAATTAGTTCAACTACGAGTCTAGATGAACAACAACTGGCTTTAGTACATGCTGTACAATCTGGTCAGTCTTATGCACGCGATCTTGGCAACCGTCCGGGGAATATTTGTTTCCCAGAATATTTGGCAGAACAGGCCCTAGCTTTAGCCGCTGAATTCCCAGACTTACTTAAAGTCACTGTTTTAAATGAGCAGCAAATGGCTGATCTAGGCATGTATGCTTTTCTTGCAGTCAGTAAAGGGTCTGAGCGTCCGGGTCGTATTGTTACTCTCGAATATCAAGCACAGCTTGAGCAAGCTCCAGTTGTTCTTGTTGGTAAGGGCGTAACTTTTGATACAGGCGGTATTTCTTTAAAACCAGGCCTAGGCATGGATGAAATGAAATTCGATATGTGCGGTGCCGCCTCTGTACTGGGCACCATTCGTGCACTATGCGAAGCACGCCTTCCTATTCATGTGGTTGGTGCAATTGCAGCAGCAGAAAATATGCCTTCTGGTAAAGCAACTCGTCCGGGTGACATTGTGACTACCATGAGCGGTCAAACTGTTGAAATTTTAAATACAGATGCTGAAGGCCGTTTGGTACTGTGTGACACATTGACCTATATCAAGCGTTTTAATCCAGCTGTAGTGGTTGATATTGCGACCTTAACAGGTGCATGTGTCGTCGCTTTAGGCAAAGTACTCAGTGGATTGTTCTCACCAGATGATGCTTTGGCAGCCGAGCTCCAACAAGCGGGTGAACAATCTTTTGACCGTGTATGGCGTATGCCGGTGATTGATGATTATCAAGAGTTACTTGATTCACCATTTGCTGATATTGCAAACATCGGTGGACCATATGGCGGCGCGATTACGGCAGCATGTTTCCTTGAGCGCTTTACACGTGAATATCGTTGGGCTCATTTAGATGTAGCAGGGACAGCATGGTTATCTGGTCCAGCTAAAGGCGCTACTGGTCGTCCAGTACCCCTCCTCATGCAATTTTTAGCAAATCGTGTAAATACGAATGGCTAAAGTTAGTTTTTATCTGTTTGAAACCAGTGAAGAACGGCAAGTCGATAGTGCTTGCCGTTTATGTCGAAAAATATTACAGAAGCATCCTAAAATCTGGTGGTATTGCCCAGATGTGCAGCTACAACAGATTCTTGATGAAAGATTATGGGATTTTGACCCAGTCAGTTTCATTGCACATGGCGTTGACCAGACTGATGCTGCTGTATGTATTTCGGCTAAACAACCGCTTGAACAAGGCTTGTTAGTATTTAATTTTAACAATCATGCACTTGAACAAGTTGATCATTTTAGCCACATTATAGAAATTGTTGAAAATAATGAAACAGCCAAGCAAATTGGTCGAGAAAAATTTAAAATGTATCGCCGTTTGGGTATAGAACCGCGGACCTTTAAATTATAACGCGCTAAAATGTAAATACTGTTGATTAAGGAGAACCATGGTGGCATTAAATGTCGGGCAAGATTTTAAAAAAAGATGGTTAAATGCGCCTGAAGCTGTCCGTCATACCTATCAACAGGATCTGGCACGTATTTGTGACTTACTAGAGCCTCAAACGCCTATTCAGCTTTGGGTTTTAAATGATGAAAAAGCGCAAATAGAATCACAGCAAAAAATTGAACAAGCCTACGCAGATCTTAAAGCAGAACTTATCGAGCAAGCACGTATTCGTCGTCAACTTGCTTTAGAAAAAGCACTTGCGGACAAACGTGCATCAGAAGCGGCCTATGCTGCGGAGTTGCAAGCAGACGAAATTCGTAAATTTAATGAACAGACTGAAACATTACAAATTTTACGTACTCATTTAGAACAGGAAGTTGCAGAGCAAACTGCGCGTTATCAGAAAAATCCTGAAACACCAGCAGTCAATTACTCTGCTGGCGTAAAACTTAGTATTACCGATGATCAAATCTTATCTGAGCTTGAAAGTTTACGTATTCGTTTAGAGCTTGAAGCTGAGAGCTTAATTGAACAGTCTGTAACGGCTTTCCGAGCGAAGCTAAATTCGGCAGCTCAAGAAGAAATTGAATACATTTTAAAGAATTCTAAGTTTTCTGATGAAAAAATAGAAAAGTAAATCTTTAAATATTTTTCTTGTCATCAAAATGACATTTAATTGTCACAAAATAGTCATGCACAAAATTCTTGTAGATCAATTGATTATAAGAATGAAAAGTAGCTATTTAAGATAATTAATGAGGGTAAGAGATGGACATTCTGCATCAGATTTCAAAACAAGTTGAACAGCTTGATCAGGGTGAACAGTGGACGTTTTCAGCACAAGAATTTTATATGAGTCATAACGACTTTAACTCTTTATCTATCTTACTTACACGTGAGTCCGAAAACGGTGATTTTACAATTACCCGCACTCAGCATAACAAGCCATGGGTCGGCACACACTTGGTTACGCTAACCAAGCAATAAATTTTTAAAATAAAAAAACCGGAACAAGTGTCCGGTTTTTTCATTTTAACGATTTAGCTTTTTATTTTAAAAAACCATTCTCAGCTAAAAAAGCCATACTAATATTCGACTCTGTTTTTTGTTCAGCAGCCTTCTCACCTAGCAATAAACGCTCGATATAACGCGCTAAAACATCAACTTCAAGATTTACCTTACTGCCTACTTGCCACGTTCCAATGTTAGTACGTTCTGCTGTATGCGGAATTAAGTTCAAGCTTAAAATATTTCCACGTAAATGGTTAATCGTTAAACTAATCCCATCTACGGTCACAGAGCCTTTTTCTGCTA
This sequence comes from Acinetobacter sp. WC-141, assembly GCF_000313935.1. Lineage (GTDB taxonomy): Bacteria > Pseudomonadota > Gammaproteobacteria > Pseudomonadales > Moraxellaceae > Acinetobacter. The sequence continues at coordinate 38,990 of NZ_AMSS01000072.1, read as the reverse complement.
AATATTTAGCAAGTTCTACAGGTGCTGTAACTTCATAATAGATTGAGCGCGCATCTTCACGTACTACAGTAATTTCACCCACACCATCAACATGGCCACTCACAATGTGTCCACCAAAGCGTGTTGTCGGTAACATTGCCTTTTCAACATTCACTCGTTGACCAACTTTCCAGTTACCTAAAGTCGTGCGATTTAAACTTTCACGAGAAACATCAGCTGCGTACCAATTATCGCCCCATTCAATGACTGTAAGACAAATACCATTGGTTGCAATTGAGTCACCCAAATGTACATCTGACATATCCAGATCAGTCTGAATACGCAAACGTACATCACCACCTACGCTTTGCAGGCTTTCAACTTTTCCTAAACTTTCAATAATGCCTGTAAACATGGCTCAATCTCCAAATCTTTTTACACTGCTTAAATTGCAGCGCTTACCAAAGTGCGAGCTGTGTACTATTACCTGAGGTATCTACACCACCTAGCTCGGCGAAGTGGTAAAGCTGGCCTAATAACTGACGTAATGGTGGTCCTGACTTGGCGTGAGTATCTGTAATCACAATAAACTCAAGCACGCGTGCACGTTCAGACTGTCGCTGTTTACTTACTCGATAGCGCGGAACATCTTGGGTTAACAAGGTCACTTTACCGCGCTCCAGATTGGCCATAAGCAAATCTTTCGGCTCGATATTACCATCAGTTGAATAACTGGTCAGAATATAGCGGGCATTGATGGTTGAAAGTAGTTTTTCATACGCATCTTTCGCATATTTAGAAGAGTTATAAGGGCTTGGACGTTCTTTACGCCATGCTCTATCAATACCACTCTTATAACCTTTGGTATCTGGTGAAGGTAAATCAACCTGATCCCATAAAGTTAATGCATTTAAAACATGGTAATTACTACTATATGCATGTTGGTTATAAGGTGGATCGAGATAAGCAACATCTACTTCAAAACCACTCATTTGATTTGCGAGATGCTGTGAATCTACACACCACATTTCAGCAGCAGGACGCTTACGATCACCAATCTCGCAAAAACGGCTTGGTGTTAACCAAAGCAATGACTCAATTCGTTCTAATGCAGTTTGTGTACGTCCGCCCCACCCTTGGTGGAAGCTTTTAAATACACCACTGGTGTTACTCACAAAACTTGCTGAATAGAGCAATGGCGCGAGCAAGGCACTCATCTCTACATCATTAATTGCACCTTGCGCCTGCCATGTTGCAATCTGCTGGCGAATCGCATCAATACGCATACCATTACGGCGTTTAAAGAACAAACGATCACGGGTTGGATCGTATACATCATCGTTACGTGGGCAAAGGTTATGCGTTACCCAGCCTTTAACCTCAGGTAAACGATTTAAATAATCGATTGCCTTCTGATATCCACCCAGCTCTTTAAAAGCAGGCGCATCAGTACAAGCTAAAATCGCATGATTTAAAGCATGGCTATAAGGTTCCCAGTCATTTGCGATCACACGGTAACCATTTTGACGCGCCAAGCGAGACACGACACCACTGCCGGCAAAGAAATCGGCAAAAATCGGAGGATTCTTTTTCTTGCTATTCAGCGTCCCTGTAATTTCAAGGGCTTCTAAAATTAGATGGAGCAATCGGCGCTTATTACCCAAATAAGGAACAAGCTGATGGAAAAGATATTCGTCTGTCGTACGGGCCGCATGACGACGTTTGTGATAAACCGAAGGCTCTGGATTCATACTTTCTCTTGCGTAGGGATTAACCTTAAGCGTATATCTTGATCAAGTTGTGTCACATCAAGAAGTGTAAAACGAAGTTGTTGTGCCATATATTCAAATTCTGCATTGAACATGGCTCTTGCACTTTTCCCCAATAATGTCGGGGCAATATAACTGATCAATTCATCGACTAAACCTTCTTGTAAAAAGGCGGTCGATAATGTTGCACCAGCTTCCACCAATACATCATAAATTTGATATTGCTTAGATAGGGTCTGTAACAGCATTTTTAAAGGCTGAATTTCTAATTGTATCACGCCTAAATCGGCAAGTTCTTGACGATATGGCCCCATCACCATCACAGTTTCAGGGTTTTCTAAAATTTTAGCATTACGTGGCAAACGCCCCTGACGATCTAAAACAACTCGTTTCGGCTGAGCAACTGTCTCAATATCAATATGTCCGAGTGAACGCACATTAAGCTGACAATCATCTGCAATCACGGTCTCAATACCTGTAATCACTGCTCCTGAAATAGCACGCCAATGCTGGACATCTTGACGGGCAGCAGAACCAGTAATCCATTTCGATTCACCAGATGCCATTGCCGTACGACCATCTAGACTTGAAGCTACTTTTAAGCGTACATAAGGCATGCCTGTAGACATCGCCTTTAAAAAACCTTGGTTTAATTTTTCTGCTAAATCTTCACAAATGCCAACTTCTACTTCAATTCCGGCATCTTTCAAAATCTGCACACCTTTGCCCGCAACGAGTGGGTTTGGGTCAGGACATGCCACAACCACTTTTTTAACTTGTGCTTTAACCAGTGCTTCGGCACAAGGAGGAGTTCGCCCATAATGTGCACATGGCTCAAGCGTCACATAGGCTGTTGCACCTTGTGCTTGTTCAGCCGCCTGACGTAAGGCAAAAACCTCTGCGTGGGGTTGACCTGCTTTAGGATGAAAGCCCTCACCTATTAACTGATCATCTTTGACAATGACACAACCAACATTTGGATTCGGCTTAGTCGAATATAGACCTCGTTTGGCAAGTTCAATAGCTTGCTGCATCCAATATTGATCTTTTTTCAACTCAGACATAAAAATCTCAAATAGTTATTGTTCACGTTGCTGCATTTGCTCAATTTGACGGCGAAAAGCTTCAACATCCTGAAAATCTTGATAGACAGAAGCAAATCGAACATAAGCGACATGGTCAAGTGCAAATAAAGATTGCATGACGACTTCACCAATTGTTCTAGACTTCACGTCGCGCTCACCTAAACGGCGAATCTGCAATTGGATATCACTTAAAACAGTTTCGATCTGTTCTTGGGTGACTGGACGTTTTTGCAAAGCGTGCATTAACGAACGACGTAATTTGGCCTCATCGAAAGGTTCATTTTTTCCATTCGATTTGATTACACGGGGCATCACCACTTCATAGCTTTCAAAAGTGGTAAAACGTTCACCGCAACTTACACACTCACGACGTCGACGAATCTGACAGCCTTCGGCGGCTAAACGTGAATCGATGACTTTACTATCTGCGGCGTTGCAAAATGGACAATGCATAGCGGATTTATAGGGTCGATTACTTTGACCTAGTGTAGCAAAATTTCTACGCTTACAGAACCAGCATTCTATGAGACAAAAAAACAGTCCTGAGCAAGATCAAAGTATCGCTTTGATCACTGCGCAAGACTGTTCTTTTAAGACAGCAGATATATACGAATTATTCTATGCGTTCGCCATGTTGGCTTAAATCTAGACCCATGCGCTCATCATCGGCGTTCACACGGATACCAATCACAAGATCAATCACTTTAAGAATTACAAAAGTCGCGATACCACTGTAAATCATGGTTGCCAATACACCTTCAACTTGTACCCACAATTGACCAGCAAATGTTGATACTAAGGTAACGTTAGCTGCTTTAATAATTTCATCACTGTAGAATACGCCAGTTAAAATCGCACCGACAATACCACCTACAGCATGTAAACCAAACGCATCCAAAGCATCGTCGGCTTTAAGTAAGCGTTTAAGTGCAGTAATCCCCCAGAAGCACACTACGCCACCGATAAGACCCATGACTAAAGCACCGCCTACCCCAACAAAACCTGCTGCTGGCGTAATCACAACCAAACCAGCGACCGCACCAGAAGCGCCACCCAATACAGATGCTTTACCACGAATCATGCGTTCAACAACTAACCAAGAGAATGCAGCAGCGGCAGCAGCAACTTGAGTCACTAAAATTGCCATACTTGCACGAGCACCCGCGCCTAATGCACTACCACCGTTAAAGCCGAACCAACCTACCCAAAGTAAACTTGCACCAACAACAGTTAGAGTCAGGTTATGCGGAGCCATAGATTCACGGCCCAAACCAATACGTTTTCCAAGCATATAAGCAGCAACTAGACCTGCAACACCTGAGTTGATATGTACAACTGTACCACCAGCAAAATCTAATGCGCCTGCTTTAAATAACCAGCCATCTGTTGCCCAAACCCAGTGAGTAATTGGTGCATAAACAACGAGCACCCAAACCGCAATAAAGATCATGAAAGCTGAATACTTCATACGGTCTGCAATAGATCCGCTAAGAATTGCAACTGTAATAATGGCAAAGGTCATTTGGAAAATAACAAACAGACTTTCAGGAATTGTCCCACTCAATGCATCAAACGCGACTCCGTTGAGCATTGCTTTAGACAAATCACCAAAAAATGCACCTGTGCCAGAGAACGCGATTGAATACCCAGCAATCACCCACAGCAAACTGACTAAAATTGCAGCGGATAGGCTGAACATCATCGTACTTAGGACATTTTTTTTACGTACCATACCGCCGTAGAATAGTGCCAAACCAGGAATGGTCATTAACAGAACCAAAGCTGTTGAAACTAAAATCCACGATGTATCGCCTGTATCAAGTTTTGGTGTTGGTGCTGGAGCTGCCGGAGTTTCAGCAACTGGTGCTTCTGCTGTGGTTGCAGTAGCTTGAGATGTTGATGTAGCCGCAACTTCCGATGTAGGTGTTGTTACAGCATCTTCTGCCCAAACGGCAGTACCACCCAAAAGAGCGCCTGATAGACTCAGCGCCATAAGTATTTTTTTCATTCGTGTCCCCCAACCTCATTTGCGAGTTATTTTCTACTCAGCAAGCTTTGTGCCAATTAGACAGCATCCGGTCCAGTCTCACCCGTACGAATACGGATTACTTGTTCCAGATTAGTCACAAAAATCTTACCATCGCCGATTTTTCCAGTGCTTGCCACACGTGTAATTGATTCAATTACCGAGTCGACCATTTCATCACTAATCGCAATTTCGATTTTTACTTTAGGTAAGAAATCAACCACATACTCTGCGCCACGGTAGAGTTCTGTATGTCCTTTTTGACGACCAAAACCTTTAACTTCAGTTACGGTAATCCCTTGTACACCAATGTCAGAGAGCGCTTCACGCACATCATCCAATTTAAACGGTTTTACAATTGCAGTTACAAGCTTCATGTTTGTTTCCTTCGGCTTCTTTTCACCAGTAAGGTTTTATGTTCAATTTTCATGCCAATATTTCAAAGGTTGGGGGAAGTGAATCTTTTGCATGAAGTTTCTTTATAACCTATTTAGTGATCAAGATGTAGATGAGCTATTAAAAATAAAATGAATTTTCAGTATGGTTAGCTGCTGATTTAATGTTCTATTTATACTAAAAGAATTGAAACCTATATCCCACGTTCAAGCAGTGGTAAACTGTAAACCATAAGGTAATACAACACTTTGGATATTTTATGCTAGAAACTTTATTACAGGCCATTCTGGAACAAATTGATGAGCCTAAAAAAGATTTGGAAAAAAATTTACGTGCATTATTAAATGAAGCAGTCGAAAAGTTAGATCTTGTTTCCAGACAAGAGATTGACCGCCAAAAAACTGCACTTCAATCGGCCAACCAACGTTTAGAAGAGCTACAAAAACAAGTGAGTCTATTAGAAGAAACTTTAAAGAATAAAAAATAAGCACCACTGTAGCGCACTTATACTTTACAACGATTAAAAATGAAGCACCATAATGGAACAATAAGATGTCTTTTTCTAAAATTTATACACGGGGACTTTTGGGTTTACATGCACCTCTCATTGAAGTAGAGGTACATGTGAGTCAAGGCTTACCTTCTCTGACCATTGTAGGTCTAGCAGAAGCGGCAGTCAGAGAAAGTAAAGACCGCGTTCGCTCAGCCATTATTAATAGTGGATTTCAATTTCCGACTAAACGACTGACCATTAATCTTGCACCAGCAGATTTGCCCAAAGATGGTTCACGTCTAGATTTACCCATTGCTGTCGGTATTCTAATTGCCTCTGGTCAGCTCCCAGAAAACTGCGCCGAAGATTTTGAATTTATTGGAGAGTTAGCACTTGATGGCCATGTAAGGCCAGTGTCAGGTACTTTAACTTTGGCAATGGCTTGTCAACAGGCTAAGCATAAAATGCTTTTACCGCTTGATAATAGTCAGGATATTAGCCATTTACCCGACTTTAAATGTTATCCGGTGAGCCATTTAAAAGAAGTCTGTGAACATTTTCTGGGCACAAAATCTCTCTCTTCGGTTGAACCTACGACCACTTCAAACCAAATGCCTTATAAATTTGATCTGGCAGATGTAAAAGGTCAGCTACGCCCACGGCGTGCACTCGAAATTGCTGCGGCTGGAGGGCACTCCTTACTTTTTAAAGGACCACCCGGAACAGGTAAGACTCTACTTGCCTCAAGGCTTCCTTCAATTTTACCGCCTCTCTCTAATCAAGAAACACTTGAGGTTGCGAGTATTTATTCAATTTCAAATACATCACATACTTTTGGTCAGTGTCCATTTCGAGCGCCCCATCATACAGCATCCGCGATTGCACTCGTTGGAGGCGGATCTCACCCTAAACCGGGCGAAATAACATTGTCGCATTTAGGGGTTTTGTTTTTAGATGAACTTCCTGAGTTTGACAGAAAAGTGCTAGAAGTTTTACGGCAGCCGCTTGAGTCAAAAGAAATCATTATCTCACGAGCAGCTCGGCAAATTACCTATCCAGCTAATTTCCAACTGATTGCAGCCATGAACCCCTGCCCGTGTGGTTATGCGTTTAATCAAGATAGTCGTTGCCAGTGTTCACCTGAAAGTATTAAGCGCTATCAAAACCGTATATCGGGACCTTTACTTGACCGTATCGATTTGCATATTGATGTACCACCTTTAAAAGCTCAGGAACTGCAAGATCCAACACCTGCTGAAGATTCTAGCAGCGTTCGACAACGTGTGATTTCTGCTTATGAACAACAAATGCAAAGACAAGATTGTTTAAATCAAGCACTTTCACCGAAACAACTTGAGCAATATGCTGTCCTTGATAATACTTCGCAACGAATGATTGAAATGGCTCAACAACGTTTAAATCTATCGGCTCGCGCTTATCATCGTGTTTTACGAGTAGCGCGAACCATTGCCGATTTGGCTCAAAGTGAGGTGATCCAAAGTCCTCATCTTACAGAAGCGCTCTCTTATCGAGGCAATCATTCTTAAGGTAAAACAGCGGATGATGAGTCCGCTGTTCTTTTATTAAGAACTCTGTTTAACGTCTCAATTAAAGCAGTGATTTCCTTCTCTGATAAAGCTGCAAAACCCAAGCGAATACAATGACTAGAAGACTCCCCTTGTTTAAACTTTTGCTCTGTATCAATGTTGAGTTCTTTTAATTTTATAAGCTGATCTTGAGTAAATGGTTTCTGGAATTTCACCCATACAGCCATTCCACCCGCGGGTGGTTGTATATGAACACGCTCTGCAAAAATTCTTTTAAACTCAGCTAACACATGATCACGGCGTAGCTGATATATTTTTTTCATTTTACGGATATGTCGTTTGATTTCGCCCCGCTGCATTAAATCAGCTAAAGCAAGTTCAGTAATATTATTACCTTGACGATCAATCAGTAAAATATCTTCAGTAATCGATTGAATGATTGTTGGAGATGCCACCATATAGCCTAATCGAATACCGGGTGCAAAAACTTTAGATAATGAACCCACATGAATAACCAACTCAGAATGAGGCAAACTCGCTAAGGGTGGCATAGGCCGACTGTCATAATGAAATTCATGGTCATAGTCATCTTCAATAATATAAAAGCCCCATTTTTTTGAAAGCTCTAAGAGTTGGAGACGGCGATTCATTGTCATCGTGACTGTTGTAGGATATTGATGGTGTGGGGTTGTATAAATGGCAGCTACAGAATGCTCTTGTAAAATCCGTTCTAAATCCTCAATGACAATACCTTGTCCATCTAATTTGACAGAAACGACCTGAAAACCATTTGATTGGAACGCTTTAAAAGCAGATGGGTAGTAAAGCTCTTCAACAATAATAACGCCCTGCCGATTAGGTAATGCACGAGAGGCAAGAAAAATTCCCATCTGGCTACCCCGTACAATACAAATCTCATCTTCGGCAACATTCATAAAACGCTCCATCGACAACATTTGTTGTAAGGCTTGTCTTAACTCAATCATACCTCGTGGGTCACCATATCCCATATACTGATTTTGAGTAATTTTAATCAGTGCATGCCGATAGGCGCGTGAAAATAGTTCGTAGGGAATAAGCCGTGGATCTGGCACCCCATCGTTATGTGGATATAAAGCAACTTGCTGAATAGTCGGTTTATCATTAACTTTTCGCTCAGATATCGGCTCTATTTGGAGCTGTTTTTCTGGCAAAACATCTGCCACAAATGTGCCTTTTCTGGGACGAGTCACAAGCCATCCTTGTGCTTCTAATTCTTCATAGACCGCTTGTACTGTTTTCCGATTAATTCCTAATTCTTTTGATAAGCTACGAGAGCCCGGCAGCATAGTCCCTTGCGCCAAACGGCCACTTAAAACTTCCTGACTAATCAAGTTAGTCAGTTTTAGAAAAACCGTTTTTTCTTCTCTTTCATCAATACGAAAATGTACTTGCCAAGGTCTTAGCATATTTGCCTCATCTGGACCAGATAACTTATAAAAACTGGATGTATTGATTCATCCAGTTGTTTTCTATTCTGCCTTCACCTACTTAATTTGGTCAACTGGACTGGAGAAAAGATGAAGACTGCTTCTGTAAACAAACAAGATCTGATGCAACACGCACAACAAGACATGCAAAAGTGGATTAGCGACTCAGATTTAACTGATCGCCAAAAGCTTGCACTCACTTGTCGTATTTTATTTGATCATGGCCATGATGCTGGTTTAGCAGGCCAAATTACTTGCCGTAGTGAAAATAAAGATTCCTTTATTACTCAGCGTTTCGGTTTAGGTTTTGATGAAATTACTGCCTCAAACTTACTTGAGGTGAATCAAGATTTAGAGCCAATCAATCAAGAAGGAATGGCAAACCCAGCCAATCGTTTTCACACATGGATTTATAAAGAACATCCAGAAGTGAACTGCATTATCCATACGCATCCCACCCATGTAGCTGCCCTGTCGATGCTTCAAATTCCACTTATGGTTTCCCAAATGGACGTTTGCGCACTTTACGAAGATTGTTCTTTTGTAGGCCATTGGCCGGGCGTTCCTGTTGGCAATGAAGAAGGCATTTTGATTTCTTCTGCTCTAGGTAAAAACCGCGCTGTTTTGTTGTCTCACCATGGACAACTGGTCACAGGAAAAACTATTGAAGAAGCATGCAACTTGGCTCTTTTAATTGAACGCGCAGCTCAACTGCAACTGCTAGCCATGTCTGCCGGGCAAATTCAGCCAATCCCACACGATTTAGCCATAGAAGCTCATGACTGGGTATCTACCGATAAACGCAACAAAGTGAACTTTGCTTACTACGCACGTAAAGCTTTGAAAAAACATTCTGACTGTATTTAAAAAGAGATTTCGACCATGAAACTACACGGCATTATTGGCTACCCTGTTACTCCATTTTCTGATGACAACACTATTAATCTTCCTGTTTTAAAACAGATGCTGGATTTGCTTATTGAAAATGGCTGTGATGCGATTGCACCTTTGGGTAGCACAGGCGAAAGCGCTTATCTTGAATGGGATGAGTGGTGCTTAGTGGCTAAAACTTCAATTGAAAGCATTAACAAACGTGCGCCTGTCATTATTGGAATTTCAGAACTCACCACTGATCAAGCCATCAAAAAGGCGCAAATCGCACAAAGTTATGGTGCAGATGCACTTATGGTGATTCCTGTATCTTACTGGAAACTCACAGATCAAGAGATTTTTGAATATTATCAGGCAATTGCCCAAGCAACGACTTTACCGATTATGATTTATAACAACCCTGCGACTAGTGGTGTTGATATGTCGCCAGAATTAATCGTACGTATGTTTAACAACATTGCAAATATTACAATGGTGAAAGAAAGTAGCGGTGACATTCAACGTATGCATAAAATTCAGGAACTCTCAAAAGGTGAACTTCCATTTTATAACGGCTGCAACCCTCTAGCTTTAGAAGCCTTATGTGCAGGAGCAAGCGGTTGGTGTACAGCAGCACCAAACCTGTTAGGTCAGCAACCTCAACAGCTTATTGAATATGTAAAAAATGGTGAGTTAGAACGAGCCCAAAAAACATTTTATCAACAACTTCCTCTACTACGCTTTATTGTAAATGGTGGGTTACCTAAAACGATTAAAGCAGGTTTACAGCTACAGGGTGTCTCTGCGGGTTCACCACGTAAACCACTGTCCAAAGCCTCGGATATTGAGCTTAGCCAATTAAAACAGCTACTTTCTGAAATAGAAAACTAATAAAAAAAGCGGGTCAATAAACCCGCTTTTTATAACTCAAAACTTAGAATGTTTTAGTTAAACTAAACACTAAACCTGTGTCATAAGGTTTTTTCTGAGCATCGGTCATGCCAGAAGTACTAATATCTGTACCAACTACATCTAGCTCAGCAACAATACCCAAAATGTTATAGTTTACGCCGACTTTATAATCGATATAGCTATCGTCTTCACCTGGTCCACCCGCAACTACAAGTAAAGAGTCTTTATTTTTAAGCTTGTTATAACCAACTGAAGCAAGCCCAGTAAATCCTGTGTCTGCAATTGGTGCTGAATAACCGACGTTAAAATACCAGAACTCATCAGAGTGGCCCCAGTAATCATCCGAATAACTTACACCCACACTAAGTGCATCACCTTTAAATAAAGAGTCTGCAAATGTTAATTTCCCGTAAAATTCGTTAAAGTCAAAACCAGTATCCCCATTGTATGGGTTAGTAAATTTTGAATCAGAACCAATATAGCCGTAATGAATTACACCCACGTCATAGGTCGGTGCCAGCTTATCTGACAGTTTTAAGGTATTGGTATAACCTAATGAGATATCGGTTTCAGTTGAAACGCCAGGTGTATTAAAGTCAACGCTTGACCCCCAAAGCGCAACATATGCACCAGACTTATGAGAAAAAGTAAAACCACCTTGAATTGCCGGGTTGTTTGACGATTGCGTAATACCACGGAAACGGTAGTCTGTGGTTGCTGCGACACTCCCGGTTGCTGTAATACCATAAAAAGATGGTGCATCTTCAGCCATAGCCATGGTTGAACCTGCTGCAAAGATACCAAGACCTAAGGCCTTAAGTGCAAATTTCATCATTCTGATCTCCCCCATAATGAATGCACGATTTATGTATAAACACATTGTGTTACTTAAGCTTTAGCAATTGCTGTGCCAAGTACATCTTTCTTATCGCTGCACTTCATTAATTTAGAAATTAGAATATTTTTATGAGGAGAAAAATGCTTATTAAGTTTAAAAATATATTCATAAAAAACAATATTATGAAACACTACATTTATCCAATTAAAAAAGAACAACATGAGGAAACACCTTGTCGGAAATAAATTAACAACATCGGCAGTATCAATTTACTCAATGTAAAATTTCTATTTAAACTTAAATAAGGGATATAAAAATTACGTAAATTTTTTAAAACTGGCTTTTAATGATCTGTGAATGGGCATTTCTTTTAATTAGATTTCTTTATTTTTTCTGTTTTAAAACTTATGAACTATTTTGGGTCTTTTTTTAAACAAAAATACTTATAAAAGTCTAGCGCACAAAATTCAGGCAACACATCGCACTAAATTTGTTCAAATAGAATAGATTCTATGGGCTTACTCATAGTGGTTTATTCTTGTACATCCTTCCATTAAAATAATGTTATAAAGTAACAATTCATATTGCATTGAGTATTAATTCTTAAAAAAGTAACTTTAAAAAAGATTAAAAAGCAAACAAATCCAATAAAAAAGAGCAAAAATTGATCATAAAAATCAACTATTTTTTAAGCTTTAACGCTAAATTAAATGGTAAAAATCCACTAAAAAATAAATTAATTTTTTTATTTTAAACAATAAATTAACTACAAAAAATTAACAATAAATTTAGAAAATCCGCCCTACCACATTAATCAAATTATGCATAGCATATATAAAATAAAATGAACAAAAATATATCTTTTTTATAGATTACTTATACAATTGATTGAAATCCTAGGCCCTGAACAATAACAAGGCACAGGATTTATCGTTTTTATGAGGTTCTTTAAATATGCTAAATGCACAAAAACTTACATTAGCAGTTCTCATTTCTGCGGCAATAATTTCCTCAGCTCAGGCAAGCGAGCAAAGTGAGGCAAAAGGATTTGTTGAAGATGCGAACGGTTCTATTCTCTTCCGTACAGGTTACATCAGCCGTGACAAAAAAAATGGCGTAGATGACACCAGTTCATTTGCTCAAACAGCAATTGTAAATATTGATTCTGGCTTTACCCCTGGTATTGTCGGTTTCGGTGTTGGTATTGTTGGTGATGGTTCATTTAAAATCGGCGACAATAATAACGCTGGTAATAACATGATTCCACGCGAAACATTGAACGGTAAAGAAAACTCTGGTGATACTTATGATCACTGGGCTCGTGGTGGTGGTAACGTAAAAGCACGTTTCTCGAATACAACTGTACGTTATGGTACTCAAGTACTCGACCTACCTGTTCTTGCAAGTAACACAGCTCGTCTAGTACCTGAATATTTCACGGGTACATTGTTAACTAGCCATGAAATTAAAGATTTAGAAGTCATTGCTGGTAAATTCACTAAAAACCAATATTCTGATCAAGTGAACACAGATGGCCGTCGTCTTGACCGTGCAATTGTTTGGGGTGCTAAATACAAGTTTGATGATAATTTAAATGCATCTTACTACGGTTTAGATAGTAAAGATAAACTTGAACGTCATTATGTAAATGTGAACTACAAGCAACCTCTTTCTAATGACAGCTCATTAACTTACGATTTCAGTGGTTATCATACTAAGTTTGATGAAGGTGCTTCCACTTATTCACAAACTACTGATGACCTATCTAATCGTAAGAATAATATCTGGGCAATCTCTACAGCCTATAATACTGGTCCACATAACATCATGGTTGCTTACCAACAAAACAGTGGTAATGTCGGTTATGATTATGGGGAAAATGCTGACGGTGGCCAAAGTATTTATTTGCCAAACTCTTACCTGTCTGATTTCATCGGTAACGATGAAAAATCTGCGCAAATTCAGTACAGTCTTGATTTTGGTAAGTTAGGTGTATTACCAGGTCTAAACTGGACCACTGCATTTGTATATGGTTGGGACATCAAAGTTAAAGGTTTAACGGATGATGCCGAAGAACGTGAATTCTTTAACCAAGTAAAATATACAATTCAAAGTGGCTTTGCTAAAGATGCAAGCCTTCGTATTCGTAACTCTTACTATCGTGCAAGCGATGCTTATCAAACCAATGCTTACATCGGTGATACCAACGAATGGCGTATTTTCCTTGATATTCCTGTGAAATTATTCTAATTCACAAATCTATCAAGCATAAAAAAACCTACGTCTGGCAACAGATGTAGGTTTTTTATTAAGCTCAGAATATCAATTGAGGCATTCTGAGCCTTATCAATTAAAGCTTATTTAGCAGCTTCAATAGCTTTTAATACTTCTGCTTTAGCAACATCAGCACCTTCCCAACCACTGATTTTTACCCACTTACCTGGTTCTAAATCTTTATAGTGACTGAAGAAATGTTCAATTTGGCTAATCAACAATGGAGGAAGGTCTGTATATTCCTTCACGTCTTTATACAATGGAGACAATTTTTCGTGTGGAACAGCGATTAATTTCGCATCAATACCACCATCATCTTCCATTTTTAATTTACCTACCGGACGGCAACGAATTACAGAACCAGCAGCAACAGGATGTGGAGTTACAACAAGTACGTCTAACGGGTCACCATCTTCAGACAAAGTATTTGGAACATAACCATAGTTCGCTGGATAGAACATTGCTGTGCCCATGAAACGGTCTACAAACAATGCATCAGAATCTTTGTCGATTTCATATTTAATTGGTGCTGCATTTGCAGGAATTTCAATGATGACATAGATGTCATTTGGGGCATCTTTACCTGCTGGGATATTGCTGTAACTCATATCAATACTCTTTCGTTATGAAGTCAGATGTAAAATCCACTCGATTATAGCGTGGATATCATCAAAATGATGCCGATTATACAATGCGCACACGCGAAAGTTGATATGAATGATGACAGAATGACACTCAAGTCAGCTTAATCGTGACCACTAATAAGAAGATTGGGCACAATATAGATAAGAACCAGACAATCGAACGTAAAGTTGCCCAATTACTTAAATAACAGATCCCATAAATAACTCTTAAAATAATATATGCCCAACCCAATCTCAGAATAAAATATTCCGGAACGACCATATATTCGGCCATTAAAATAGCTGTTAAGAATAAAGGTAGGCTTTCAAAGCTATTTTGTTGTACGGCATTTGCGCGAGCAGCCAGACCAGTTGTTTTCGCAAAAAAAGCTCTTGGATTCTGATTATCGACAGGCTGAAAACCACCTGTAAACTTTGCAATTACGGTAAATGCGTATGGCAGCAAACATGCCACTAAAATAATATAGATAATGCCGCTGATGCCCTGCATAGTGCCATCCATCACTGAAAATACTGTTGATCATGCTATCATAACATTGCGTTTTTACCTGAAATTTTATGCAATCACTTGTCATCACTGATTAATAGGGCCATGTATGCAACAACCTGATCAAAAAGAATTGTTTGAAGTCTTGGATAAGCAAAAACAGAATCAACTTCAGATAGATCGCATATTAAAGATCATCCTCCCTATTATGGCTTTTTTACTTAGTGTGATTTGTGCAAATTTGAATTGGCAATCGACACTTGGCACCTTTGTTATTTTAACAATTACCTTTATTGCAGTCGGTATTAAACGACTTACTTTGTGGCACTGGCTCATTGTGATTACGATATATTGCTTAGCAGATAATTATTTAAGTTATGGTCAGCTTGATTTAACTCACCTACGCCTGCAACTCGGCACAATGCTTGTTTTTGTTGGGATGGTCGGAATTGGACGCCCTTATATAGACCGCTGGTTTATAAAAAGCCATAAAACTAAAATAAAAAAAGCGCCCTAAGGCGCTTTTTTTATTCACTGATTAGGCTGGTTTACGTAAGTCTTTACGTAAAATTTTGCCTACATTTGATTTTGGTAATTCATCCATAAACTCAACATAACGAGGGCGTTTATAGCCTGTTAAGTTTTCTTTAGCGAAGTTCAAAACTTCTTCAGTCGTCAAGCTTTGATCTTTTTTCACAATAAAGAGTTTTGGCACTTCACCTGATTTTTCATCTGGAACACCAATAGCTGCAACTTCCAATACTTTTGGATGTTTAGCAATAACTTCTTCGATTTCACTTGGATAAACGTTAAAGCCAGAAACCAAAATCATATCTTTTTTACGGTCTACAATTTTTGTATATCCACGGCTATCCATAACACCGATATCGCCCGTACGGAAGAAACCATCCGCTGTCATGACTTTAGCTGTCTCATCAGGACGATTCCAGTAACCTTTCATGACTTGAGGACCGCGAATCGAGATTTCGCCTTGCTCACCTAAAGCAACTTCTTTACCATCATCATCTAAAATAGCAACTTCAGTTAAAGGTAACGGAATACCAATGGTGCCGCTAAATTCAGTAGAAGCAGGCGGATTTGCAGTTGCTACCGGTGAAGTTTCTGATAAGCCATAACCTTCAATAATGGTTGTACCAGTAATTTTCTTCCAAGCTTCTGCTGTAGAAGGTAAAACAGCCATACCACCGCCCATCGCCATTTTTAAATTGCTATGGTCAAGTTGTCTAAATTCTTCATTATTGACTAAAGCATTAAATAATGTGTTTACCGCTGGGAAGAATGATGGTTGATATTTACGTAATTCGTTAATAACAGCTGGTAAATCACGAGGGTTCGGAATCAAGATATTTGCTTGACCTTTATACATACCATACATCGCGCAAACCATGAACGCAAAAATATGATAAAGCGGCAATGCACAAACAATGCGGTCGCCTTTAGCACCATCGTTTGCTCCAAATTTACTTTGGAAAATACCGTCACACTGAAGTAAGTTTGCTACAAGATTGCGATGAGTAAGCTCTGCACCTTTTGAAACGCCTGTTGTACCACCAGTGTATTGAAGTACAGCAGTGTCACTTAAAGTTAAAGTCGGACGCTTATAATTACTCGCATTTTCTTTATTTAATGCTGAATTAAATTTAACGTGTCCTGGAATATTCCAAGCCGGAATTTGTTTACGTACTTTACGTAATACAAAATTCACTAGAGTACCTTTGAGTGTACCGAGCATATCTCCGACTGATGCAACTACTACATGCTTCACTGGAGTTTTACCCAAAATGCTTTGGTAAACACTGGCAAAGTTTTCGATAATTACAAGTACTTCTGCACCTGAGTCATTTAATTGATGCTCAAGTTCACGCGCAGTATAAAGTGGATTAACATTCACTAATACTAAACCTGCACGTAACACAGCTAATGCAACTACAGGATACTGCAACACATTCGGCATCATTACTGCCACACGAGTACCTTTTGCTAACCCCAAATTTTGCAAATAGGTCGCGAACTTACGGCTTGCAAGCTCTAACTCATTAAATGACATCGCTTTATCCATAAAGATAAAGGCATCACGAGAACCAAATTTTTGGAAATTACTCTCAAAAATATCAACAAGTGAGGTATTTTCCGCAGGCAATGCTACTGTTTCTGGAATCCCTGTCTTTTGGTATTCTGCAAACCAAATTTTTTCCATAATGCCATTATCTCCGATTCGTAATCCTTAGTAATAACTGTTATTCAATGCCCCAGCTATTCTTTAGCTTCTTGGTGCCAGAACATATGTAAAACTTATTGGCACATTCATGACACTTTCGAACAAGATTATGAGACAGAAGTTTTGACAATTTATCCCTGCCAAATTTTTTGCATGGAGTACAAATTACGTACTCCAAATTGCTGTCCTTTTAATCGTTATTCAATACCAACAAGTTCAGTTCATTGCTTGAACATGTTGCCATATATAGCGTATTTATGTTGCCAGACGCTAGCTTTATCTCTGAATCAACAGTTTATTTGCTTTTTGATATCCACGTGGTAAGAGCTGACCTTTTGAAGCCCGTTTACCTATATATTTTTGTAGATCATCACCTTTTAATTTTAGATGTTGCTGACCTGCAACCACCTGAATTATTTCATCTAAGTTCAGGGTTGTCATGGATAAAATTTGCTCTTTAGCTTCAAGTTGTATCAACTTATTACCTTTACCCTTATTTAAATTTGGCAGTTCTGCCAAATCGATAATTAAGAGTCGACCTGCTGAGCTGAGCACAGCCAAATGTGTCATATTTTGAGCAGATACTAATGGTAAAGCTTTTGATTTTTCAGGGACTGACAAGAATGTTTTTCCTGCCTTAGCATTGGTATCGAGCTGTTTGGCTTGAGTTTTAAACCCATAACCCGATGTACTTGCAGCGATAAGCTCAGACTCTTCATCTTCTAGATAAACCTGAATAAACGACACGCCACTTGCAGGAGCAAGTTTAGAACTTAATGGTTCACCCAAACCTCTTGCTGATGGCAAACTGCTAATAGGCAAGGCATAACTACGCCCTGTCTCATCAAGGAAATAAATCCGTTGATTGGTTTTACCCACAGCGTGACTTAGATATTGGTCACCGGCACGATAGTTTAAATTCTCTGCATCAACATCCGCACCTTTTGCAGCACGAATCCATCCCGCTTCAGATAAAACCACCGTTACCGCTTCAGCTGGCATTAAATCCTGTTCTTTAATCTGAACGGCTTCGGCACGCACCACGATTGGAGAGCGTCGTTCGTCACCAAACTTTTTCGCGTCTTCTTTTAATTCACCAATAATCAGATTTTTTAAAGATTCCGGATTTTCTAATTGCTCACGAATAATGGCAGCTTTTGCAGCAAGCTCATCTTGCTCTTGACGGATTTCCATCTCTTCAAGTTTTGCTAAATGACGCAACTTGAGTTCTAAAATTGCTTCTGCCTGTATCTCATCAATATTGAAATGTTCCATCAATACAGGTTTAGGCTGATCTTCTTCACGAATAATACGAATCACTGTATCAATATCAAGATAAGCAATTAAAAGACCTGCCAAAATATGCAGACGTTTTTCAATTCGGTTTAAATGATATTCTAAACGGCGAGTTACCGTTTTTTTACGGATTTCAATCCACTCAAGCAAAATGCGACGAATTGACTTAACCTGAGGACGACCATCCTCACCAATCATGTTTAAATTAACACGGTAACTCGACTCTAAATCGGTGGTTGCAAATAAGTGGCTCATTACCGTTTCTGCATCAATACGATTAGAGCGAAGTACAATCACTAATCGCGTTGGGTTTGCATGATCCGACTCGTCCCGTATATCAACGACTAATGGCAGCTTTTTGGCCTGCATTTGGTCGGCAATTTGAGTAATCACCTTAGAGCCCGATACTTGATAAGGCAATTCGGTAATCACGATTTCATTTTTTTCAATGGTATAAACCGCTCGCATGCGGTAACTGCCACGACCAGTGATCTGGATTTTGAGTAACTCTTCCGGTGGAGTAATAATTTCAGCTTTTGTTGGTAAATCTGGCCCGGGAATATATTCAGCCAATTTTTCATCCGAAGTTTGCGGATTACGAATTAAGGCAATCGTTCCTTTAATCACTTCACGTAAATTATGCGGCGGGATATCGGTTGCCATACCAACAGCAATACCGGTTGTGCCGTTGAGTAGAATATTAGGAATACGCGCTGGCAACGTAATCGGTTCTTTTAATGAACCATCAAAGTTATCTTGCCAGTCAGTTGTGCCCTGACCTAACTCATTTAACAACAACTCACTGTAAGCAGAAAGCTTTGCTTCGGTATAACGCATCGCAGCAAATGACTTAGGATCATCTGGTGCCCCCCAGTTACCTTGTCCTTCAATTAAAGGATAACGATAACTAAATGGCTGAGCCATCAATACCATCGCTTCATAACATGCCGAATCACCATGAGGATGGTATTTACCGAGCACATCACCTACTGTACGTGCTGATTTTTTTGGCTTGCCGCTATTTTTTAAGCCTAGCTCGCTCATGGCATAGACAATACGGCGCTGTACAGGCTTTAAGCCATCACTGATATGCGGCAATGCACGGTCCATAATGACGTACATGGCATAATTCAAGTAAGCCTGTTCAGTAAATTCGGCTACAGAGCGGTTTTCTGTCGCTTGATGCGCAAGGCTGGTCATAGTCAGCTTATCTTCCAAATCAGTCGTTATTTTAAATGAGTCTTATGCTAAGTGGGCTATGTTACAGACACAAGAGGGAGTCTGTCACCTGAGCGTCAAATTATGTCTCATCTCTCTATATTTTTAGCTACTTGCTATAAAGTTAGGCAAAACTAGAGGCCTATCGACTCTAGTCTTTTCCCTTGGGTTTCTTCACCTAATATTAAAATTACGGCTGCGACTAAAAGTAAAACCACAGTAAACATCATAAAAACATGACTAAACCCATGCTTTGCAACCATCATATGGGTAACGACGATCGGCGCCAAAATTCCACCTAAACGCCCCATTGCCGATGCCCAGCCCGAACCAAAAGCCCGAATATTGGCTGGGTATTGCTCTGGAGTATAGGTATATAACACTCCCCATGCCCCTAAATTAAAGAATGACATGAGACAACCCCAGAACATAATGCTGTTCACACTATCGGCTTGGCCAAAGAAATATGCAGACAGTGCACAAAATCCGATAAATGAAGCGAGAGTAATTTTTCGACCTAAACGTTCAACAAACCACGCCGCCGCTAAGTAACCCGGTAGCTGAGCCAAAATCATCAGCAAAACATATTCAAAAGATTTAACAATGTCATAGCCCTGTTTCACCAATAAACTTGGTAACCAAGTGAAAATGCCGTAGTAGGAATACACAATTCCAAACCAGATGAGCCACAGCATTAAACTACGACGAGCGAAAGGACCACTCCAAAGTTGTTTAAAAGAGACTTTTTGTTGTATGGCTACAGGCACAACTTCAATATGATGAACAATTTGGACACCAGCCTGAGCTTCTAATTTTTGAACTAGGGTATGCGCTTCTTCGATACGACCGCGGTTAATCAGGTACGGTATCGACTCGGGGAGTTTTTTCCAAATTACTAAAATATAAATTAGTGGGAGGCCGCCCATGAGAAATGCAATATGCCAGCCAAATTTAGGAATAATAAAATAAGAAATTAACGCAGCAACTAACCAGCCTAAACCCCAAAAACTTTCAAGTAATACAATAAAACGACCACGTACATGTGAAGGTATATATTCACTCACCAATGTCACAGCAACAGGTAACTGCCCACCAAGTCCAAGGCCAACAATAAAACGGAAAATCAATAACCATTTCAAATCTGGAGCAAATGCACATAAAGCAGTCGCAATACTATAAATTGCCATGGTCGTGGCAAATATTGTCTTTCGACCAAAACGGTCTGCTAAAGCACCAGAACAAACTGCACCAATAGCCATGCCTACAAAGCCAATACTGACAATCCAACCGCTTTCGGCTGGGGTTAATGCCCAGTCTTTAACAAGCGTTGTCATGATAAAAGCAATGATGCCAGTGTCCATCGCATCAAACATCCAACCTAATCCAACCACCCACAATAATGTGTAGTGGAATTTGCCAATCGGAAGATTTTGTATACGTGAAACCAGATCCATAAGAAAACTCTACTGGAAAAAATAAGTGAGCAAGACAATATATTTAATTGTTATAGCATGCTCACATCGTATTCTGCATGATTAATGTTCATCGGTTGAAGAAGCCGATTCTGCATCATCATCTTTATAAATAAACTTAGGCATTTCTAAGCCGAAATAGATCGCAATTAGACGAAGGGTGAAACCGAAAATTAAGGTTGAAATAACGGTTAACTCTAAACTGAAACCCAAGTCTAAACATACCCAATAGCAAATGACCGCCACAAAAGAAATACTCGCATAAAGTTCGCGACGGAAAACGAATGGGACATCGTTACATAAAATGTCACGTAAAATACCGCCAGAAACTCCGGTTAACACCCCTGCGACTGCCGATACGACAAAACCATGACCCATTTGTAAGGCAATCTGACAACCAATAATAGTAAATCCGATTAGGCCTAAAGCATCGAGTACCAAAAAGATGTTATGTAAGTGACGCATCCATTTGGCAATAATGATTGTGACAAATGCAGCACAACACGTCAGAACCAAATATTCAGGATGTTTTACCCAAGTTAAAGGATAGTGTCCGAGCAATACATCACGTACCGACCCGCCCCCTAAAGCAGTCACACAGGCAATCAGTACGACACCGAACCAGTCCATACTCCGTCGCCCAGCAGATAATGCACCTGTCATGGCTTCAGCAGTAATCGCAATAATATAAATAACGGTGAGTAACATTGCCCTTTCCCTCAGGCCAAACGGTGCGCGTATTTTAAGGTAAAGTTATATGAATTGTGCACAGCATTGTTTAAATTTTTTTCCGGAGCCACATATACAAGGCTGTTTCATGGTGACATGCATATCTACCGTGGGATCAAGAAAAAACCATTGTTGTTGATATACAAAATGTGAAACCTCATGGTGAACCTGAGCTTTTTGTCCATCATGATAATGTGCCTTGAACTCAACCTGTGCATGGGTTTTATCTAATTTTTCTTTCGCGTTGACGACGTCTAAACCCAACCATTGATTTTGTTTACTCCAGTCTGCAATGGCATCTTTATCAAGCGCAGTTTGCTGACCTAAAGCGGTTGTTTTCACAATATAATCAATTTGCTGTAATGCAAAAGCACTATAACGCGAACGCATAAGCTGCTCTGCTGTCAGGGCTTTTGCTGTGCCTAAATGTAAAGGCTCACAACATTCTACATAGCTGCCTTTTCCACATGGACAAGTGTGTTGAGTCATTCTGTGTTTCTCAAATAAAAAATAGCTCAGAGTGGAGCTATTTTATGATGTTTCTAGAAATGAAGCCTAACTTAATCTTTTGGTTCGTCTGGTTCGATAGAAACAATATGAACTTTCTCGATTTTATGGCCTTCCATCGTAATCACTTCAAAGCGATAACCATCGGCTTCAACAGCCTCACCATTTTCTGGTAAGCGGCCTAAATGGAATAACAAATAACCCGATAAGGTTGAATATTGTTCACTTTCATCGACCAAATCACGACCTAATAAAAGGGATAAGTGGCGAATGTCTGTCGAACCTTCAAGTATTAATGAACCATCTGCCAAGCTCTCAGCGGCTGCATCTAGCTCATCTTCATCAGGGAATTCACCCGCAATGGCTTCTAAAATATCGATTGGCGTTGCGATACCTTCAATTGAACCATATTCATTTAAAACGATTGCCATTTGTAAAGGTGCTTGACGTAATTGCTCCATTACCATGAGTACTTGAGCATTTTCATGCACAATGACGGGTTCACGTAAATGCTTTTCGAAATCAACCACACCTGTTTCAATAAAGCCATTTAGAACTTTATGAGTAAGTGCAATACCCTCAATATTATCAAGTTCACCACGTGCAACAATCAAACGAGAGTGTGTCATTGACATCAAACGTTCTTTTAAAACTTCCGGTTCATCGTCTAAATCAATCCATTCAAGTTCAGGTCGTGGCGTCATAACAGACTTTACAGGACGTTCTGATAAACCAAGAACACCTTGCACAAGCACACTATGGTAAGCACCATTTTCTTCGTCAAAAACTTCATCTGCAAAAGCTTGTGTAGCCAATACATCTTCTTTATCAGACGATTGCGTATCTGAGCTAGAGCCGCTGCTTTTACTTCCTAGCATACGTAACACGGCAGAAGCAGTGCGATAACGTAAGTCTGTGGTTGTAACCAGTTTTTCCTGATTGCGGCGCATGCTCTGGTTGATAATCTCTACCAAAACCGAGAAACCAATTGCAGCATATAAGTAACCCTTCGGAATATGGAAACCAAAACCTTCCACAACCAAAGAGAAACCAATCATCATCAAGAAACCAAGACACAGAATAACGACGGTTGGATGCTTATTAACAAAGTCCATGAGTGGTTTCGATGCCCACAACATGATTCCGACAGCAACAATCATTGCTAACATCATGACACTTTTGTCTTTGACCATCCCGACTGCAGTAATCACACTGTCTAACGAGAACACAGCATCAAGCACAACAATCTGGACAATAACCATCCAGAACGCCGCATGAACTGGATTGTCTTCCTTTTGCAGTTGTTTGCCTTCCATGCGCTCGTGCAATTCCATGGTGCCTTTAAAGAGCAAGAACACACCACCGAACAACAAGATCAAATCACGACCAGAAAATGGATGATCAAAAATATGGAAGAGCGGATGAGTAAGTGTTATTACCCAAGCAATAGCAGCCAATAAGAGCATCCGCATGCCCAAGGCCAATAATAATCCCAGTTTTCGAGCCTTACCTCGCTGCTCTGGCGGCAGTTTTTCAGCCAAAATAGCGATGAAAACAAGGTTATCGATCCCCAATACAATTTCAAGAACGATTAAAGTTGCTAAGCCCACCCAAGCAGATGGATCAGACATCCATTCAAAGATCATCGATCCTGCTCCTGTGCTGATTGGATTTTATCTTTATTTGGCAACACAGCAGGCATGCCCATACAAAGGAGGGAAAATGTTTTTTTAGGACAAGAAATTAAAACGGAGCGACTACAACCACTACCCATATTTGTTCATATGTTGTTAAACGAATTTTTAGTATAGGCAAGATTTAACATAAATTCATCATTTTTATTTGTTCATAACGGGCATTCACCAAACCCATACAAAACATGATTCTTTCCTATAAATCTGCTTATAAAGTTGTCATATCTTTTGCTTAGTGTAGACAAGAAATATGAACGTGATAAGGTAAAAATAAAGCAATGAATAGCGTATTAACAATGGCAGTAAATGATTCACCAATAACAGCTGTAAAAACAAAACAACCTCTTATTGCATTATATTGTGGTTCACGTGCAGGAAATAACCCAATCTATCGAGAAAAGGCAATTGAACTTGCTCATGGAATTGCTGACCAAGGTTTCGGTTTAGTCTATGGCGGTGCCAGTATTGGTTTAATGGGACAAGTTGCTGAAAGCGTTCTTGCAAACGGCGGAGAGGCTGTAGGTGTCATTCCTGAATTTATGCTCGATTATGAAGTAGCACATGCTGGGCTGACTGAATTACATGTGGTAGAAACCATGCATGAACGTAAAGCCATGATGGCAGAGCGTGCAAGTGCATTTGTCGCATTACCTGGTGGTTTAGGAACGTTTGAAGAAATATTGGAAATAGCCACTTGGGGCCAACTTAACCAACACCAGAAACCCATGATTTTATATAACGTAAATGGCTTTTATAATGCATTGATTGCCCAGTTAGATCATGCGGTCCAAGAGGGTTTCCTCCCACTTCAACACCGCGCTAAATTAATTGTATGTGATGATGTTGATCAAATTTATAACGTGATTAAAAACTTAAAAATGCCGAAAAGATTTGTTGTGTAATTTTTTCTCTACTCTCCATAAAAAGCGGCCCAGCCGCTTTTTTGTTTTTATACTTCTACCTCTTTATTTCATTAGAATAATTTAGCTAGTTAATTTTGATAAATAGAAGAACTTAAATTTAGTAAACGGGTATTCAACATTGACTTACTTTTTTTACTTTCAATTTGTTTTACACTAGACCAAAACGTTAACTTTCAAATGTTATGAATGCCACGCCGACTCACCAAGCCTTGCAACCCGAATATCGCCTACTCGTTCTTTTGGTTTCCATTGGCTTTTTTATGCAGGCTTTGGACACAACAATTGTAAATACCGCTATTCCTGCAATGGCTCACCATCTAAATGAAGACCCTTTACGCATGCACAGCGTAGTGGTGGCCTATGTCTTATCGGTTGCTGCCTGTATTCCTTTAAGTGGCTGGTTAGCAGACCGCTTTGGTATTAGAAATATATTCTTATCGGCCATCGTTATTTTTACACTAGCCTCTTTGGGTTGTGGTCTTTCTCAGAGTCTCAATGAACTCTTATTTTTCCGAGTCATCCAAGGCGTGGGCGGAGCTTTACTACTTCCCGTTGGCCGTCTGTCACTTTTAAAAATTATTCCCCGAACTCAATTCTTAGCTGCAATGAGCTTAATGAGTCTTGCAGGTTTACTCGGGCCTTTGGCTGGTCCAACTTTGGGTGGTTGGTTAGTTGAAGTTGCAACTTGGCACTGGATTTTCCTGATTAATATTCCTATGGGCATACTCGGTATATTAATGACATTAAAAGTCATGCCAAATGTAAAAGAGCCTATGGTCAAAACATTTGATTTGGTCGGTTTCATCTTATTAGTAGTGGCAATGATCGGATGGTCGTTGGGTATTGAACATCTGGCATCGCCTGAATATTCAAACTGGTTTAGTATTTCGCTAATAGTGGTCGGCATAATCGCAACACTTTGGTATGCCTATCACTCACACACTCATCAAAATGCATTATTTCGCAGCCGTCTCTTTAGAAACAAAATTTATGCAATTGGTATTTTAGGTAATTTCTTTGCCCGCTTTGGTGGTAATGCCTTACCTTTTGTTTTACCGCTCATGCTACAGGTGGCTTTTGGTTTTGAGCCTTTCATTGCCGGTTTAATGATGATTCCACTGGTCTTGGGTTCATTATTTTCAAAGCCAATCGTCAGACCGATTATTCAAAAAATTGGCTATCGACGTTTTTTACTCATAAACACCACACTGGTCGGGCTATGTATCGCCTCTTTCGCCATCATGACAGTCGACACTCCAACTTGGTTTAGAGCCTTACACTTTTTCTTATTTGGCACATTAAACTCACTACAATTTGTGGGTATGAACACATTGACCTTGAAAGATTTGCCTCAACAAGATGCAAGTAGCGGTAATAGTTTTCTATCGATGATCATGATGCTATCAATGAGTATTGGCGTGGCACTGGCAGGTACACTCATTAACGTATTTACCAATTATTATGGTCCAGCTCATGTAACCACTGCATTCCATGTCACTTTAATTTGCCTCGGTTGTATCAATGTAATTGCGGCTCTTATTTTCTGGCAAATTCCAAAAAATACTCCCATATAAGCCTTTGCATTTTTAGCGTGGTTTCTCATTCTTGAATCGCGCTATGATGTCGGCTTCAGATCTTTAATGAGTTTTGCATGACCAAATTAGCTAAAACCTTTTTCACAGCACAGTACAATACCCTAATCGGAATTGGCTTGGCATGTGTTATGGGCGTATTGGCTTATTTTGGTCTGTTCTACCAGCAAAAAGCTGTTGCACAAGATTATCCAGTTCAGGGATTCGATGTCTCTCACCATCAGGGTGATATTGACTGGAAAAAAATATCACCAGAAAAGTTCCAATTCGTTTATTTAAAAGCGACAGAAGGCGGTGATTACCAAGATTCAAAATTTCAAGAAAACTGGCTTAAAGCTCGTGAACATGGGTTTCACGTAGGTGCTTATCACTTTTATCGTCTATGTCGTGATGGTAAAACGCAAGCAGATAACTTTATTGCGACTGTACCTAAAAAATTAGATGCTCTTCCACCTGTTATTGATCTGGAATATGACGGTAACTGTATTAACTCGCATACCAAAGAACAATTACTTAAAGAAATAGGCATCATGCATGACCGCTTAAAACAGCATTATGGCAAACCACCTATCTTTTATATTTCTAAAACCTTTTACCACATTGTGCTAATAGGTAGTTTCCCCAATACACCACTTTGGGTCAGAGATTACGAAGGAAAACCTGAACTTAAAGACAAGAGAAAATGGCTCTTTTGGCAGCATAGTAATCAGGGTAAAATTGAAGGGATGACAAAGCCAGTAGACTTAAATGTTTATGAGGGTTCAGTCAAAGAATGGCACCAATTCTTACAGCAGCAAGGCATCGTGAAAGCACAATAATATGCGCAAAATCATTCATATCGATATGGATGCCTTTTATGCATCAGTCGAGCTACGGGAACACCCGGAATTAAGGCATTTACCCGTTGTCATTTCATCTCACCATCCGCGAGCTGTAATTGCTGCTGCATCTTATCCTGCCCGTGAATTTGGTTTACGTTCAGCCATGTCGATGACTCAGGCCAGAAAACTATGCCCTCAAGTTGTTATTATTGAGCCAAATTTTGAAAAATATCGTACAGTTTCAGCTCAAATTCATTCAATCTTTCAGCAATATACGCTTCTTATCGAACCATTATCTTTAGATGAAGCCTATTTAGATGTCACTGAGAATTTAAAACAAATTGCAAGTGCAACCGAAGTTGCCATGCACATTCGGGAAGATATTTTTCGGTTAACGGGACTTACTGCCTCGGCAGGTGTGGCACCAAATAAGTTTTTAGCAAAAATTGCTTCGGACTGGAACAAACCGAATGGTTTATGCGTAATCAAACCTTCACAGGTTGCTACTTTTATTCAAGATCTTCCGCTTAAAAAAATTCCTGGAGTCGGTAAAGTCACTCAGGAAAAATTACAGCAGCTTCAGTTACATACTCTAGGCGACTTACAGAAAATTGAAGAGGCTGTTTTAGTTCATCATTTCGGCAAATATGGTCAACAACTCTATCTCTATGCACAAGGAATTGACCACAGACCTGTCCAAGCTGAAAGAGCTCGCCAACAAATTTCTAAAGAGACCACTTTCGATAGTGATTTTACTTTGGTCCAATGTCAGCCCTATTGGCAGGGACTAGCCGAAAAAGTCTGGCAAACTCTAGAGAAAAAACAGCTCAATGCACGTGGTGTGAATATCAAACTTAAACTCAAGAATTTTCAAACTTTACAACATAGTAAAAGCTTTAAAAGACCGATCCAGTCCTTACAAGACTTAATCCAAGTTTTATTTTTATTATTAAATGAAATGCAAATACCAGAACATTTCCAGTTTCGCTTAATTGGTATAGGTGTTTATCAATTACAAACCCAAGCAGATGACTTTCAACTTAACCTTTGGTAATTGGCTATTTTTCACCCGAAAGAGTAGTTTTTGAACAAAATCTATTCCCTTTTACTGCAAGTTTGGAGTAACCTAATTGGCGCATATTCATTACCCATGTATTTGCAACATGCCAAAGCAACCTTTACTTTCGGCATATCGTCCTGTGATTGGCGTGACGACCAAATCCGAATATTGCAGGGCCCTTCCGATACATGGCTGATCTTATATTCCTCATCACAATAATCTACTGAAATTCTTTTCTACTTGCTTGCGCCCGCCTAGCAACTCTTCATAAAATCAATACTATTAAATAAAGCCACTCTAGAGCATTTTTATGACGGTAAAGCGTTTACACGTGACTTCGCGCTACTGCGAAGTTGCGATTTCAGGTAATTTGGTACACTTAGCTGGGCAACTCGCAGATGATACAAGCGTAGATGTTACAGCACAGACTCAACAAACTTTAGATAATATTGACCGCTTATTGGCAGAAGCTGGAACAGATAAAACCCATATTCTTTCTGTTATGATTTTTCTAAAAGATATCGACAAAGATTATGCAGCAATGAATGCTGTTTGGGATGCATGGATTAGTGAAGGACATCCACCAGCACGTACTTGTGTAGAATCCAAACTTTATGCGCCAGACGTACTTGTAGAAATGACGGTTGTTGCAGTACTTCCATAATTTTTATAAATATAAAGTGACACTAAATTGAGCAATATCCCTAGTTATATTGCTCAATTTTTTAGTAGTTTTAACATTTTTAATGTCAGCATGTTATTTAGATCTTCTTTAATGAGTTCTCCAATCAATTGTTATAGTCTCTAATTTTTAAGACTTCACAAAAGCATTTGACATTCTTTCTAGCTGCGGCGTTGTATGTAAAGTTGCCATCTCTGTTTCTGGAGTTAGTAAGTCTCTTCTTAGATCGTGATAATCAGGTACTTCACTGTAATGCAGCACACGATAGCCAGCCAGTTGTAAAAGACGACGTTCATATTGCTGATGCGCTCGGCGTAAACCATTTTCGCCAAGAACAACAACCACTACAACCTGATAATTTTGATCAAGTACAACAAAGTCAGCTGCCATATTTTGATATTTTCGACGTGTATGCGCATATTTTGTGGTTAATAACGCATCAAAAGACACATGTGCCAACACGGTAAATTTAGGCAAAACTGTTTGTAGTCTGGTTAATGTCATTTGTTCATGACTGGTTAATACTGCACGGCGCTTCAATGCACTATCATGTTGATGCCTTCGTGAAAGACTTTTCACTGCCATCACAACAGCCAAGAATAATAATAAAATCGTAATTAAATAATACATAGGTCCAATCCTTTAGGTTTTTTATAATGATTTTGCTAGAGCACACTTTGTTTTAATTGATAACGACACAGCCGTTTTTTAAAAGGTTCACTTAGTAATTTCACTTGTAGTTATCAAGCTTGGCTTAAATTTAGCCACCCTCACATTATTTATAATCATACAGTCAGCAACAATCAAGTGCAGCTCGTCAGATTTTCGGTATTTATCATCTTTCGTTACGCTTTTTGTACTTTAAATCTGCAAAAATCTCACTATGCGATTTAAACAGATACATTAAAAACAAAACAGGCTCTATTTAAGAGCCTGTTTTATCATCATCCACGAACCTTGGTTTTCGGTTTACTTTTTCCACCGAACGGTCTTTTCTCACCTGTTTCACGAGGAGGCAAACCTGTATGTTGAGTTAGAACCTGTCCTTTTTGTGGACGTTTTTGCCCTGCTACTGAGCGAGATTGCCCCTGACCACGTTTTGCTGAATCTCCCGCAACAGACGAGTTCTTCTTACGTGCAGATTTATATTCACCTTCCGCAGTACCTTGTGGCTGATAAGTCGGAATCAAATGCTGCTTCGAATTACCAATTAAATCGGCACGACCCATTTCTTTTAAAGCCTCGCGAAGTAATGGCCAGTTGTTTGGATCATGGTAGCGTAAGAATGCTTTATGCAAACGACGACGCTTCTCACCTTTTACAATATCAACCTTTTCAGTATAACGAGCAACTTTAGCAAGCGGGTTTTTGCCCGAATAGTACATGGTGGTTGCAGTTGCCATTGGCGACGGATAGAACGTCTGTACCTGATCGGCACGGAAACCATTTTTCTTAAGCCAAATTGCAAGGTGCATCATGTCATAATCTGAAGTACCCGGATGTGCTGCAATAAAGTAAGGAATTAAGTATTGCTCTTTTCCTGCTTCTTTACTAAAACGGTCAAACATTTGCTTGAAGCGATCATACGTACCAATACCCGGCTTCATCATCTTCGATAACGGGCCTTGTTCGGTATGCTCTGGTGCAATTTTTAAATAACCACCAACGTGATGTTGTACCAACTCTTTTACATATTCAGGGTTTAGTACCGCAAGGTCATAACGTAAACCAGAACCAATCAGAATCTTCTTCACACCTTTAATCGCACGTGCTTTACGATAAAGCTGTACTAAAGGTGCATGATCGGTATGTAAGTTCTGACAAACGCCCGGATATACACAAGAAGGCTTACGGCAGTTCTTCTCAATTTCAGGGTCTTTACAATGCAAACGGTACATGTTTGCTGTTGGCCCACCTAAATCTGAAATAATGCCGGTGAAGTTTGGTGCCGTATCACGGATTTTTTCAATCTCACGTAAGATCGAATCTTCCGAACGGTTTTGGATAATACGACCTTCATGTTCTGTAATCGAACAGAACGTACAGCCGCCAAAACAGCCACGCATGATATTGACAGAGAATTTGATCATATCAAATGCAGGGAAACGCGCATCGCCATAAGTAGGATGTGGCAAACGTGCATATGGAAGATCAAACACATAGTCCATTTCCTCAGTTGTTAGAGGAATTGGAGGTGGATTGATCCAGACATCGCGCTCACCATGACGTTGCACCAAAGCACGGGCATTACCCGGATTAGTTTCAAGATGCAAAATACGGTTTGCATGCGCGTAAAGCACATGATCATTCGCCACTTCTTCAAAAGAAGGTAAACGAATGACTGCCAACTCACGTGGAGGCAACTTGTGTTTAATTGCTTTTGAAGGTGCCGGCTTTAATTGAACAATTTGAGTGTCATCATCTAGTTTGTCGCCTTCACGCACAATCGGATTTGCAACAAACTCTTTCTGGAAATCTTGATATTGAGCTAATGAGTTACCTTTTTCTTTTTCAACCTCACACCCGTCAATATCTTCAGTCATGACATAAGGGTTAATAATTGGATCAACACGTCCAATCGTATCTACGTCATTACTTGCAACTTCAACAAACTTTGCTTTTGATGCTTTGTTATGTTTATTAATAATAAAAGCTGTACCACGAACATCAGTAATCTCGTGAATTTTCTCACCCTTAGCCAAACGGTGCATCACATCAATAATGGCACGTTCACCGTTACCGTACATCAGCAAATCGGCTTTTGAGTCCATCAAAATCGAACGACGAACTTTATCTGACCAATAATCATAATGCGCAATACGGCGTAAACTGCCTTCAATTCCACCTAATAACACCGGTACATCTGGGAATGCTTCACGACAACGTTGACAATATACTGTTGCTGCACGGTCAGGACGTTTGTTCGGCTCATTGTTTGGAGAATAAGCATCATCCGAACGAATTTTACGATCTGCCGTATAACGGTTAATCATCGAATCCATATTACCCGCGGTCACACCCCAAGCAATGGTTGGCTTACCTAAAACTCGGAAGCTTTCAACATTGGTCCAATCTGGCTGTGCAATAATTCCGACGCGAAAACCTTGTGCCTCAAGCACACGTCCAATCACACCAGATACAAACGATGGATGATCAATATAAGCATCGCCGCAGACTAAAATAAAGTCACACGCATCCCAGCCAAGTTGATCCATTTCTTCTCGTGACATCGGCAAAAATGGCGCTGGTTCAAAACACGACGCCCAATATTTGTCGTAATCAAACAACGCTTTTGGCGCAGTTTGCATGGTGTAGGCAGTAGACATGGCTTGCGAATCTCGGCTAGCAGATGAAGGAGAGACATCTAAAGATGAAAGCCGATCATTTTAACATGAATTTCATTCATTTTCCCTGTTTATAAAACAAACAAAAACAAGGATATAAAAATTAATTTGATTAAAGTTTGTTCAGTATTTTATTCTTCTCATAAATGCGGCGGAATAAAACCCGCCGCAGTTTTAACTCACTGGTTTATATGGCTTAGAACAAAGCTTTTGGTAAACGAATTTGAATAATCTCATTGTCATCAGCCAGTTTTGCGTTACGCCCTGTCGAACCAGGGAAGTTATTATCATTTAGAACAGTCAACGTTGTATCGTTTTCAATAATCACATCTTCGATGGTTTCAAATGGGAAAGCGAAAACCTGTTCTGTCCCCATATCCCCTGCTCTTGCTGTGCTATACAACAAATTCGGGTTAGCAATTTTAATTAAATCGACTAAATCTTCACGGCTGACTAGCTGACCTGACTCATTTAACTTAATACGAATTAATTTTTTATAGCCGCCTAAATTATTCTGTGTTGCATCACGTTCAATAATGATACCTTCATTATCATTAAAGAGTTGGAAGTCCCCAATATTGGTTGCCTTGCTATCTAACTGGAACCAATAATATTTTCCTGTATACGCTTTTTTCTTAATATCGAATTGAGAAATCAGTAACTGTCTTTCCGTTTCCCGAATTGACTTAATTGGCTTTTCTATAAGCGGGTAAAGATACTGCCCATCTGGTGAAATTGCCATTCCTTCAAAACCACCACTTTGCTGAACCAGAGGCTCTACAAAATTAATTTGAGCTTTATTAAACTGATTTTGTGGTGAACGTAATTCTTGAGTCGGATTTAATGGATTTGGTAGAGCAATCGGAGCATCTAGCAACACACCATCTGCTGAAAAATGAAGTAAATACGGACCAAACTCATCCCCAATCCAGTAAGTGCCGTCATTAGTACGTTGCATCGACTCTGGGTCAAAATCAGCACCGGTTAATAATCGATCAGCTGTATCACCATTCACGATATTAAATGGAATTAACTTGTTTGGATCACGCAGCTGGATAAAGCTTTGTACAGTCACTTGACCCGTGCCTTTAGCTTTAGTTTTGAAATCAGGCTTTAATTTATAAATACGAAGTAGAAAGTCTGCTGAATTATCTTGCGTCCCAAAACCATTATCGGCCATTGCCATATAACTGCCATCTTCATTTTTTAATGCGGCAGAAAAGCCCTGTACAGGTTGGCCTTTAAATGGAGGATAAATTCCGTTTGCACCTTTTACATATGCGCCAGAATCTGGTCCAGCTGCATAAGTTTCTACAGGTAACTTGGCAAAAGAAATTAAGGTTGGTTCGGTAACTTTTTCAGTGGGTGAGGTTTGTTCTTGATCATTATCATCGTTACATGCCGTCAATCCCAAACTGGCACAACAGAGTAATGCGACTAAAGTTTTTTTGCTCATGGTTTTATACAGTCGGTAAAAAATTAAGCAAATTTAATCAAGCTTATATGAAGTTTTTACTTCAAAAAGATGAAATCTTTATGGCGAAAATATGACAAACCCAACTTTTCAATACAAACACAAACTAAATAACTTCATCAAAAAAAATTAAAGTTTCGTTGGCTGATATTCTCCAGCAATTGCTGCTTTTAAAAAGTTCTGGAAGGTTGGACATTCCATATGATTTTCAGCAGGACATACAGCAGCATGTTCTAATCCTTGGCTGATAAAATGCAATCGCTTTGCCATGTGCTCTAACTGTTCAGCTTTATCTTTTAGTTTTTGCCGATCGAGCTCTGGTTTACCATCTTGTCCAAACATTGTTGCGATTTCATTTAAAGAAAAACCTGCGGCACGACCTAAAGCAATGAGTGCCAGCTGATCAAGCACTTGTTTCCCATATTGCCGACGTAAACCTTGCCGCCCTATCGATTTAATTAATCCTTTCTCTTCATAAAAACGTAGTGTTGCTGTTGTGACTTTTGCCCTTTTAGCGACTTCACCAATATCCATAACAACCTCTTGACTTAAAGTGAACTTTAACTTGCACAATAAATTTATCACGTTTCATACGTATAAAAGCAAGGTTTCAAAATGAATCTCTCCACATTGTTCTTTCAAGCTTTATGCCTTAGTATTGGTGCAACAATTATTATGGATATCTGGCTGTTAATATTAAAGATATTCAAAATTCCAACCTTAAATTTTTCCTTTCTCGGACGCTGGTTCGGCTGGATATTTCAAGGGAAACTCATCCATCAATCTATTGCAAAAAGCCCTCAAATTAAGGGTGAATATTTATTAGGTTGGATTGCTCACTATAGTGTCGGACTGATCTTTGCATTCAGCTTTCTTTTCATTGTCGGCTCAGATTGGCTAATTCATCCTCAGTTTTATTCAGCACTTCTGTTTGGTGTAGTCACCGTTCTCATCCCTTTTTTTATTATGCAACCTGCGATGGGTAGTGGCTTTGCTTCATCAAAAACACCTCATCCTTTTTTGAACTGTCTAAAAAGTTTGATGAACCATAGTGTTTTTGGTTGTGGCTTATATCTCACTGCAAAATTATTTCAAATTTAAATAAAGAGGAAACTGCTCATGAAAACTGTTGCCATTATTTACTATAGTCGCCAAGGCCACACCCAATTTATTGCTCAGCAAATTCAAATGGGTATCTTGAGCCAAGAGAATATTGAAGTAGATCTACTAAGTGCGGAACATCTTATTGAAAATCCAGAAATCCTAATTCAATATAACGGCTTAATTTGGGGAACCCCCACTTATTTAGGTGGTGTATCTTCCAAGTTAAAACAACTCATGGATGCAACAGGTCCATTATGGAAAAAACAGAGCTTTAAAGGAAAACTAGCGGCTGGCTTTACTGTATCTTCCCTTCCCGCAGGTGATAAACAATCAACACTAATTTCACTTTTTACCTTTTGTATGCAACACGGCATGTTATGGGTTGGCAACCCGATTATGCCTGAGCAACACCAAGGTGTTCCGTATACTCAAGCAGCCAATCGTCTAGGCTCATGGTCAGGCTTAATGGCTCAGGCTGAACATAGCAGTAATGCTAATAGGTTTGATGAAGGAGATATTAAAACTGCTCAACAATTTGGAGAAAATTTTGCATTGACCTTAAATGCTTATCAAGGAATATAAGACCATGAAAGTACAGAAACTTTTATTCCTCTTAATTTTATCTGGAATGATGTCTTTTATAGTTTCAGGTATTTCAACGTTTAAAGTAGTGGGACTAAATCATCATTTTCTTTCATTGTGGGTATCAGCTTGGATTCTTGCATGGATATTGGCTTTTCCAAGTGTATTGATTTGTGCTCCTATAGCCCAGAAACTAGTCGACATCGTATTTAAGAAAGTTGATCTGTAAGTTAAAACGTACAAAACTTGCGGTGATTTGCGGATATTTATCTTTAGTATTTTTTTATAATATATGAAACATAGAGAGACAGGATGTCTCATTGAAGAAGAATAAGAACGCAGGAAGCGGTAGTCGACAGGAGTTAGCTACATAAGCTGAATACGAAAGAACCTCGACAGGATGTCGGGGTTTTTTCATTTTAATTATACAAAATTCTCACTATTTGCTTGTGCTGAGCAACAGAACTTATATTGATCCGATGAGTATGGCTGAATACCATGATTTCATTTGAAATTTGATTATCGGTTTTGTATTTTGCTTACCTCTTCTTTATCTAACAATTATTTTAAAACGACTCAAACAAACATTTTGAGTCTCAAATTTTTCGTAATTGCTTTAATGACAATAATGACTGGGTGTACAAGCTTAGGCCCGAATAGTGGTTCATTTTCATGGCGTTCAAATAAACTCTCGTCTGGTCTACAAAAAGCTTATTCTGTTCCACAAAGCACAGCGAATCGGTTATCTCCGATAATTATTCAAAGTGCTGATCAATATAATGTGCCGCCTCTTTTACTTGCCGCGGTCATAAGACAAGAATCGAGTTACAATACTAATGCCCTCTCGCCTACGGGTGCAGTAGGTTTAACCCAAATTATTCCTAGCTATTGGCAACAAACTTGTGCTGGTAATTTGTATGATGAATCTACAAATATTCAATGTGGTGCTTATATTTTAAATCATTACTATCAATCAGCGGATAGTTGGTTCAAAGCAACAGCTTATTATAATGTGGGACCAACTGGATATGAGCGAAGTTTCTGGACACGTCACAAAGCTAAAAAATATGCTCGATCTGTTAAACGTCATCAAAAAGCTTTAAAAAGTGCTCTATAAATAAGCTTAAATAAAAGCCCATCAATAGATGGGCTTTTTTATACAGTTAATATTATTCGTCAAATAAACCATCAAACAGAACAGAAGATAAATAACGCTCCCCACTATCTGGCAGAATAACAACAATAGTTTTACCAGCATTTTCAGGGCGTTCTGCAATTTTTGCCGCCGCAGCCAAAGCTGCTCCACTTGAAATACCCACTAGAATACCTTCTTGGGTTGCACAGTTTCTTGCCCACTGAATTGCTTCTTCGCTAGTCACTGGTAAGACTTCATCCACAAGATCTAAATCAAGATTCTTTGGAATAAAGTTCGCACCAATTCCCTGAATTTTATGCGGCGCAGATGTAATGTTCTCTCCATTTCTAGTTTGAGTAATAATTGGAGACTCAGCAGGCTCAACGGCTACAGAATACAAAGGTTTATTTTGAACTTGTTCGAAATAACGAGAAATACCAGTAATTGTGCCGCCAGTACCTACGCCAGCAACCAGAATATCGACTTGTCCACCTGTTGCTTGCCAAATTTCAGGACCAGTTGTATCTACATGGATTTGTGGATTCGCTGGATTTTCAAATTGCTGAGGTAAGAAATAAACATCTGGCTGTTCAGCTGCTAATCGTACCGCTTCATCAACTGCACCTTTCATCCCTTTCGCTGGTTCAGTTAAAACCAAATTGGCACCGAGAGCTTTTAATACTTTTCTACGCTCAAGACTCATACTTGCAGGCATAGTTAAAGTAATTGGATAACCCTTAGCAGCTGCAACAAAAGCCAATGCAATCCCCGTGTTACCACTAGTTGGTTCAATAATATGCATGCCTTCTTTTAACACACCACGCTTTTCTGCATCGGCAATTAGTGCCGCTCCGATACGACATTTCACAGAAAATGCAGGGTTACGGCTTTCCACTTTTGCTAATACGGTTGCACCAGTTTTAATCAAACGATTAATGCGAACTAAAGGAGTATTGCCAATAGCTTCTGCATTATTTGGATAAACTGCTATTCCTAAATTATTGGGTGTTGGAAATTGCTGATCAGTAGACATGTTATATCCTTATTAGATTTGGAATGATTCTGAATCATTATAAGCTTCTAAAATAAACAAGAAAGTACAAAAGCTAAGTAAAACCTAAATTCTAAAATTAACAGCTTGTCTTGTTATAGATTTATTTTTAACAAATAAAAAATTAGAAAAATATTTAAAAATCAAATTATTAGACTAAATTAATTTATTTAACTAAAGCTAATATTTTTTCAATATTTTATATAGAAACAGTTACCAAAGTTCACCCTCTCTCCAATCCGCACAAATAGTATCATCGTCTAAACGATGTGAAAGTAAGTCTTGCAGCTTAACACTCAACGGAAATAGCATAATTTCATAGTCATCGGTTAGATAAGTAGAAGCATCTTGTTTGATGCATAAATTTCCCCACCACGAAATCCAATCTAATTTTTTATAGAATGTCTCATCTTCAGGCTGTAATGCCGCGAGTTCATAACCCAAAGTAGTTAAAGTATAGGTTAAATATCTTAATAATTGTGAAGCGAGTCCTTTTCCCCGCATCTTATAATCAGTAGTCACATATTCTATATAAGCAGTTTTTACAGTAACACCATCTTTTAAGGTGAAAATTCTATCTGTCCATAAAGCATGGCTCACAATATTATCCTCTAATATGCCGACTATATGAACAGCGGTTTGCATGAAGGCATATTGACTCCAAGGATCTTCATCAAAAGCAGTAAAACACAGCTCACCAATTTGTTGCCGTTGTTGCTTATTTAGGTCATAAGCCGCAATGATTTTAAACTGCATAGGCAGAAACTCTATTTTAATTGTTTAAATCATAAGCAAAGATCGAAATAATACGAATTTTTTTAGTTAAAACTCTTCAATTTGATTTAATTTCTGCATAAAAAAACACCCCCAACAGTTAAGTTGGGGGTGTTTAGAATAATGAGCTGGCGATGACTTACTCTCACATGGGAAACCCCACACTACCATCAGCGCTAAGAGGTTTCACTTCTGAGTTCGGGAAGGGATCAGGTGGTTCACTCTTGCTATGGTCGCCAGCACAACTGGTATGGATACTTGCTTCGTTTTATTCACTTTGTGATACGTTGCGTTTTCCAAATCTTTACAGATGGGCTGATTGAGTCTTACTTTAGATGTTCATTTTAGCTAAGCATATAACTAAATCAAGTTGCTTTGCATATTTATGAATCGATTGATGCTTTATATACAACTGCTTGGGTGTTGTATAGTCAAGCCTCACGAGCAATTAGTATTGGTCAGCTTCACATATCACTATGCTTCCACATCCAACCTATCAACGTC
>NZ_AMSS01000071.1 GCF_000313935.1 Acinetobacter sp. WC-141 | reverse complement strand
TTTCCTTCATCTTTCGATAGCCAGTACGTGATTTGACTATTCACTTCTTGTCCACTAACTTTTAAATCAAAAGTTTTATCTTGTGTAATTTGATCCGTTGCTGAAACACCTGTATCAATTAAATCAGATAAAGTCAGTTCACCTGCTTTCGGCGCTGTAGTATCTACCGTGACTTTTTGTATAGCGGTTTCCGATGTATTACCTGCAAGATCAGTCACTACAGCTTTATATTGGTAAACTCCATCAGCTAAATCTTTTTGAGCGACCGTTGTTTCTTGCCAAGTTTTTCCTTCATCTTTCGATAGCCAGTACGTGATTTGACTATTCACTTCTTGTCCACTAACTTTTAAATCAAAAGTTTTATCTTGCGTAATCTGATCAGTTGCCAAAACACCTGTATCGGTCAAATCAGATAAAGTCAGTTCACCTGCTTTCGGCCCTGTAGTATCTACAGTGACTTTTTGTATAGCGGTTTCTGACGTATTCCCTGCAACATCTGTTATTACTGCTTTATATTGGTAAACTCCATCAGCCAAATCTTTTTGATTTACTGTCGTTTCTTGCCAAGTTTTTCCTTCATCTTTCGATAGCCAGTACGTGATTTGGCTATTCACTTCTTGTCCGCTAACCTTTAAATCAAAAGTTTTATCTTGCGTAATCTGATCTGTTGCCGAAACACCTGTATCGGTCAAATCAGATAAAGTCAGTTCACCTGCTTGCGGTGCTGTGGTATCCACAACGACTTTTTGTATAGCAGTTTCAGATGCATTTCCAGCTCGGTCTGTTACTACAGCTTTGTAAAGATAACTTCCATCCACTAAATCTTTTTGAGTGACCGTTGTTTCTTGCCATGTCTTACCATCATCGGTAGAGACCAAATACGTTACTCGACTGCCACTTTCCTGACCTTCAATCTTTAAATTAAAGGTTTTATCTTGAGTGATCTGGTCCGTTGTGGATGCCCCTGAATCCAAAAGATTTTTAAGCTTCAAAGTACCTGATTCAGGAGGCGTCGTATCTTTAGGATCTTTCCGTGACAATAAAGCAATCGTTCCTGCACCCGCTAAAGCACTGACCACCCCAGACCAGAGAGGCACAGAAGATGAAGAGTCTATAAACTTTGGAACATCTTTTAATTCTAAATAATTAACAGTGGTCTTTCCTGCAGCATCTTCACCCAAATTGGCAGTCCAAGAACTCTGCCCTTCATTTAAAAGAATTTGCGGGTTTTCGCTAATAAAATAGTTTTCTAAAACAATTTCAGTTCCATCTTTTAGATGAAGAATTGCATTATTTCCCTCTCTTGTTATTGAGGCAATTTTTTCTGGGCTTATATCGATTTTTGCGATTTCTTTAGGATCTACTACAATATTTTTTGTCTGGCCTACATTAATATCAACTGTATTATTTTTTGAAGCATTATTTGCCATTAATGATACTTGTACCATTTTTCCACCATGAAATTTTAAATAATTATTAAGTTTTTCTAAAATATTAAGTCAAATAGTTACTCATTTTTATAAAATATTATTAAACCTTACAAAATACTAAACCCTTATTATAGCTACTTTAAAATCGCGGCTTTTTATATAGTTAAAAATCTTTATGTATCCGTTAATATTATTTTAAAAATGATAAAACATTTAGAATGTTTTCCTATTCCCCATATATAGAATTTAAAGCTTAGGCATTGTAATGGATAAATTTTTATCAATCTACTCTTAAGTTAAATGTCTTATATAATTTTTATAATTAAATTAATTGAAAAATCTTTAAATCGTAATTAAACCAATAATGATCAATTTTTCCTTCATTTGAAATGACATTAAAACTATTCGGGACATGATAATGTAAACGGCTAGATGTCGCTGTCCCTGCATGAATATCATAAATAGGATGATCTATTTTTAATTGATAAATCTGAGTTAAATCATATACAGCCGTTTTATGCAAATGCCCATGTAACAAACCAAATAGCCCTGTCGTACTCCATTTTTCGAGTGCCATTTTTCCTAATACTGGGCAATCTTTAATACCATGCTCATCATCAGGCGGCGTATAAAAAGGCTGATGAAAAACTACTAACTTGATTTTATTCGGTGGCCCTTGCTGTAAGCGCTCATATGTCGTTTGAATTTGCTCAATCGAAATATGCCCACGTGTATGATAACGGCGACGTATACTATTTACACCCACGATATAAAAATGCTCAGTTTCTAAAGTGGGCTCAAGCTGACCAAAAAAATATTGATAGCGGGTAAATGGAGAAAAAAAACGGTTCCAGACATGATACAAAGGAATGTCGTGATTACCCGGTACAATAAGATAAGGAATATTAAGACTATCTAAAAACTGGCGACAATTATAAAACTGTTGATAACGGGCACGCTGAGTGATATCTCCACTCACAACAATAACTTCAGGCGTATGTTGGGTACAAAAAAGCCGAATCGCATCTAAACAGGCCTCGATTTCTGTTCCAAAATGCAAATCAGACAGATGTAATAACATTGGGCACCATAATATTTAAAGCATTCTTTTCTACAGTGAAATTTAATGGTGTTTTCATCTCTAATATTTCACCATCTAGAGCCACTATAAGCTTTGATTTTTTTGCACACTCAACGATGACATGGTCAGCACAAAAACTATAAACATCTTGTGTCTCTTCAACTTTGCCCTGAATCCATTGCCACAACATGTTTAATAAACTAAGCCTATCACTTTTTGTAATTACAACACCAGCAACTCTTCCCTGTGCAGCACAATCGGCGATTCTTAATTTCATATCACATAGTTGCAATTGATTATTACCAAAGAAAATGAGAGGTGTTTTAACTGGATATTTCTTCCCATCGACCGTGACGGAAAGTTTCATGGATTTATTTTCTCTTAATAAAACATCCAAAGCAGAGGTATAGGCATGTAAAGGCAAACGCCCTAAATACTTATTGTAAAGCTCACGTTTTTTTATAAATAATGGATAAAGGCCTAGGCTCGCATTATTTAAATAAATATGATCGTTAATCGTCGCAATATGTACAGAACGCGGTGTGCCTGTAGCGATGACTTCAGCAGCTTCTAACAAGTCTAAAGGAATATCTAAAACTTTAGCGACATAGTTAAAAGTCCCTAAAGGTAAAATTCCCATAGGGATATTTGTATGTCGAAGTTTGGAGGCTATTGCATTTAACGTTCCATCCCCACCCGCTGCCACAACAACGCCTAAATTTGCGTTTTGACTATGCCGATGAATCACTTGATTCATTAAATCATCAAATGAAACATCTTCCGCTAATTCAAAAACTTGTATTTCAAACCCAAATTCGGTGAGTACAGTCATTAATTGTTCATACATATCTTCATGTTTTGAAGCATGAAAACCCGATTTCTGGTTATAGATGATAGAGAGAGGTTTTAAAGTCCGCATTTTTATTATCTTAAAGAGGATTCATTTGTATTTTGTATAGAAAATCGCCTAATAAAAGTCTCTTTATGTAAATTTCGAATGATGATCATTTGTTTAATCAATAATAATTCTCAAGAAAAATTTAAACATCAAGTTATTGATTTTTAAAAAAATAAATAATATGAATAACACACATACAACATAAAAATGTAAAGAACAAAATACACAAAAAAACAATAAGTAAATGATTTAAATCAAAAAAAATTAAAAATCAAAATAACTATTTCTTATTCTTTAGTCTTATTTTTTTTATGATTTTATGCTTTAATACAGCCACTTTTTTATTTGATCTTTCATTGTACCTCAATGAATGACTTGTACGTTGTACATATTTTGAATAGGCCTCACCATGACCACAGTGAACGCACCAGAATTCGTTCGTCATCCTAAGCTTATCGCATGGGTTGAAGAAATTGCAAACTTAACCAAACCAGCAAAAATCGAATGGTGTGACGGAAGCGAAGAAGAGTATCAACGTCTAATCGACTTGATGATCGCTAACGGCACCATGCAGAAATTAAACCAAGAAAAACATCCTGGTTCTTATCTTGCAAATTCTGACCCATCTGATGTTGCGCGTGTTGAAGACCGTACTTACATTTGCTCTCAAAAGAAAGAAGATGCTGGTGCGACAAACAACTGGGAAGAACCAGCTGTTATGCGTGAAAAGTTAAATGGTTTGTTCGAGGGATCAATGGAAGGTCGTACAATGTACGTTGTGCCTTTCTCTATGGGTCCGCTTGGAAGCCATATTGCTCATATCGGTATCGAGTTAACTGACTCTCCTTACG
Source organism: Acinetobacter sp. WC-141 (assembly GCF_000313935.1). Lineage (GTDB taxonomy): Bacteria > Pseudomonadota > Gammaproteobacteria > Pseudomonadales > Moraxellaceae > Acinetobacter. The sequence goes on along the minus strand of NZ_AMSS01000071.1, from coordinate 34,439 downwards.
TTGCTGTTAGCATGCGCAAAATGGCACGTATGGGTAAAGCAGTTTATGACGTGTTAGGTACAGACGGCGAATTTATTCCTTGTATTCATACCGTAGGTGCTCCTCTTGCTGAAGGGCAAAAAGACGTTGCATGGCCTTGTAACCCTGAAAAATACATCGTTCATTACCCAGAAACTCGTGAAATCTGGTCTTACGGTTCTGGTTATGGCGGTAACGCATTACTTGGTAAAAAATGTTTAGCACTTCGTATCGCTTCTGTTATGGGTCGCGAACAAGGTTGGTTAGCTGAACATATGCTTATTCTTGGTGTGACTAACCCACAAGGTGAAAAGCACTATATCGCTGCAGCATTCCCATCTGCATGTGGTAAAACAAACTTCGCAATGTTAATTCCACCAGCAGGCTACGAAGGCTGGAAAATTGAGACTGTAGGTGACGATATTGCTTGGATCAAACCAGGTGAAGATGGTCGTCTATACGCAATCAATCCAGAAGCTGGTTTCTTTGGTGTTGCTCCTGGTACAAATACCAAGACTAACCCTAACTGTATGGCGACTCTTCACAAAGATGTTATCTATACAAACGTTGCGGTAACTAATGACGGTCAAGTATGGTGGGAAGGTCTTTCTAAAGAAGTTCCAACTAACTTAATTAACTGGAAAGGTCAACCTCACGTAAATGGTGAAAAAGCTGCTCATCCAAATGCGCGCTTCACTGTTGCTGCTGGTCAATGCCCTTCTATCGATGCTGACTGGGAAAATCCAGCAGGTGTTCCGATTTCTGCATTTATCTTCGGTGGTCGCCGTGCAGATACGGTTCCTTTAGTTTCTGAAGCTTTCGATTGGGTTGATGGCGTTTATAAAGCTGCAACTATGGGTTCTGAAACTACTGCTGCTGCTGTTGGTCAACAAGGTATCGTTCGTCGTGACCCATTCGCGATGCTTCCGTTTGCTGGTTACAACATGGCTGACTATTTCGATCACTGGTTAAGCCTTGGTCAAGAAGTAAGTACAAAAGCTGAAGCTGCTGGTAATAAATTACCAAAAATCTTCAATGTAAACTGGTTCCGTCGTGATGCTGAAGGCAACTTCGTATGGCCTGGTTTCGGTCAAAACATGCGTGTACTTGAGTGGATCATTGACCGTTGTGAAGGTCGTGCAAACGCTGTTGAAACACCAATTGGCCTTGTTCCAACTTACGATGACTTGAACTGGGAAGGTACTGAATTCTCTAAAGAAGAATTTGACCTTATCACAGCTCAAGATAAAGATCAGTGGGTTACTGAAATTGAAAGCCACACTGAGTTATTCAATAAACTTGGTGAGCGCTTACCAAAAGCATTAAAAGAACGTCAAGCAGCTTTACTTGAAGCTGTAAAAACTGGCTTCTAATTGCTAAATATAAAAAAGGTCGCTATGTGCGGCCTTTTTTATTATGCGGCATCATCTTTTTGTCGACGTCCAGCCAAATAGCTTTCCAAACTTTTCACTTGTTTTTCATCAAATGCCAAACCTAACTTAGTTCTACGCCACAATATATCTTCTGCCGTATTTGCCCATTCATTTTCACATAAATATTGAACCTCAGATTCAAATAAACCGTGACCAAAATCTTGGCCTAGCTGCTCAAGAGCTTTTCGCTCATGCAAAATATTCCACACTCTAGAACCATAAGCATTTGCCCAGCGCGTAGCAAGCTGCTCGGTTACACCTTCAACTTGGTTTTGAATCTTTATAACTAAATCTTCAAGTGTGGTCCAATTCTCCGCCCCAGGTAATACTTCATTTGCAGTCCACTCCTCTCCCATATCTGTAAAAAACGGGCCAAGTTGCTCCAGAGCAGATTCAGCTAATTTCCGATAAGTTGTAATTTTTCCACCAAATACGGACAGTAAGGGAGTTGTTTTATCTTCCACTTGCAATGCCACAGTATAGTCACGTGTAACTGCCGAAGGATTATCTGACTCATCATCACATAAAGCTCGGACTCCAGAAAACTGACTGACGATATCTGCACGCGTGAGCTGCTTTTTAAAATGCGAATTTGTCACCGTTAAAAGGTAATCAATTTCTACTTCTGTAATCTCTACCTTTTGTGGATCATCCAAATACTCCTGATCAGTCGTACCAATCAGTGTATATTTTTCTAAATACGGGATTGCAAACACGATACGTCGGTCTTCGTTTTGCATAATAAAAGCTTTGTGGCAATCATACAGTTTCGGCACAACAATATGACTTCCTTGTATGAGCCGAATTTGATATGGCGATTTTAATTGTAGGTTTTCACTAATAATTTCTTCAACCCAAGGGCCTGCTGCATTCACTAAGGCTTTTGCACGTATTTGATAGGACTCAGCCCCGCTTTGTAGTTCCAAATGCCACAGTTCTTGTTGTCTATAAGCCTTAACACATCTTGTCCGTGTTACAATTTTGGCACCCTTCTCTTTGGCTTGCACCGCATTTAATACAACAAGACGTGCATCATCTACAGTACAGTCAGAATATTCAAAACCACGGGTTATAGCGGGTTTTAAAGGACTATCTTCTTTGAAGTAAATAAGATTTGACCCTAATAATTTTTCTCGTTTTCCTAAATGATCATAAAAAAAGAGGCCTGCCCGAATTAACCACGCAGGACGCAAATGTGGTCGATGAGGCATGATAAAACGCATTGGTTTAATAATATGTGGAGCTTTAGCCAACAAGACTTCACGCTCTGCTAAAGCTTCTCTAACCAATCGGAATTCTTTATGTTCTAAATAACGTAAACCGCCGTGAATTAATTTACTGCTCGCAGATGAGGTATGACTAGCTAAATCATCTTTTTCACATAAAAATACCGATAATCCGCGGCCTGCTGCATCATTAGCAATACCCACGCCATTAATACCACCACCAATCACGGCAATATCATATATTTTTGAATAATCATTAGTTTGTACTGTCATTTCTCATTTTCTTTTTATTGTTGATCTTATAAAAATTAAAACACCAAATTGATAAAACAACAATCAAAAAAGCAGAATAATCAATTTTAAATACCTATTGGATTAACTCTACATTGATTACTCTGCAATTTAATTAATTTAAGAAAAAATTAACCCTCAGCCCAATTTTGACTACGCTGAACTGCCTTCAACCATCCCTTATACATGACTTCAGTTTCTTCAAGGCTAGTACGTGGTTCGAAAACTTTTTCTATTGCAGACTTATTCCTTAATTCATTCAAATCTTGCCAAAAACCTGTTGCCAGTCCTGCAAGAAAAGCAGCTCCTAAGGCTGTTGTTTCTTTCATGGTTGGTCTTTCAACTGGAGTGGCTAAAATATCAGCCTGAAATTGCATTAGGAAATTATTAGCTGTTACTCCGCCATCGACTCTAAGTGTACGAAGCTCTTCTTCTGCATCTTGCTGCATCGCATCAAGCACGTCTCGTGTCTGGTAAGCAATTGACTCTAAAGTTGCACGGATAATATGTTCTATACTTGCTCCTCGCGTAAGTCCAAAAATCGCCCCACGCGCTGTAGGATCCCAATATGGCGCGCCCAATCCCGTAAAAGCAGGTACAACATATACCCCATTACTATCTTTTACCCGTGTCGCATAATATTCAGAATCCTGTGCATTACTAATAACTTTTAGCTCATCACGAAGCCATTGAACACACGAGCCACCATTAAAAACGGCACCTTCTAAAGCATAGTTCACTTCACCATTTGCACCGCAAGCAATCGTGGTCAGTAATCCATGTTCAGATCTAACAGCTTTTTTCCCCGTATTCATTAAAAGAAAGCAACCTGTACCATACGTATTTTTTGCTTGCCCCGGTTCTACACACATTTGTCCGAAAAGCGCAGCTTGTTGATCCCCCGCTATACCAGCGATTGGAATGCCAACCTCTTGCCCACTAATCGTATGTGTATAACCATAAACTTCAGATGAACTACGTACCTCTGGTAGCATTGCTTTTGGAATATCTAAGGCTTGTAAAATTTTCTCATCCCATTCAAGCTTTTCAATATCAAAAAGCATGGTTCGTGAAGCATTGGTAAAATCAGTGACATGGGCTGCGCCATTGGTTAACTTCCAGATTAACCATGTATCGACCGTACCAAATAATAACTCCCCTCGCTCGGCACGTTCACGGCTTCCTTCCACATGGTCTAGAATCCATTTTATTTTGGTGGCAGAAAAATACGGATCAATGACTAAACCTGTTGTTTTACGAATGTATTCTTGCCATCCTGCCTTTTGTAATTGATTACATATCTCTGTAGTTTGACGGCTCTGCCAAACAATCGCATTGTAAATAGGTTTTCCTGTTTTCTTATCCCATACAATGGTGGTTTCTCGCTGGTTTGTAATCCCAATTGCCGCAACTTGTTCACTTTTGATACTCGCTTGAGCCAATGCCTCTACCCACACAGCACTTTGTGTCGCCCAAATTTCCATAGGATCGTGTTCAACCCAACCTGGCTGCGGATAAATCTGGGTAAATTCTCTTTGAGCAATACTTACAACGTTAGCATCATGATCTAAAACAATTGCTCTTGAGCTTGTTGTGCCCTGATCAAAAGCAACAATATATTTTTTCGGGCAATTTGACATCTGAATATCCCTTTCATTATTTACACACATCTAGCTCATGAAGACGAAACATCATGTCTAACTGTATTATTCAAAATTTTCTTTGGAATATATCACTGTTTTTAACGCATATATTGCTTCTTAAACTGAACATTGGTCATTCTTTATCAATTTTTTATCTTTATGGGAAAATAATAGGCACTAAGACAAAATTAGCGACAAGAATATGCCAATTGTCTAATTTGAAATCACATAAATTTTCAACTTATTCCTTTGCTTAAATAATAAACATTGTTTTACAGACATAAAAAAAATAAAGTGGAATACTCCTCTGGATAATATGTAAAAACGGAATAAATTCTCTCTTTTTTAGTATTCAACCCAAGCGAAACATGGAGCGACCCATGGTTGATCAACCTTCTACAGCAACAACTCCACATTCTAATTTAGATACAAAAACTCGCCTAAAATCAATTTTGGGTGGTTCCGCTGGTAACCTCGTCGAATGGTACGACTGGTATGTATATGCCGCATTTACCCTCTATTTTGCTCATGCTTTTTTCCCAAAAGGTAGCCAAACTGCACAGTTGCTACAAGCTGCCGCTATTTTTGCTGTAGGTTTTTTAATGCGCCCGATCGGTGCATGGATTATGGGAATTTATTCAGACCGCAAAGGACGTAAAGCTGGTCTTACACTTTCCGTCACTTTAATGTGTGTAGGTTCACTTCTTATTGCTGTGACACCAAGTTATGAAAGTATTGGTGTATTTGCCCCTCTTTTATTAGTCGTTGCCCGTTTAATTCAAGGCTTAAGCGTAGGCGGTGAATATGGTGCCAGTGCCACTTATTTAAGTGAGATGGCCGAAAAAAATCGGCGTGGTTTTTTCTCAAGCTTCCAATATGTCACCTTAATTGCAGGACAACTGACAGCGCTATGTGTTCTTTTAATATTACAAATGGTATTAACCGAACAACAGTTGCATGATTGGGGATGGCGTATTCCATTCTTTATTGGCGCTTTACTTGCCATTGTTGTGTTCCGTATTCGTCGTGGCTTATTAGAAACACAATCTTTTAAAAATGCCCAAGCTGAAAAAGACCAACCAGAATCAGGTATGTTTGCTTTATTTAAGCACTATCCGAAAGAAGCTTTTACAGTATTATTTTTAACAGCGGGTGGAACTTTAGCTTTTTATACCTATACCACTTACCTACAAAAATATTTAGTGAATACTTCCGGATTTACAAAACCCGAAGCCACTCAAATTACCACGTTAGCGCTGTTTATTTTCATGTGTTTACAACCTGTAGCTGGTGCTTTGTCAGACCGAATCGGACGTAAACCACTTATGATTGCCTTTGGTGTAACTGGGGTTTTATTTACTTATATTTTATTTAATACCCTTGCAACCACACATAACTATTGGACTGCTTTTTGGTTGTGTTTGGCTGGTCTAGTCATGGTAACAGGGTATACATCAATTAACGCCGTGGTTAAAGCAGAGCTCTTTCCTGCGCATATTCGTGCTTTAGGGGTCGCATTACCCTACGCGATTGCCAATACATTATTTGGCGGTACAGCAGAGTTCTTTGCTTTAAGTTTTAAAGAAGCTGGACATGAATCTTGGTACTTTATTTATGTAAGTATTATGATCTTCATTTCACTTATTATTTATATTTTTATGAAAGATACCAAGCATCATTCAAAAATTAAAGAACATTAATAATTTATCAATAAGCGCTAATATCGCCAGCCGATATTAGCTCAAATCGTGCGATTAAGCCCCAACAACCGTTGTCTTTTATGAGATACTAGAGATAAGAATATAAGGATGATACTGATGAATAGAAGTATTTTATGTTTGGCGTTAAGCAGTATGTTTATTTTAACGGCTTGTCAGACCACCCCTCGACAATATAATGGCTCAACTGGCTATCAAATTGAAAACCAAACAAAAACTTCGGCAACTTTAGCTTATACATTGGCTAGCCGCACGAATCAGCAGTTAGATGAACGTAAATTGCAACGTGCTTGTCAAAATGTATTGGGTGCTCAAAAAGTTTATAAATTATCAGTTCTAAGCATTAATGAAATTTCAAACCCAGCCCAACAAGAACATTATGGTGTTCAATTGGGTGAAACTCGTGCGTCATTTGGTTTATCGAATACACCGAGCTTAAACAATGGTGAAGATTATGCGACACGCCAAGCGCTTGAAGCACGCCCAAGTACACTAAAAGTAGTTCGTTATACGTGTTCTTAATATAATTAAGACGCTGTTCTTTTACAGCGTCTTATAAAAACTTACATTTCTAAACTCTTTAGCTTCATCAAGATCTGGCCATGTCGATGCACTTCTTTCATCAATTTTTTGATATTTTGGATGACTAAAGTTTTTAACACGGCTATCTGCGACCCAAACTTCTGGTGCAAACTTCAAGAATTCATCTAAAAAGAAACGGTTACACTGGTCATATAACACATCAGCTGCCAATAAAACATCAACTTGCCCTGCTTTATATAAATCGTCTAAATATTCCAATTCAACGTCGTTCAACAAAGCATTTTCACGGCAGGCAGCAAGACTAACTTGGTCAATATCACAGCAAATTACTCGTTTTGCTCCTGCCATTTTTGCAGCAATTGCGACTACACCCGAACCTGCACCAAAATCGAGAACAACTTTATCTTTGACATGATGTGGCTCTGCGAGTAACCACTTTGCCATTGCTAAACCGGAAGCCCAGCAAAAAATCCAATAGGGTGTGTCATTCCAAATACGGCGAATAATTTCATCATCTAAGCGATCAGTTGGGAAAACGGGCGGAATCAACCACAAGGAAACAGGCGTTTCTGGTAACTGTTGTACCATCAACTCACAATGAGGAATGACTTCATGCAAGGCTTGAAGTAAATGTTCAGGGGCTTTGGCAAATTGAAAGGTGCAGCTCATAAATAAGCTCAACAATTTATAATTACTATTTGATACGCGTTAACGTCATCCGCAATTGTTCGAGGCAGGACTACATTAGACTAAAATGTTTCTGCGACCCATCTATAGCTAACCAGTAGCTGACGAGTTTTGCGGATGACAAATGGTTTTGGTTACTTTTCCCGAAAGAAAAGTAACATACGTGCTCCTAACATTTACGCTAAACGGTAGGACGCCGTCGTGAATAAGTTAAATTAACCTAAAGCTTTTTCAGCAGCTTCTACAGTTTGACGAATCAAAGTAGTAATTGTCATTGGACCTACACCACCTGGTACTGGTGTGTAAGCAGAAGCAATTTCTTCGATACCTTGTAACTGGATATCACCAACACCACCGCCATCACGAGGATGGAAACCAGCATCGACAACCACTGCGCCTTGTTTAATCCAATCTTTTTGGATGAGTTCAGCTTTACCAACTGCACCCACAATAATGTCAGCCTGTTTAACAAGCTCAGCTAAATTTTGAGTACGTGAATGGCAAATCGTTACTGTTGCATTCGCTTGCAAAAGCATCATTGCCATTGGTTTGCCTAAAATTGCTGAACGACCAACTACAACTGCATGTTTGCCCGCAATTTCAATGTTGTTTTCTTTTAAAATCGTCATAATACCCGCTGGAGTTGCTGAACCATATGCAGCTTCACCCATAGCCATACGACCAAAACCAAGGCAAGTTACACCATCAACATCTTTAGCTAACGAAATCGCATCAAAACATGCACGCTCATCAATTTGTGCAGGTACTGGATGTTGTAAAAGAATACCGTGAACATCTGGATTGGCATTAAGCTTTTCGATTTCTGCTAATAATTGTTCTGTTGTAGTTTTTTGTGATAATTCAATTTTTAAAGAGTCCATACCTACTCGACGGCAAGCATTTCCTTTCATGCGTACATAAGTTGCAGATGCGCCATCATCCCCAACTAAAATAGTCGCCAAAATTGGGGTACGACCTGTTTTAGCTTTTAAAGCTTCAACACGTACTGACAAATTTTCTTCAATTTGCTTTGCTAATGCACGACCGTCTAAAACCAATGCCACAGCACATCTCCAAGGTAGACATGAATTTAATGTGCCAATAATACATGATTATTTGGACAAATTTATTCTAGATGTTGCTTTTATGTTCATCTTATCTCAAAACAGTATTGTTTTTTTTCTAAAGGTTGCTAATATGTGCATCACCAAATGTAGGCGGGGTGGCAGAGTGGTCATGCAGCGGACTGCAACTCCGTGGACGCCGGTTCGATTCCGACCTCCGCCTCCAAATTTGGTAAAGCCCGGGTGGTGAAATAGGTAGACACAGGGGATTTAAAATCCCCCGCCCACAAAGCGTGCCGGTTCGAGTCCGGCCCCGGGCACCATTTCCTAGTATAGAAAATGGTGCAATAAAAAATCCAGCGTAAGCTGGTTTTTTTATACCTATAAAAAAAGGATGCTTATTAGCACCCTTCCCCATCCTATGTATTTAAGCAGTTTTTTGTTTATCTTTTTCAGGTGTCAGGTTCACATCCAACACTAATTGATATTGTCGACTTGAATCTACTTTATATTCTTCATTTTTAATTGAATCTACAAAAATCCAGTCCGACTGCACCTGTTTATCATCGAGTGTAACCACCAAATAACCGCGCTGATTTAAATTACAATACGCTAACTCATCAATAAGCGTAGTAAAGGCAAATTCAAACTGTTGTAGTTGAGCCATTGGAATACTTAAATACTTTTCGAGGCCTGGTGAAGATACAGAACTTGTCGCCAACTCAACACCAACATATTGGCCTTTTTGGCTATACAAATAAGATGCCCATGCATTATGAGTATCGCCAGCCAGAACAATAACTTTCTTATTTAAACTCGCTAAGTTTTCATATACGGTTTCACGCTCAGCATAATAACCATCCCAAGCATCCAGATTATATGGCATTAATGTTGTGACGCGTGCCTTTTCTTGCACAGTTAAAGTTGGATCACCTTGTTCTAAACGCAATTTTAATGTGACTAATTCCGTAATTTGAGCATTCATTTTAGCCAAAGTTTCAGCAGAAGCTCCACCCGAAGTAATTTGCCCTAAAGACAACAATAACTCGGCAGGAATCCACATCTTACTCATTAGAACTTGCTGTCCGATCACATTCCATGTTGCCGTAGATTGCTTTAATTTACCAACCAACCAATCCCTTTGTGTATAGCCCATTAAAGTCCGCTTTGGATTCGTTAAGTCAGCCTGAAACTTCTGAGCATCCAAACCAGCAGCTGTCATATAATCAGCATATTCAAGCTGTTTATCTCGCGCAATAATACGTGTATCCAACATCGTCAGCTCAACCAAAGAGCCGAAATTAAATTGTCGGTAAATATTTAGATGATCTGTACTAGAAACGGGACGAATTGGCATCCATTCGAAATATGCTTGTAGAGCAGCTAATTTACGATCAGAAAAAGACCCTTCATTATCTTGATGATTTTCTGCTCCCTCGCGCCAAGTATCATTCGCTAACTCATGATCATCCCAAATTACTATGAATGGATGACGCTGGTGAGCTGCCTGCAAGTCTTTATCTTGGCGATATAATGCATAACGTTTGCGATAATCATCTAGTTTAATAATTTCTTTATTATTATCTGCCGGCAAGGTTCGACCGAGTTTCGCAGCATCTTCAGTCGCATAGCCATCTGCCCCATATTCATAAATATAATCACCCAAATGAATAATGACATCGACATTCTGCTTTGCCATCTCACGGTAAACATAAAAGTAACCAGCAGGATAATTAGAACAAGAACATACTGCAAAACTAACTTTATTGGTGGTTATTGGTAATGTTTTAGTTTGACCGACAGATGAAATTTTATTACCAAAACGGAAACGATAATAATAAACGGTATTCGCTTGTAGCCCTGTTGCATCTACTTTCACGGTAAAATCATCAGTCTTGCTCGTTTCAACCATCCCCGTCTTTAAATTCTGTTTAAACTGATTATCAGTGGCAATTTCCCAAGTCACTTTAAGGCGTGCACTAAGATCTACTGGTGTTAATCGCGTCCATAAAATCACTTTATCTTGCAAAGGGTCACCGCTCGCAACTCCATGTAAAAAATCTGCTTGTACCTCTGCACTTTCATCATCTGAGCCATCATTACAACCCGTAAAAGCTACAGGCAAAGAGAGTGCCCCAAAACCGAATAGACTTTTTTGAATTAATTCTCGGCGTGAAATTTTTTCTGACATACAACTACCTAAGTTTTAAGCAATGAGTGCTTTAAACTTAGATATACAAGATGAACAACTGATATCAATTTGATGAAGAAATTATGACTCAAGTAGATCTTATTCTTAAATAGATGTACGAACTGATTGAAAATAAAGCAAACTATTCGATTTTCTCTTGCCAACTTCCTTCTTGTCATCTATTATTGCGCACATGCCCGGGTGGTGAAATAGGTAGACACAGGGGATTTAAAATCCCCCGCCCACAAAGCGTGCCGGTTCGAGTCCGGCCCCGGGCACCATTTTCAAATAGTGAATTTGGTGTTACAAAGAATCCAGCGTAAGCTGGTTTTTTTATGCCTAATTATAAATAAATTTTATGATAAGAATATTAAAGACTTCTTGCCATTTATTAGATGTATTCGAAAATATTATGAATCGAGAGTAATCACCACTCTCGATTCATAACCAGTTCTTCCATCTCAAGATCTAAATATCCTGCACCCTGCGCCACCATCATCATTGCTTCAGCAATATAATCAGCTGCACTATCATCTAGTGAAGAATCCAGATCTTCGAACTGTGGTTTCATTTCATTAATTTCAATAACAGTTTGATGAGCATATCGATAGATATCCTGATCAGCTAAAGCAGACTTTTGAACTTTTTTTGCAAATTGTTCAATTAACTGCTTAAGTTCAGCGACTAAAATATCTGGATAATATTCATCATCAAACATTGGGAGAAGTAAGTCTTCAAACATACAAAAGTTTACACAGCAGCAGAAACTTGCCGCTTATAACATATTTTCAAAATAATAACGACAGTTTTCCCTGACTCAATCATCCATTTTATGAAATTAATTAATCATGAATGGATTAGAAAAGCCTGCTTTTTCAAGCCTGTTTCATCGCTTTCCAAACGAGAATTGCATCAGTCATTGCTTTTACATCATGTGCACGAACAATGGATGCTCCTTGCTGAATACTGAGCAAATGACCCGTAACACTTCCTACGGCACGCTGATCTGCAGCCACACCCTTTAAAGCTTCACCAATAAAACGTTTACGAGAAAGGCCAGATAAAATTGGATACCCCATTTCACCAAGCTTCCAAAATTCATTTAACAGTCTTAAATTTTGCTGCGCATTTTTTGCAAAACCAAATCCAGGGTCGATAATAATATTCTGTTTTTTTACACCCGCAGTTAAAGCCTCATCTACGCGCTGCTGAAGCTCTTCTATTACATCCAGTGTTACATCCATATATTGGTCTAGCTGATTCATTGTGGTGGGCTCACCACGCATATGCATGATCACCACAGGGATATCTAACTCAACAGCAGTTTTTAAAGCATTTGGTCGAGTAAGCGCGCGTACATCATTCCAAATATGGGCACCCGCTTCTTTCGCTGCCCGAATAACATCTGGCTGACTTGTATCAATCGATAGAATCACATCATGTTTAGCTAAAGCTTTAACTACAGGTACAACTCTTCGAATTTCCTCTTCTACACTTACTTCAGATGCCCCTGGACGGGTAGATTCCCCACCAATATCAATAATGGTAGCACCCTGCTCTATCATGATTAGCGCATGAGCAACAGCTTGGTCCACTTGATTATGCTTTCCACCATCACTAAAAGAATCGGGTGTGACATTTAAAATGCCCATAACATGAGGCTGTGATAAATCTAACTGAAGCTGCCCACATTGTAGAATTTGCTGAGGTAAAGGCATTAACTGCATGACAAGCTCCAATTTAATATTCGGCAACATTTTAACAAGACTCTGCTCGATATACTGCTGATTTCTTTTCGGCTTTGTCTGAAATACATGCACAAAAAAAGAGCCACATGACTGTGGCTCTTTTACTTAACAAATTTAGTTCATTGCTGGTAATGGTGGTGGTGTAGATGGACCATCTTTTGGTGGTTCAAATGCAGCCACTGGATTTTCAGCAACATATACCTTAGGTGGTTGTGGTTCACGACCTTCCATAATGTCACGGATTTGATCACGATCAATGGTTTCCCATTCCATCAAGGCTTTTACCATTGCATGTGCGATATCTTTATTACCTTCCAAGATATTGCGGGCAACTTTGTATTGCTCATCAAGAATACGGCGTACTTCTTCGTCAACCAACTGTTGAGTTGCTTCAGAAATCGTACGACTACCTACATTTCCAAAGAAACCATTCTGGTTTTCATCTTCGTAAACCATTACACCCATTTTGTCAGACATACCGTACTTAGTCACCATTGCTCGCGCCATTTTAGTAGCTCGCTCAAAGTCATTTGAAGCACCAGTAGATTGCTGTTGAATAAATACTTCTTCAGCAATACGACCACCAAACAAAATCGCAATTTCGTTTAGCATCTTGTCTTTATAATGGCTAATCTGGTCTTGTTCAGGTAACTGCCAAGTTACACCCAAAGCCCAACCACGTGGCATGATCGTTACTTTATGAACAGGATCTGTACCAGGCAAAATCTCTGCAACAATTGCATGACCAGCTTCATGATAAGCAGTTGCACGACGCTCTTCTTCACGTAGAACCATCGATTTACGCTCTGGCCCCATGTAGATTTTGTCTTTTGCATCTTCAAAGTCATGCATGTCGACAGTGTTCTTATTACGGCGTGCAGCAAATAATGCAGCTTCATTAACAAGGTTTGCCAACTGCGCACCAGAGAAACCTGGCGTACCACGTGCTAACACTTTCATGTCCACACCTGTAACTGAAGGTAATTTTTTCAAATGCACATTCAGAATTTGCTCACGACCACGAATATCCGGCAAACCAACCATTACTTGACGGTCAAAACGACCTGGACGTAATAATGCTTTATCAAGCACATCAACACGGTTAGTTGCAGCAATAACGATTACGCCTTCATTACCTTCAAAACCATCCATTTCCACAAGCATCTGGTTTAAGGTTTGTTCACGCTCATCATGTCCACCACCTGTACCTGAACCACGGTGACGACCAACAGCATCAATCTCATCAATAAAAATGATACATGGGGCATGACGTTTCGCTTGCTCAAACATATCGCGGACACGAGACGCACCCACACCCACGAACATTTCTACAAAGTCAGAACCTGAAATGCTGAAGAAAGGAACTTTCGCTTCACCAGCAATTGCTTTAGCTAATAACGTTTTACCAGTACCCGGAGGACCCACCATAAGTACGCCACGAGGAATAGTAGCGCCCAAACGTTTGAATTTTGCAGGGTCTTTTAAGAAATCCACAATTTCAACAACTTCTTGTTTTGCTTCATCACAGCCGGCGACGTCAGAAAAATTGACTTTGATCTGGTCTTCAGAAAGCATTTTTGCCTTCGATTTACCAAAACTCATCGGTCCATTCTTTCCGCCTGCACCACCACCCATGTTACGCATAAAGAACATGAATAACAAAATGATTAACAGTACAGGGAAACTAGCAATGAGAAGTTGCATCAAAATGCCTTGACGTTGAGGAGCTGTTCCCTCTACAACAACATTTTGCTTATTTAAGCTTGGCATAAGCTCAGTGTCTTCAACTTGCGGACGAACAGTTTCAAACTGTGATCCGTTAGTTTTTTCACCATTAATATTTAAACCGTCAATTGTGACTTGCTTAATTTGGCCACTATTCACCGCTGCAACGAAATCTGAATATTTCATCGCAGTAGGCTTGTTGCGGTCACTGATATTACTGAAAATTAAAATCAGAACACCAAGTATTATTAGCCACAATACGGCATTCTTGAAGTAATCGCTCAAAGCTTTATTCCCATATCGATCTAATTTGATCATGCCCAATCTTGGCCGATCGTCATAAAAGCAGCAACTGTATTGCTTGCGGATAACCTAAAAGTACAAAATGCACAATTTTTAGGAGCTTGGCAAGTAAACTTTATTGCAATGCTTTCTTACGCCCTTGTCCAACCAAAAAAACTTCTTTAGAGCGTGCCCGAGAAGCTGCCGGTTTTACTGTCTTTAACACATCAAAACTATCAACTACTTGTTTACGAAACTCATCGAATCCTGCACCTTGGAACACTTTAACCACAAGTTGTCCATTAGGACCAAGAACCTTTTGAGCAAAATCTAAAGCCAGTTCACATAAGTAAATCTGTCTAGGTTGATCAACAGCCCTATTACCTGATGTATTGGGGGCCATATCAGAAATTACAATGTCTACTTGTCGCCCATTTAAAATATTTAACAATTTTTCAAATACATCTTCTTCTCTAAAGTCGCCTTGTAAGAAAGTGACATCAGGCAAAGCATCCATGGGCAAAATATCGGAAGCAATAACTAAACCTTTGCTACCAACAAGTTTTCCAGCGATTTGAGACCAACTACCAGGAGCCGCGCCTAAATCTACTACAGTCATGCCTGGCTTGATCAGCTTATATTTTTCTTGAATTTCAAGAAGTTTATAGGCCGCTCGAGCACGATACCCTTCCTTTTGTGCTTTTTTAACAAAAGGGTCGTCCAGATGTTCTCTCATCCACGCACGACTACTTTTCGACAATTTCTGGTTTGTAATGCGTGTTGCCATAACTCACTAAATATCAAAAAAACTTCTGATCGTTCATTGTACGTGAAAATTACTCTCATTACAGTACGGATGTAGCGTAATCTCACTAAGTTTTACAGTTTTTTTCCAATAATGTTGATCGATTATTTATACAGTTTTTCGTACATCTGGATTTAAGTTTTTTGCTATACTAAGCCGTTTTTAAAATCAGGTATTTTTAATGGCCGCTTTATCTATCCATGAACGTAAACGTTTACGTCAAATTGGTCATGTGCTTAATCCGGTTGTCATGATTGGTGGACAAGGCTTAACAGACGCGGTAATCGAAGAAACGCTTCGTGCCTTAAATGACCATGAACTTATTAAAGTTAAGATTGCTGGTGAAGATCGTGAAGCGCGTACTGCAACAATTGATGCAATTGTAGAAGCAACAGGTGCAGAAGCTGTGCAAAAAATTGGTAAAATTGTTTTGCTTTACAAAAAGGCTGCTAAACAAAACCAGCATTTGTCTAATCTTGTCCGTCACGCTCATCTAGCAAACTAATTTAATTTGACAAACTATGGCAAGTTACGAACTTTCAGCTTTTGATCGTTTTCAAGCTGTTTCCGTTGTTGGCGCAATTGAACAGCAAGCACCCTATACCTTAAATATCGGTTTTTGGATTCGTGATCCAAATCAACTTATTATCTGGCCTCAAGAAGTCGCGGCTCATCCTCGTCAAGATTTTTTGTGGGAAGAAACTTGCTTCGAAATTTTTGTTGGCGTGCATGATGAAGATTATTATCGGGAAATTAATCTTTCCCCTTCTCAAGCATGGCAGTCATATCAGTTTGAAGAATATCGCTATCCAGAAAGCATACCTCCCCTTGCTGCTTACGATATTGAACTGAATCATCTCAAGCGTACTCACTATGGCTTAAATGTTAGTCTTGATTTTGGACAATTTATGCAACAGCATCGCTTGAAATGGTCAAACCTTTATTTAGGTTTAACTACAGTTTTAAAGACTAAAGAAGGTATGCAGTACTATGCAATGCAGCATAGTGGAAAAAGTGCAGATTTCCATAATAAACGTGACTGGTTACATCAGTTCTAAAAATAAAAAAGCGAGAAATTAATTCTCGCTTTTTTATAGCTGCATTAAAGCAGAGACCATTAATTGTCTCGTGCTTTATTCCAAGCTTCGACTGCATTATTTTTAGTACGTTTAATACTTTCACTTAAAGAATCTTTGTGTTTCAAAGAAATCTGGCTAATATCACCCTTAAGCTCTTTGCTCACTTTCGTTAAATCTTCAATAAGTGCATTAATTTCTGCTTTTAAAGCATTTTTAAGGTCAGATAATCCTTCTTGTGAAGTACTGAACTGAGCTTTAATCACATCAAGACGTTGTAAAATATCTTGTTTAATTTGAACAAGTTGATTTTGAATATTTTTATTTAATTCGTGAGTTTCAGCTTCAATTTTCTCGTGAGTCTCACTTAAAACTTCTTTAACTTGCTCTTGAGTTTCAGTAATTGCCTCTTTTACCTGAGCTTTTGCTTCTGTAGCAGCTTCTTTAACTTGTTCAGCTTTTTCGGCAACAGTTTCTTTTACCTGTGCAGTTTTTGCAGTTACTGTTTTTTTAGCCTTAGTCGTAGTAGCAGCTATGGTTTCTTTTACTTCACTAACCTCTGCTTTTACTGATTCAACCGCTGCTTGAGTTTTTTCACTCACGTCTTTTGAAACTTCATTAGTGCTCATACTATTTCCTCATATTGTTTATTTTTTAACTAGCAATACAATAAATCCAGTTCCAAGAATTCTCCTTGCAAATTGTTAGACAATTTAGCAAAAGTATCTGAATCAGATGAGCGGATAATTTTTTTGTAAAAAGCAAGCAATGAATTATATTTTTTAGCAGAAAAGAAATAGACTTTAGAGGGTTCCATGCGTATAATGCGCTGTTAAGTTACAAGCGGGCAGACCGATAGGGAGGGCATGTTTTATCCAAACATTGCCGATCTTTTTTGGGTCTACTCGCTTTTTTACAGCCGAAATTCAGGAGCTTTGGTTTGAGCATCCCCGCCATTTTAGCCCTCGCAGATGGAACGATCTTTAAAGGAACGTCAATCGGCGCATCGGGAAATACGACTGGAGAAGTCGTTTTTAACACAGCCATGACTGGCTATCAAGAAATTTTGACTGACCCAAGTTATGCACAACAAATTGTGACATTAACTTACCCTCATATTGGTAACACTGGTTGTAACGCGGAAGACGTTGAATCTGGTCGCATCCATAAAGTATGGGCGAATGGTTTAATTATTCGTGACCTTCCACTACTACACAGTAATTTCCGTGCTGAGCAGTCATTGAGTGAATATTTACAAGCACATAATGTTGTTGCTATCGCAGATATCGATACTCGTAAACTGACTCGTATTTTACGTCAGACTGGCGCCCAAAACGGATGTATCCTTGCTGGCGAAAATATTACAGAAGAAGAAGCAATTGCAAAAGCACGTGCTTTTGGTGGCTTAAACGGTTTAGACCTTGCAAAAGAATGTTGTGATCCAACTGGTTTTGAATGGTCTGAAGGTTCATGGACCTTAGGCAAAGGCTTCTCTCAACCTGAATTAAAATATCATGTAGTTGCATACGATTACGGTGTCAAAACCAACATCTTGCGTATGCTTGCAGACCGCGGTTGCAAACTAACCGTTGTTCCTGCAGAAACTCCGGCTGAAAAAGTATTGGCACTTAATCCGGATGGCGTATTCCTCTCAAATGGTCCTGGCGACCCAGCTGCTTGTGATTACGCGATCGAAGCTGTAAAAACTATTGTTGAAACCACAACATTACCTGTATTTGGTATCTGCTTAGGTCACCAAATCTTGGCACTCGCTTCTGGTGCAAAAACTGTAAAAATGAACCATGGTCACCACGGTGCTAACCATCCTGTACAAAATCTTGAAGATGGTACAGTGATGATTACTTCACAAAACCATGGTTTTGCTGTAGATGCAGAAACTTTACCGGCTAACTTAAAAGCAACGCATAAATCATTGTTCGACGGTACCCTACAAGGTATCCACCGTACAGACAAACCAGCTTTCAGCTTCCAAGGTCACCCTGAAGCAAGTCCTGGTCCACATGATTGTGCACCTTTGTTCGATCATTTCATCGAACTTATCGAAGCATCTAAACAGTAATTACGGAGCGAATAATGCCTAAACGTACGGATATTAAAAGCATCTTAATTATTGGTGCTGGCCCGATTGTGATTGGACAGGCATGTGAGTTTGACTACTCAGGTGCTCAAGCGTGTAAAGCACTTCGTGAAGAAGGCTATCGTGTTATTTTGGTTAACTCTAATCCAGCAACCATCATGACAGACCCTTCAATGGCTGATGCAACGTATATTGAGCCGATTACTTGGCAAACAGTTGCACAGATTATTGAGAAAGAACGTCCAGATGCAGTATTGCCTACCATGGGTGGCCAAACTGCATTGAACTGTGCCCTCGCACTTGATGAGCATGGTGTTCTTGCTAAATATAATGTTGAATTAATTGGCGCAAGCAAAGAAGCGATTGAGAAAGCCGAAGACCGTAAACTCTTCGACATCGCTATGCGTAAAATTGGTTTGGAATGTCCAAAAGCTGCCATTGCTGAAACAATGGAAGAAGCTTTAGCAATCCAGTCACGCTTTGGCTTCCCAGTAATTATCCGTCCATCATTTACAATGGGTGGTTCGGGCGGTGGTATTGCATATAACCGCGAAGAATTCCTTGAAATTTGTGAACGTGGTTTTGACCTCTCTCCTACTCACCAGTTATTGATTGATGAATCTTTAATTGGCTGGAAAGAATACGAAATGGAAGTTGTTCGTGATAAAAACGACAACTGTATTATCGTATGTGCGATCGAAAACTTCGACCCAATGGGCGTTCACACAGGTGACTCAATTACCGTTGCTCCTGCTCAGACATTAACAGACAAAGAATATCAATTGATGCGTAATGCTTCAGTTGCAGTTCTTCGTGAAATTGGTGTTGAAACAGGTGGTTCTAACGTTCAATTCGGTATTAACCCGAAAGATGGACGTATGGTTGTTATTGAGATGAACCCGCGTGTATCTCGTTCATCTGCTCTTGCGTCTAAAGCAACAGGTTTCCCAATCGCGAAAATCGCAGCAAAACTTGCTGTTGGTTATACTCTTGATGAATTGAAAAATGACATCACTGGTGGCGTGACTCCTGCGAGCTTCGAACCATCGATTGACTATGTTGTAACGAAGATTCCTCGCTTTAACTTCGAGAAATTCCCACAAGCAGAACCAGTTCTTACCACTCAGATGAAATCTGTTGGTGAAGTGATGGCAATTGGCCGTAACTTCCAGGAATCTGTACAAAAAGCATTACGTGGTCTTGAAGTTGGTGTAAGCGGTTTTGATGAAAAAATCGAAGCTGGCGCAACAAATGCAAAAGAAACCATTTTAAAAGAGCTTAAAGTTCCTGGCCCTGAGCGTATCTGGTATGTAGCAGATGCTTTCCGTCATGGCTTCTCTTTAGATGAAGTGTTTGAAGCAACCAAAATTGACCGCTGGTTCCTCATTCAAATTCAAGACATCGTTAAAACTGAAGCTGAAGTAAAAGCTTTAGGTTTTGGTGACTTAAACGCTGACAACATTCGTTCGTTCAAGCGTAAAGGTTTATCTGACCTACGTATTGCTGACCTCATGGGTATTTCACAAAAGCAATTCCGTAAACAACGTTGGAATTTGGGTGTTTATCCAGTTTACAAACGTGTTGATACATGTGCTGCCGAGTTTGAATCTGGTACTGCATACATGTATTCAACTTACGATGAAGAGTGTGAAGCGAACCCATCAAATCGTGACAAGATCATGGTGATTGGTGGTGGTCCAAACCGTATTGGTCAAGGTATCGAATTTGACTACTGCTGTGTACACGCGGCACTTGCTATGCGTGAAGACGGTTATGAAACAATCATGGTGAACTGTAACCCTGAAACTGTTTCTACCGACTATGACACATCTGACCGTCTATACTTCGAGCCTGTAACACTTGAAGATGTACTTGAAATTGTACGTACCGAGAAGCCTAAAGGCGTGATCGTACAGTACGGTGGTCAAACACCTCTTAAATTGGCACGTGCTTTAGAAGAAGCAGGTACACCAATTATTGGTACATCACCAGATGCAATTGACCGTGCAGAAGACCGTGAACGTTTCCAGCAAATGATTCAACGTTTACAGCTTCGTCAACCAAACAACAGCATTGTAAAATCTGCTGAAGAAGGTATCTCTGAAGCTGCGAAAGTAGGTTACCCGTTAGTTGTTCGCCCATCTTATGTATTAGGTGGCCGTGCAATGGAAATCGTATATAACGAAGAAGAACTTAAACGTTACCTTCGTGAAGCAGTTCAGGCATCTAACGAAGCTCCTGTTCTTCTTGACCGTTTCCTTGATGATGCAACTGAAGTTGATGTTGACTGTGTATCTGACGGTAAAGACGTTGTGATTGGCGGTATTATGCAGCACATCGAACAAGCGGGTATTCACTCAGGTGACTCTGCATGTTCAATTCCTCCTTATTCTTTATCTAAAGAAATTCAGGATGAAATGCGTCGTCAAACTGTTGCGATGGCAAAAGAACTTGGTGTGGTTGGTTTGATGAACGTTCAGTTCGCAGTTAAAGGCGAAGATGTTTACGTTCTTGAAGTTAACCCACGTGCTTCCCGTACAGTTCCATTCGTATCGAAATGTATTGGTGATTCTTTAGCAAAAGTTGCTGCGCGTTGTATGGCTGGTCAATCTCTAGAATCTCAAGGATTTACTAAAGAAATCATTCCAACACACTTTGCTGTGAAAGAAGCTGTTTTCCCATTCGCTAAATTCCAAGGCGTAGACCCAATGCTTGGTCCTGAGATGAAATCTACAGGTGAAGTCATGGGTGTAGGTAAAACATTTGGTGAAGCATTCTATAAAGCTGTTTTAGGCTCAAATGAACGCTTACCCGGTTTACCAACCGAAGGCGAAGTAAAACACGCGTTCTTATCAGTACGTGAATCTGACAAGAAATATATTGCAGATATCGCTAAGAAATTAGTTGCGTATGGCTTCAAGCTTATTGCAACAGGTGGTACATACCAAGTGCTTAAAGAAGCAGGTTTAGAGTGTGAATCTGTGAATAAAGTAACTGAAGGTCGTCCACATATTGTTGACCGCTTGAAAAATGGTGAAATACACCTTATTGTCAATACAACTGAAGGTAAACAGGCTCAATATGACTCTGCAATGATTCGTCGTGCTGCCCTACAAGGCAAAGTGTATTACACAACGACTATCAATGGTGCAGAAGCTGTTTGCCAAGCCTTTGCTGTGAAATTGCCAATGGATGTATACCGCTTGCAAGATTTAACTGTAGGTTAATTTGTTACCGATAAGTCCCGTCACCTTATCGGTGGCGGGATTTTTTCATTTTTTTTAACTGTGTTTTCTCAACTTAAGAGGGACCAAAATGCAACGTTATCCAATGACCCCTGAAGGTAAAATTGCCTTAGAGAAAGAATTACAACATTTAAAATCTGTTGAACGTCCACGTATTATTCAAGCCATTGCAGAAGCACGTGAACATGGTGACTTAAAGGAAAATGCTGAATATCATGCTGCGCGTGAACAGCAAGGTTTCTGTGAAGGTCGTATTCAGGATATCGAAGGTAAATTAGGCGCTGCTCAAGAAATTGATGTCAAAACACTTGAGCAAAATGGCCGTGTTGTTTTTGGTGTGACAGTAACGATTGAAAATCTTGATACTGAAGAACGTAAAACTTATAAAATTGTTGGTGATGACGAAGCAGATTTTAAAATTAATAAAATCTCGGTGAACTCACCAATCGCACGTGGTCTTTTGAGTAAGAGTGAAGGCGATGAAGTGAAAATCGTGACTCCTCAAGGCGAAGTCGAATATGAAATCGTAAGTGTAGAATATCTCTAAGATAATATACTTTAACCCCTCTTTATGAGGGGTTTTTATTCAATACCATTGCTATATTCTTAGGAAATCACAAATGGATACTTCTTTAATTAACACTCCAGTTCGTCATTGGTGTGAATTTGAATTTATCCATAAAACTGTGAAAAATCCCAATATCCATATTAAAGGAAATTATTCTTACTATTCGGCCTATTGGGACCAAGGTTTTGAACGATGTGTCGTACGTTATTTACATGATAAAGCCTCAACACCAGAGAAGCCGATTGACCAACTTTATATAGGCAATTTTGTTTGCTTTGGCGCTGAGTGTGTGATCATGATGGGCGGTAACCAACTTCATAGACCAGACTGGATTTCGACTTTCCCTTTTGATACCCGTAGTTTTTTAGCAGCTGGCGATACAGTAATTGCCGACGGATGTTGGGTTGGTAGTCGTGCAATGATTATGCAAGGAGTCAAACTTGGTGAAGGTGCAGTGGTTGCAACGGGAGCTGTAGTCACTAAAGATGTTCCACCCTATGCAATTGTTGGGGGCGTACCTGCGAAAATTATTAAATATCGCTTTCCTCAAGAACAAATTGATAAACTGCTTGCTTTAAAACTTTATGATTTAGATGAGAAACAGATTTTAAAAATACGTGAGTATCTACAAACTGACGATATAGATGCTTTATCTATACATATAGAAAATTTGCGCAATTTATAAAATATCATCTACATAATTTGTTGTTATAAAGCCACAAATGATTACGTGCTTGAATTTAAATCGTCAAAAAATAAGTATAAAGTATTAATAAATAAGCATCATTACAATAAGGAAAAACCCATGTTATACCAACATATTCTTGTACCCATTGACGGTTCTGAAACTTCTATGATCGCCATGAAAGAGGCGATTAAGCTGGGAAAAGCACTAAATAGTAAAATAACGGTTGTACAAGTTATGGCACTTGATCCATTTATTGCTGATGTCTATGTAAAAACTGGTCAAACAAATGAGTTGATTGAACGTACAAGAACCTATTTACTCGACATTTTAGAAAAGGCAAAACAAGAATTTTCCCATGAAGGTATTAGTGTCGAAACTAAACTACTTGAAGGTTTTGTTGTCCATGAAGAAATTATTCAGGCTGCTCAAGACTTGAATGCAGATCTGATTGTAATGGGCTCTCATGGCCGCACTGGGGTTCGAAAACTCGTGTTAGGAAGTGTGGCACAAAAGGTTTTAGGCGAAAGTCATATTCCTGTTTTAATTGTTCGCTAAAATAAGGCTGCCTATCTGGCTAAATTGAGCAAGATAGGTAATTATTTTCTAAAAGATTAAGCTGAAACGCCCTATTATGTGCGATCAAGCTAAAAAGTAATGTCGTCGTATTCATCTACTTATTATTCTCTTATATTTACTCTCTAATATAAACATTAAGGCTGCCAAGCAAATTGCTTTAAGTTTACTTTGCCATTTAATAAATAGATTCCTTCAGCTTCCAGTTTTAACTGTTGAACATTTTCACCCTTTTTATTAAATTTACTTAGGCTAATTTTGCCTTGAGAATTAATAACCCGATACCAAGGAACTTGGTGATCTGCTTCGAGATGTTTTAAAACATAACCAACCAGTCTCGCATGTTTAGGTAAGCCTGCCATACGAGCCACTTGCCCATAAGTTGCAACTTTTCCGTAAGGAATCAAAGCAATGACTTCTAAAATCTGCCGATGTAGTTCATACTGAGTTGTCAAAATGGACTCCATAAAAATTGACATAATTCATATCATATAAAAAATTTTGACTAAAACTAAATGCAATCCAAGGTGGGCTTGAGGGAAATCTGCATGAAAAAAATATTAATAGTCGTTACTGGAACTCTATTATGCGTTTCTTGTACTACTCGTCTCCCTGTTCCTTCAGGAGAAGTAGCTAAAGTATCCATAGATGGCCGTCCTATCGTTCCTGTCACTTTTGTTTTTACTACTAATTCTCCAGAAGCAACAAAGTTTGATAATTATCAGCAGATGCGTAAGGAAATTAAAATATTAAATAAATATTATGTAGATGATAAAAATAATAAGATTTTTAAGTTCAAATTACACCGTTACATCCCTTACGAAGAGTTTTCAAAATTACATTGCGATTTAAAGCAACAGATTAATCAACCCTACCCGATCTCTACTGAAACTATTCCTGCAAGTGTAAATACCTGCTTTCCTAAACGAACTGCCAGCAAAGAAGTGATTGTTTTCATTTATGATGCTTATTCGACTAAGTGGAAATTTGAAGATGTAACAAGTAGAGCATTTCGCAATAATGGTCAGCCTTTTATTTTATTGGACTGGAACCGCCTCAATTAATATTCAGGCTGGCAGCGTACATGAAATGGGCCATGTATTTGGATTAAAACATGTTTGTGTGCCGAATGCGACAAAACGTACACCAACAAACATCATGGCAAGTGCCGAATGCAAGCGTGGTAGTGGTGGACTCAGAAATTTAGGTTTTACGCCCGTACAGCTTCAAACAATTATAGAAAATTATCAACGTTATCCATAAAGGTTTTAAAAACTCAGTTCGATATAAAAACCTAGATTATCTTGTGCCCCAAAATAATTTTCTTGGCTCAGTAATGAAGTCATATAACTGCTGGCCTTTGAAAATTCTTCCTCATTGACTGGATAAGGCTGCCAAAATGTTTTCAAATTATTGGTATAGATCGGATATAAACGCAGTCGATCTTTGGACAAATCTAGCCGTGCTATACACCCATACGGCAAAGCACTGTGTTTGTCATATTCGCCATTACTATTAAAGACCGCATTGCCAATACCAAATACTACTGGCTTCTGATTAATCACTTTAATTGGTTGGATAGTATGAGCGCCATGGCCGATAACAAGGTCAGCACCCGCTTGAGTTAGAATCTCAGCAAGCTTACTCTGCTCTTTTGTAATGGGCTTAAAATCGATGCCCCAATGACAAATCACAATAACTTTATGTTCAGGATAAGTCAGCTTATAACGAACAATTTGTTCAAGTAAGACTCCATTTAAACAACCGACTCCACTCTTATGGCCTAATGCATAAAAATCATAATCTAGATAGGCAGTGTCTCTGTGCCAATAGCCATTAAAAATAGCGTACTGTTTGTTATTAAAAGCGATTTCAAAGTAGCTATGGGCATCTTTTTGATTTGAGCCTGCACCAATATAAGAAATATTGGCCTGATCAAATTGCTTTAATGTATAGGCCAGCCCTTCATCGCCATAATCTTTTAGGTGGTTATTAGCCAACACAACATGGTTAAGATGAATATTTTTAAATTCTGCTAATGTTTTTTCAGCATCAGCTTTAAGAATAAATGGCTTTTTATGTGTTAAGGGTGATTGGTTTTCTAAAGAAAAAACTGCTTCAAAGTTAGCAATATTTACGTCATTTTCCCCTAAAAAAGCTTTTATATTGTCGAATGAATAACTGTACCCATATTGTTGTAATGCATCTGTTTCTGCTCTAGCCTTACGTTTTTCAGTGTAGACTTCCCCAAAATAAGAATCTCCTAAAATGTTGATAATACCGCTTTGGGTAGAGCAAACTTTAGGTTTTACATTCTGGTCTTGGAAGCAGTGATAGTAAGGAACTAAGTGTTCAATTCGGTGAATATCATCTAAAAATGAAAAGAAACCAATGGTCTGATTTTCCTCAAAGAACGTCAAATAAACTGTTCTAAATGAATTAGAAAGATATAAAACTTCTACTACATTCTTTGCCATTAATGGTGTCTGAGGGTGATAAGACTTTCCTTTAAAATTCAGCTCTTTTACAAAGAATTGTTTTCTGATTTCAGCTGGATAGGAATAAATATGTCTGACTAATAAAAACAAATATCTTAACTGGTTGTGTGTACTTTCTTTTTTGAAATTTAAATTATAGGTAGCTGCTCTTTTTAATAAAACTAAATTTGTCTGTTCAATGGTACTGCAAAGCATATTGCTTAAAGCATCTTTTACATCTGCTGCTTGGGTAAAAATTAAGAACTGCAATAGTTCACTAAAGGTGTAATGATCAGAGGGCTTTAGGCCTAGCTTTTGCTGACCAACTTGCTCAGATAGGTGTTCTGGTACAACATAAACATCTTGAGCCTGTATATTTTTTTGTTGGAATTGCTCTAATGCATAGTCGATTAGCAGTAGTGTTGAAATATCATCGTCAAATTCGAATTGCCATAAAGCTTCATCAAAATTTTTAGTGTCGATATATGCTAATAGCTTGATCTCAACGGGTTGATACTTCATGGCTCATCACCCTTGTAATCTTTAACGTAAGCAATGTAACCCGATAAGTTATGTTCTTGGTCATCAATCCGTACTCGAAAACGGTCGTGCCGAATATAAAATGCATGTAAGATTTTATCTGGCCGTGCCATATACATAGCCATTTCGGGATAAAAAAATCCTGTGGTTTGAAAATCTGCTCTAAACTCAATTAGCTTTTGAAGCTCAGGCATATAAGCCTGCTCAAAAAGTGCTGTGCGCCCCTGCTCTTTTAAGCGACTCACCATTTTATAAGCAGCCATTAACATTTCTAATAAAGTTGCATAGGTCGTTTTTCGATTTCGAATAAAAATAAAATGTTTTAAATAATTATTTAAACCAAAAATAAAATATTTATCCTCAGGGCATATTTTTGTGAGTTCATTTGTGCAATAACTTAACCAATGATCATGATATTTTTCATATCTATTTTTAATAAAATATTCAAACATTAATTTAACAGTTTCTAATAAACTAGAATTTTGATTAATTTGATATAACCTTAATAAAGCTAAAGCAGCTTCGCCATCATAATAAATAATTCTGAATTTTTCTTTTAAATCATAATCTGGATAATTTAATACATGAGTTGTAGATCCATTCGAATCTACTAGCTTTAAAATACCATTTGCGAGTTTTTCTGCATATTTTTGATAATCAGTTTTTTGGGTGATTTCTTGATATTTAGTTAACATTAAAATAGCGGCCGCATTGGCACCTAATTTAATTTCATACTCCCCTTCTTTACCGTCAATCATAAAGGCAGTTTCTGAATCTTTTTCTTTATAAAAGTTGGTAAGAGCATATTGAATAGCAGCATGTATTTTGGGCCAATATTCTGGTTTACTCTGCACTTCAAATGTTTCTAGTAAGGCATATACTGAGGTACAGTGGCGTACCGTATTATAGTTACGAATGTCACGATCATAGGCAGAAAAATAACCATAAATAAATTTGCCATTTTCTTGAATCTGATCATGTAAGAATGCTGAGTTTTGTTCTATTAACTGCTGAAAATGCTGTTTTTTATTGTTTGAAATTCCTCTAATTCCATTTGCATCATCACGACTAGCTAAATTAATGAACTGTTCATTTTCATAAAATACTGCATAGGTATCAAAGGTCCAAACGTCATGTAGCTCTTGTAGTCTAATCTGTGGTTTTGTAGCGTTATATTTTTGCTTAATTGCATAATTCAGATTTGTTTCATCAAAAAAGTTTGGCTTGTCATAGCTCAAACCTCGAATAATTGCTTTTCCATAAATTTCTTGTTCAAGAAAAGCCACTGAACAGTGTTCATCAAATCCAATGCCTTTACGGTAGTGATTGTTGTGAAATTGATGATGGACCTGCTGCTCTAATTCTTTCCAAGCGTGTTTCGCCAAGTTATATGCAATATCAATTTTTATATAATCAGTAAGCGATTCCTGTGCAAACTGGTCATTCATAAAATCTAATAATTGTATTTTCGCTTGTGAAAAGCTTGTTTTTTCACTGTGCCATACGTTACATCTTTGGTCTTTAGGGCCATAAGATAAAAATAAAATAATATCCTGTTTAAGACTCGGAAGGTGCTGAACAACTTGTTCTAACCAAAGGTTCAGTTGTCTTTGGAAATGTAAAAATGCTGTCACTCGAATTTAGTCCCTATCCGTTATTTGTTGTTCTATAAAATTTTCAATACATCATAGCATGAACACGCTAAAAGCTAAGTTAACGTATTGTTTAAACATAAAAAAAGAGCCCGAAGGCTCTTTTTCTTTATTTGGTTAATGATCTATTAGTAGAGAATTTGGCCATTATTAAGTAACTCATTCTCTGTTGTAGTAACACCTTGTAAGACTAACAATGTCGTGAAGTTATTTGCAGGGAATAAACCTGTTAACCCATCACGGTCAATCTGGATTGTTGTATTACCACCACTTACAGTGACATTTAAATACTCTCCAATATTGGCGTCTGTTTGGGCTCCATCGAGTAATCCTCTGATATCAATCAGATCAGCTTGTTTGTCTGTAGCAACATTACCAACATGGAAGTCAGTCCAAGTATCTACGCCATTGCCACCGGTATTACCTCCATTGCCTATAGCAACATTATTTAACACTTGGTAAATCACGGTGTCTGAACCAGTACCTGTAGTGAATGTATCATTCGCAGAAGTACTAGAATAAAGTAGATTGTAATCAGGATGAGTCAAATCAATCGTTAATGTTGATTGAGATTCAACCCCGCCAGTTACAGACACAATCTTGTAGTCAATACTATCTGTAGACGCCAATTGTGTGGTTGTAGTCACATCATTTGGACGGTACTCATATTCACCATTTGATTGCATAATCAATAGACCGTTACCAGTATTGATTGTTTGTCCAACTGCATCAACATACGCACTTTGAGCATTATCCCAAACTTGGAGTTTAGCTCCCTCATGAGATAGGATGCCTGTATCCGCTACTCCACCGATGTTGTCTCCTGCTAATACATTTCCACTGATCCAATCTGAACGATAAGTATCTAGATGAACTGTGGTCGTAGAAACATTCGTATCTAGTGAAGTCGCTCCAAGTGAAACACCTGTTAACGTATATTGTACGCGGTAGGTGCCTGCAGCTAAATGCTCAACAGCGTCTTGGAATGCAACACTACCAGCTTGAATAGTTGCCACACTTCCTAGAGCAGTTTGAGAACCTGAGTAAATTGTATTCACCCACGCTGTACCATTCCAGCTTTGGATCACATAACTTACTGTCGGTAATAAGCTTGCTAAAGGTTGTGCTGTATAAACCGCTGATAAATCAATATTAGCAACTGTTCCAGCTCCTACTACAAACTGATCAGAGAATACTGAATTAGAACCAATGAGATTTACAGAAACTACTGGGCTTACCACATCTACCGGGAGATCCTCAGCATTTGAGAAATCTGTAGTGGTTATAACGTGGTCAGGGTTAGCAGTTAACTGTACTACGCCATCATTTGCTGGATTAGCAGCATCCCATACGATAGTTACATCTGGCGAACCAACTTGAACATGTAATGTCGCTGTATCAGTTGCTCCTGTTAATACATCACGGATTGTGTAAGTGAATGAATCCACTTTACCAATTGCACTTACATCAGTTGTATTTGGTGTATAGGTGTAATGGCCATTTGTAGAAATCACCAATGTACCGTATGCACCGTTTATAACTGTATCTGTTCCAACAGTTTGTGGTAACGCACCTACAACCTCAGAAGTTACAGTTGAAACCTGTGTAGTTAAGGTCGTTACATCATCAGTCAATACATTACCATCGGCAACGATAGCGTTGTTTGTAGGAGCAACTGTGTAATTGAAGTCATCTTTCACTACACTCATTGTACCTAGAATACCTACACCCAATCCGGTGTAAACCATAAATGCTCGGTATTCACCTTGGCCTAGATCTGGAACAGTAACACCAATTCCACCGTTACCTAGTAAACCAATATTGAGTAAACCGGTACTCGAACCACCGTCAATATTATGCCAAGCACCATCAGCACCTTTTTGTTGTAAAACAACTTTATAGTCATTAAACAACGATAGTGAAAGCAATGGAGCATATGCGAATGTCACATCAGCTTCATGTCCAGAGGCAATCGTAAATCCAACACTTGGGGTTCCTAACAAGGAAACATTTAAGTTTTCTGTAATTCCTATCAGTGCTAAATAAGTTGCAGAACCTACAGCTACACCAAGGTCGCCTTGAGGCACGATATCTACAGCAGCAGAAGCCACATTATCGATTGCATCTACAGGAGTAATTGTGATGTCAGCAGGTTGTGATGGGTCACTTGTATTCCAAGTCATATCGACAGCATCGCTATCAATATGGAGATACAAGGTCGCTTGCGATGTATTCAGACCATCTGACAAGGTGTAAGTAAACTGATCAACTTGTCCAAGGCTTGCAGCATCACCAGTTGGTTGATAACTGTAATTACCATTAGCGTAGATTGACAATGTACCGTGGTCACCAATAATGGTTGTTACACCTGTCGCATTAACCGCAAATGTCGTGCCATTAAAGTCAACGCTAGTCACTGTACTGAAACCAGAAGCAGTATCTGCGTGTCCATTTAGACCAACATCATGGATAACGTTACCTTCAGCGACTTGCGTACTGTAGCCTGTGATATTTGTCGCATCAAATACATCTTTTTGAACTGACAATGTACCTAGCAGACTAACTCCGACACCACCGCCAGCATAAGTCATATAAGCTCTATATTGACCAGCAGCTAGACCTTCCAATGTCACCGAATTTCCACCAAAGGCTGCAAGACTGAGTAAGTCAGCATCTCCAGTACCATTCACAGCTACCCATTGATTTGTTGCAGTATCGAATTTTTGAACTACAAGAACATAATCGGCTAACAAGCTTGCACTGATAAGCGCACTGTAGTTAAACGTTACATCATTTAAAGTCGCATCAGTCAGAGTAAAGTTGACGCTTTGTCCACCTGCCTGGAAGTCAAAATTATCAGTCAATGATAATAATGCTAGATAAGTGGTACTGCCTACAGCCACATCGTTGCCAATTTGCAGATACTCAGGGTTAATTACTGCTACAGCAAGATCATCTACGGCAATTACTGGCGCACTGTTGCCAATAGTGAAGTCTAGACTTGCACTTATGTTACCGCCCAGAGGATCAGACAAGGTATAAGTGAAGTGATCAACTTGACCTAGGTTCGCACTGCTATTATTCGGCGTATAGATGTAATCACCATTCGCGAATATTTGAAGCGTACCGTATTGGCCTTGAATAATTGTGCCAGTATTTGGATCAACATTCGTAGTCACACTGTTCACAGTAACCGAATCAACAATTGTGAAGCCTGTTACTGTATCGGCATTTGTACCTACACCAAGACCGGTAATCACATTGCCTTCTGTTGCTAGACCAGTAAAGTCAATTTGATTTGGATCATAGACATCCATCGTACCAGTTAAGGTACCTAGGATACTCTTACCATATAGACCGTTATAAGTCATAAAGGCACGGTATTGACCTTCGTCAAGTCCCTCAACAACTACGCCTGGTGTTGCGTTCACACCGATACCCAATACGCTTAGGTTCAGTAAAGAAGCTTCACTGCTACCAGTAATGGACTCCCAACGATTTGTTACAGTATTGAATTTTTGAACTACGAGTTGGTAATCACCAAGCGCGCCTTCATTAATTAAACTGCTGTATTTAAAGGTTGCAGTACCATTTTCACCAGCACCTACATTGAAGTTCACAGTACTATTCACGAATGGTAAAGGAGCTTGTAGATTGATACCGGCCAACGATAACAATGCAAGATAAGTTGCACTACCCAATGCTCTGTCATCTTCGATGAGATGAGGCTCAGCAGCAATTGCAGCATTTACTGCATCATCCACTGCTGTAATCGTTACAGTAGCAGGTTGCGATGGATCAGCTGCATTCCAATTCATATCCACAACTTTACTATCTAGATGTACATAGAATGTTGCTTGTGAAGTTGTATTAGAAGCTGGGTCTAACAAGGTATAGGTAAATTGATCAACTTGGCCTAAACCAGCACTATCCGCATTTGGCGTATAGGTATAATCACCATTTGCATAGATGAGTAAAGTACCGTGGGTGCCGACAATTTCAGTTGGAGATGCACCAACTGCAATACCATTCACTTCGCTGATAATGCTGTTAGGTGTAGCAATATCAACATCACCATTTGTATTTGGATCAGAGATTAGGTTGCCATGAGCTGCTACGACATCGTAACCAGTAATAACCCCAGGGTTATAAACATCTACACTGCCGTTTAATGTTACAGCTACTGCTCCGCCTACCAAGCCATTGAATGATAAGAATGCTCTATATTCACCCTCTGTAAGCCCACCTATTTGCGCAGTTGGCGTAGAACCGAGTAGGGTCAAGTTCAGTAATGAACGATCACCTGTACCATTCACCGCTTCCCATTGTCCTGTCACATCATTGTATTTTTGCAACACAACATTGTAGTCACCTAAGGCAGATGCACCAATCAAGCTATTGAAGCTAAATGTTGCAACGCCTTCCTGACCAGCAGCGATATTAAAGTCAACTGTGTCTACAGTGAGTAGTTGTAAGTCAACAATATTTCCAACATTCAATAGAACGCCATAGAATGCTGAATCAGTCTCTGTACCCACCAATTGATATTGTGGATTGAGTTCAACCTCAACAAGGTTATCAGCTGCACGAATCGAATCAAACACGATATTAAGATTAGCTTGTCCTGTTGCTCCTGTTACTGAGTCAGTTAACGTATATGTGAATACATCAGTTTGACCTACACCAGAACCATCTGCATTTGGTACATAAACATAACTACCATCTTGATAGAAAGTAATTGTTCCGTAAGTACCTGCAAATGTTTCGCCATCAGCATCAATCGGATGACCATTCACTGACGAAACATAAGTATCTGCGGTTACTTGATCGATTTGACCTGTTGTTGGATCAGGATCAGTAATCACGTTACCTTCGGCATTACCAATTTCATATCCACCGGCTACAGACAGGTCATAATCATCCATAGTGGCAGAAAGAGTACCTAACACGCCAATTCCTAACAATCCATCGTAGGCTAAGAAGGCACGGTATTGACCAGCATCTAAACCATCAAGGACTGCACCAGGAACATTTCCTGTACCGATACCTAACAAGTGCAAGCTAATTAAAGATGAACCAGCATCACCGTGTATAGATTCCCACTGGTTAGTTGTTGTATTGAATTTCTGAACTACTAACTTGTAATCAGAAAGTACAGCTGCGTCGATTAAGCCACTATATTGGAAAGTTACATCACCTTCATGGCCAGCAGCGACAGTAAATCCTAGAGAATTACCACCGAGTTGAAGGTCTAAACCTGCTACAGAGGTAAGTACTAAATAAGAAGTACTGCCTAGACTTACATCATTACCCACAAGAGCTGGTTGAGGTGCAAGTACTGCTGTATCAGTGTTATCAAAGGCAATAATAGAGCTTGCAAGAGTATAAGTTTGCGTATCTTGAAGAGTACTACTGTTTCCAGCAAGGTCTGTGAAGGTAGCTTTAGCATCAACTGTTAAGTCTGTATCCAGCGCAAGGCCACTACCAGCTACATCAACGGTCCAAAGACCCGTTGCTGCATCTACGGTTGCAGTATAGTCAACACCATTTACAGTCACCACAACATTTGTTGTTGCAGCATCTGTAGGAATATTAGTCAACGTACCTGTTAAGGTCACAGTTCCGCCAGCCTCTGTTGCATCCAGAATGTTATCAGCAGTAACTGAGTCAATTGCTAACACAGTTGTAGTGATATCTGGTGGAGTAACATCGAGTGTTACTGTTACATCTGCATCAGCAGCATCTACGTTACCTTGTGCATCTACAGCCTCAGCGTGAATCACAATCTGACCAGTCACAGGATCTGCCGCTGTTGCCGCAAGAGTTGCTGTGATAAAGCCATTTGCAAGATCAGTTGCTGTTACGGTGTAGTTCGTACCGTTAACATTGACCACTGTGCCATCGATTGCATCTGGTCCCAATGCCACTTGTGCATTGAATGTACCGTCTGTACCA
The DNA here is from genome assembly GCF_000313935.1 of Acinetobacter sp. WC-141. Taxonomy (GTDB): domain Bacteria; phylum Pseudomonadota; class Gammaproteobacteria; order Pseudomonadales; family Moraxellaceae; genus Acinetobacter. The sequence goes on along the minus strand of NZ_AMSS01000071.1, from coordinate 193 downwards.
AGTTCCGCAGCGTTTAAGATACCATCGCCATTTAAGTCTTCAGGAACCGTGATCGCTGTAATCAGATCTTGTGGAGTTGTGTCAATGGTTAAGGTTACATCTGCATCTGCAACATCTACGTTACCTTGTGCATCTACAGCCTCAGCGTGAATCACAATCTGACCAGTCACAGGATCTGCCGCTGTTGCCGCAA
>NZ_AMSS01000070.1 GCF_000313935.1 Acinetobacter sp. WC-141 | reverse complement strand
AACACGGTATTAAACTTTAAGGAGTAAAGCCTAATGGCTGAGACAAAAATTGCTGATGTAATCGTACCCGAGTTATTCACACCGTACGTATTAAATAAAACTGCCGAAAAGTCCGCTTTATGGCAATCCGGTATTGTTGGGGATCTCGATGTTGATGTAGCTTTCGGTACAGAAGGTGGTACTACGGTAAATATTCCGTTTTGGAACGATTTAAGCGGTGAGTCAGAAGTACTTTCAGATTCAACACCTTTATCTGTAAATAACATCACTTCAGGCAAGGACATTGCGATTCTTCATGCACGTGGTAAGGCCTGGGGTGCTAATGACTTGGCTAAAGCATTATCTGGTGACGATCCACTTGGTGCTGTTGGTGATCTGGTTGCAGATTACTGGTCGCGTGAGTTTCAAGGTTTTACCGTAAATACA
>NZ_AMSS01000069.1 GCF_000313935.1 Acinetobacter sp. WC-141 | reverse complement strand
TAAAATAACACAATGTATTTTGTAATATCTGCTTTAGCTTCATCTCTGGTTTTATAGTTGCAATGATGCACTAATTCATTCTTGAGTATGCCCCAGAAACTTTCAATCGGTGCATTATCGTAACAGTCCCCACGTTTGCTCATTGAACCTTGAAAATCACATTTTTCCAGTATCTTTCGATATTCATGGCTGCAATATTGGCTGCCTCTGTCCGAATGAATAATTAAGCCTTTCGTTGGTTTTTGATTACGAATCGCCATAGTCAGTGCATTGCAAACAAGTTGTGCGGTCATACGCTCATTTAAGCTATAGCCAACCACTTGTTTCGTGTACAGGTCTTTTACTGCTGCCAAGTATAACCAACCTTCAGCAGTCCAAATGTATGTAATATCGCTTGACCATGCAAGATTGGGCTTAGTCATTGAAAACTGTTGCTCTAGTAAATTTGCGTAGATCGCTCGATTATGATCACTCTTCGTAGTTCTTTTGAAACGCTTATGACGCTTACAATACAGCTGGTTGAGCTTTTTTATTTGACGTACAGCATACGTACTGATTTTGATACCTTGCGCTTGTAAATGCTTAGTTAATCGAATATAGCCATAGCTTTGTTTAGTTTCCTCATGAGCTATTTTGACCAAAATTGTCTGTTGATTTCGCTGAACCAATCTTTTATTCATGCCTCGTTTTAGCCAATCATAAAATCGTGACACTGAAACGTGAAGTAATCTAGCCATAAAGCTAATCGGGAATAAATATCTTTGCTGTTTCATATAGGCGTACCTTACTGACTTTCTTTCGCAAAGTACGCCGCTGCCTTTTTTAGAAATTCACGTTCCATTTCAGCTGTTTTGAGCTGTTGTTTGAGCTTTTTATTTTCTTCGAGTAAGGCATTTAGATCAGGTGAATATTGTTTAGTGCCTGCTAAGGTGCCAGTCTTTGCTTTATTATTCCAATTTGAAAGAGTTTGCATTGAAATGCCAAGTTGTCTGGCTGTTTCCGATACATTGCCTTGATTGGCTTCAATCAATTTTATTGCTTCAACTTTAAATTCTGCGGTGTAAGTCTTCTGTTTCTTGCTCATGGTAAACTCCTGATGAGTGTCTATAGTTTACCAAGTTAAAACCTCCTGTTTTCTCAGCACACATCACTAATAGCCCACTATCAATATTAAATAATAGTGTCAGCCCCCAGTTGATTAAGGAGTTAGGAATAGATGAGGCTGTAAAAATAAGATGTACGCTTATAAAAAGGTTAATAGAGGCAAATCAAAACACATTAAATAGTAGCCGTTTAACTTTTGCAAAAAGCTACATTCAGGTTGGAAGTTCTTATCTTCCAGAAGGTGAAATTCAAGCATGGTTTGATGTCATTAACTCAATACAAGGAGCTAGTAAAAAAACTATCCTAGAACCCGATGATTTAACAAAAATTATTACTCCTTCAAACCATACAGCACAAGGAAAGTACTATGACATGTTCAAAGACCTTGAGGATTATTTAAGTAGCTTATATGAACAGCCATCACATAGTACTTTTATGCCCTTACTTTACGCTCTTCGTATCGCTTATGCTGGCATGTATTCTCAAGGAATATGTTCAAAAGCTGACTTTGATGCTGTTGATCAAGGCTTTTTTAATAGAGTCATTCTAATCGGCCAATCTATTTCTAGAGAAGAGCAAGTCTCTTTTCAAGAATCATCATTAGATAAAGCACTAGAGTGGATCAATAAATATTATATTGTTATAGACAGACAGACTTCTTCACATTTAGTGAATACAGCTAAATCAGGCTTGTAAGATAGTAGTCTATAATTTACATAAGCGCTTATATTTAAGATAAAGTTTTTACTATTTCCTAGCTATAAAAACTAAAATCCATACCTCGATCTTGCTTAGATCGAGGTTTGCTCAGCTACTTTTACTGTTCTATATCGTTTTTTAGTAAAAATATCTAAAATTTCATCATTTAACATAATGGCTGTTATAAAAACTAGCTATGTAATGCAATTCGCATTACAATATCCCCATACATTCAATAAATGGGAAAAAAATAATGGCTACTGTTAACTTCAGGGTTGATGAAGCCCTTAAAGAAAAATCTTATTCAGTTCTTAGAGAACAAGGTATTGCACCTACTGAGTTTTTTACAAATGTCCTTGAATACATTGCAGCGACTGGGAAACTCCCTGTACAAAAAGCTTTACTCTCAGAAGAGGATACCGAGCTATTAGCGATTGTTCGTAAACGTATGAATGATCCTAAAGAAATGTTCGAGGAAATTACTTTAGATGACTTATAAGCTTTTACGTAATAAGGACTTCACAGCTGAATGGGAAAAGCTTCCTAGTGCTATAAGAGATCAATTTAAGAAGAAACTCGCCAAGGTCATAGAGCAGCCACATATTCCCAAGAATATGCTTAGAGGTGATCTCACGGGATGTTATAAAATTAAATTACTAAAGACTGGAGTTCGACTGGTCTATCAAGTCAAAGATGATCAGGTAGTTATCTTGCTCATCACCGTTGGGAAACGAGCTGACAGCATAGTTTATGACGAAGCAAAAAAACGCATTAAAGACTAAAAATGGGAGCTTCAAGCTCCCATTTTTGACCTCGTATAAGGTGTATTATGTTAATTTTTAGTTAATATAAAATTTAGATAGCTTCTGCAACTAATTTTAAAGCTGATTTAATTTTTTGCTTATTCTCATACATTTTTTTGTCAGCTTGTTCTGCTGCAAAATATAGCCCAATACTGGGATGCCTCCTACAAGGCAAGACATCTGATCGAGAAATTTTTTACCAAGCTCAAGCAGTATCGTGCTATTGCCACACGCTATGATAAATTGGCTCAAAACTTTTTATCAGCGATCTACCAGGCTTAATTGATAACACGCCCTAAATATTTCTAGAATATTCTCTTAAAATCTCCTACACCCTAATTTTATCTTCATATATAGTTTTCTCTATCACTTCATTGATCTCTTCATTCGTCCACTTTTGAAACTTAGCCCTACAAATGAATATTGATTGCAAAATAAATTTGTGCTTACCTTTTCTTAGATAAAGATTCTTTACTTTTTTCCATAAGAAACAATTAAATAGCTTACTACTTCTAAATTTATACCAATTAGAAAAAATTTACTGTTAATTAAAACTTAACAAAAGCCTGAGCTTGTAAAATAATCTAAATATCAGTTACTTTATGCTCAGAAAAATATTATTATTGTATTATTAATGTTTAATATTTGTGGTTTGTATGTTTTGGATTCTTATAGCAGTTCTAGTTTTGATTGGTATACTATTAATTATTTCTATAGTGAAGGAACATCTTAAAAATCCTTTCAGATAAATGACTCAATTTTAATCCATTTAACATAATGGGCGTTATACGAAATGAACATGTAAGCCCAAAATAGAAATGTCCGGTTTCTCCAAAGTAAAAATGTCCGCTTTTAGAATATGCGCTTTTGCAATTTCCTTAGCGGACGGTTTGATATGTTGGTGTCTATGTCGGATAAAGAACTTAAACGATTGTCGGTCTTGCAAGAAATCTGTGATCAACGTATAACTCAATCCCAGGCTGCTCAGCTACTTCATATCTCAGAACGTCACATCAGACGCTTACTGCAGAAATACAAAGCTCAAGGTCCCGCTGCATTAGCCCATGCCGGTCGTGGCCAAATCAGCAATTCTAAACTTCCTGAAGAACTCAGACTTAAGTGTCTCAATATTGTTTCAGATCAACTTTATGGTTTCGGACCCACTTTAGCGCATGAAAAGCTCACCACCGTGCATGGATTCGATCTTTCAGTAGAAACCCTGCGTTCCTGGATGATTGCAGCCGATTTATGGATCCCTCGCTGCAAGCGCCTGAAACGACCATATCAGCCTCGTTATAACCGAGATTGTTATGGTGAATTGATCCAAATTGATGGCTCACACCATGATTGGTTTGAAGGTCGAGCACCTAAATGCTGTCTGCTAGTATTCATCGATGATGCCACAGGAAAATTGCAGCATTTACGCTTCTGTGCGTCAGAGTCAGCCTTTGACTATATGATTTCGACACGTTTATATATCGAACAGCATGGTAAGCCATTGGCATTTTACAGTGACAAACATTCAGTTTTTAGGGTGAATCAAAGTAGCAAGAAAGACACCAAGATTACCCAGTTTGGACGTGTTCTGAGCACTCTCAATATCGATATCATTTTCGCTAACTCCCCTCAAGCCAAAGGTCGTGTAGAACGAGCGAATAGAACACTTCAGGATCGTCTGATTAAGGAGATGCGTCTAGAAGGCATCAGTTCAATTGCAGATGCCAATAAGTGGCTGCCGTGCTTTATTGAGCAATTTAATCGTAAATTCGCCAAGATGGCTTTTAATTCCAAGGATCTACATCGGCCTATCGCTGAAACAGCCGAAGAATTAGATGATGTTTTTACCTGGCGTGAACCCCGCAGGGTCACGAACAGCTTGACGATTACTTATGATAAATGCGTATATATCTTGGAAAACAGCGAAGAAAATCAAAGATTGGGCGGCAAGTATCTTGAGTTCCTGGAATATCCGGATGGTACTGTAGCCATTGAATATCAGGGAAGAAAAATCAATTACAGCATCTTTGATAAATTAAGTCAGCTCAACCAGCGAGAGATCGTTGAGAATAAACGTTTGGGTTCTGTGCTGGCACATATTCAACAACAGCATGAACAACTGGAACACCAAAACAAACGCAATCGTTCTCAAAAGATGCCACGTAGACAAGCACAGAAAACAGCGATTGAACAACGAAATCTAAATCCTGTGCTTGACTTGGAAATGTCCATATAGGACATTTCTATTTGGTTATTAGGTAGGACATTTCTACTTGGGAATAACATTGAA
>NZ_AMSS01000068.1 GCF_000313935.1 Acinetobacter sp. WC-141 | reverse complement strand
ACACAATCTTGGGCATTTCGGGGTATCTCTGGTGGCACAAACAGGTTTGCAGTTTGACCTTTCCACATCTCAGGGAAAGCTCATGGCTTCTGTGATGTCTGCATTAGCAGAGTTTGAGGGAGATTTACTACGTGAACGTGTGCGCTCTGGTGTAGCAGCGGCACAAGCGCGGGGCGTTGTGTTTGGTCGTCGTCCTGGTCAACGTACCAAGTCAGATCGTCTGGCACCTAAAGTGTTGGAGTTGGTGTCTGCTGGACACTCTTATCGACAAGTCGGTCGGCTGGTCAATCTAAGCAAAAATACCGTGTTGGATATCGTTAAAAGAAGTCGGAGTGAAAATCCTTAGCGTGCTATATTTTCCGTTTCCTGAGACGACCCCGAAAAGGCCTTGGGCTTTGACCGAGAAATTGGACTAATCGACTCCACATATCCCACCACATGCTTGACGACTGCATCATCATAACCACCCAAAAATCTTTCGACATAAAACTCGTTAAAGTTTATGTACTTGAAGGCCTTAGACATGGACAGAATAAAGGTATTCAGGCATTCCTCATCATCAAAATCAACCTCCATTTCCAAGCTTAAGCAAATAAAGGCTTTATAGACAATTTGTAGCCGATCATAGCCCTTGATACCACTGCCGAACTTGCCGACCGTTTCGGTGGTCGCCACGGGGAAATTGGCGATCAAGAACTCAATACTACGGCGTACCCGGGTGAAGTCCTTGAAACTAATCTTTCGATGATGAATCTGCATGCGGCTTTCATGAATTTCATACACAATTGAAAACCATGCAAGAAAAGAAGTAATCTGAAAACTCTGATCCTTATAAAAATATAAGTATGGATGTAAGCCCAAACTCGGAACCCCAGCATTTTTTACAGGCGTCGCTATTCTGCAAAGAATGGTCAACAGATGCGACATTAGGTTTTCAACGCGCTCCCCCTGATTCAGACTCATAATATTATGAATCTGATCACCCGCAATGATATTCATCAGCTCATTGACCAGGCCAATTTTTTTGCCATGACTCATTTCATTGTCTAATAAAATGGTCGAAAAAAGTAACTGGTGGATCCTCTCCCCTAACTCAATCAACTCATTTAAACGTGTATATTGGAGCTCTTCTAGGTTAGATTTATTGTCATTGATATAACAACAGGCATAGATCGCATAATACGCGTCACTACCGCGATTTCTTAGGTGATATTCCTCATATTTATCTAAACGTTTAGTATCTGAGTTAATAGATTGAAATACCCGTCGCGCATCTTCCGGAGTCCCCAGTACCTGCCGGAAACTGATTTTAATATCGCCTAATTTCGATTTTTTTTTCTGCAAATTCGGCATCAGTACAAATTTTTTGAAAATCAGCAAGATCTCCTAAATAATTGCGGAGGTAACGAATATCTTGTTTTTGTTGATCATTGAAATTAGGTGCTTGAGGGACTTGCTCATCCGCAAAATATCTATTGATCCACGCATAGATACAGGAAAGACGATGTGCTCCATCAATAATGTAAATATTGCTGTGTATATCTTTCCAATACAAAATGCATAAATTGATGTTTTGATCTTCTGTGCAATCCTCAATAAAGTTTGCAATTTCTTGCACGCTCCAACATTCCGTAGAACGCTGGTTATCCGCCTTAAATAAACATTTGATGATTGGATGCTTTTCAAAATCAGTCAGTGTCACTTCAAAATTGTCACGCTGCATTGAAGGTGACATTTCTTCTGGCAACATGACTTTACGCTGAATAATATTGGTCAATAGTCGTGTAGAACCCATTTCTTATTCTCTCCAGGCAACACTTTCCTACTTTCGCTCAAGTACGAAATTTGAAAATGTATATAGTTCGATTTGGTTAAAGCTGTGAATTAAATGACCGTCAATATCCAGTCAGCGCTAACAAAAGAGACCTAAGAGAAATGGGGGGATTAGAGAACGTAATAAATCATAAAAAAGCCCCGATTGGAGAAAAGGGGCTTTAAAGATTGTATTATACCATTGAAAAATAAAGAAAAAAATATAAGAATTTCGTATAAGGTGTATTATGTTAATTTTAGGAAAGGCTCTAGACTAGTAGAATGATTATGTTAGTCTAGAGCCATATAATTAACATTATTGAAGTATTTTACATGGCAATTTTTCGACATTCTTCTGCACACTGACGGCAAGCCTCAGCACATTTTTTACAATAATCATGTGAATGTTTTTCACACTCTTCCGCACAATATTCACAGATCTTAGCACAAAGCTCACAAATCTCTTTGAGGAAAGGTGAGTTATGTTGTTGCATACGCACACATAACTGACAAATATCTGCACATTCTAGACAACGTTGAATACATTCACGCATCATCTCTAAATCTTTTTCTTTTAAACAAGAAGTTGCACATTCAGTACAAATAAGTGAACAGTTTGTACATGCAGAAATACACTTTGAAAATTCCGTATTAATCATTTTTTACTCTCAACTTATATAATCAAAGAAATAATTAAAACATAATTTTTTTCTACTAATTATTTTAAATTATTAGTAAATGTAATACATAATGTTAATTTATATGAATAATGTTAATTTTAACTAAATCTTATTTATATTCCAAATGGCTTTGTTGCACAAAGATTTGAAAGGCAAAGCGCCCCTAATTGAGCCAAATTTAAGGCGTAACTTGGGTAAGTGGTCGACCTAATTCCGTAAATCTGTTGAGGACTGCTACACGTGCATGAACCTCATTGACTTGGCTATCAAAGCTCCTTGCACTGAGTTTATCTCTTAATAATTTGATGCAGTGCATTTTAGTCTCAACCAAACTTCGGCGATGATAGCCTGACCATTTTTTCCATAGTGTCCTACCTAAACGTTTAATTGTTCGAAGTAATTCATTTCGCTCTAGCGAGCTACTCTTTGTATCTTTCCATGGTTTCGCATTTTTTCTAGGTGGAATCACCGCATGTGCTTGCCGATCTGCAATGACCTGACGGCATTGCTTGGTGTCATAAGCTCCATCGGTATAAACAGAGTCAATCTGCTCATCTTGTGGAATCTGATTAAGTAAATCACCAAGCACCTGTGAATCACAGACATTATTGGTTGTGAGCTGAATAGCGCGTATTTGTAGGGTTTTGGCATCTATACCAATATGTAGTTTACGCCATTGGCGACGATATTCAGCTCCATGTTTCTTGCGTTTCCATTCGCCCTCACCTAGAAACTTCATCCCTGTAGAGTCTACGAGTAGATGCAGCCCATCGCTACTTTTTTGGTAGCTGATTGCAATATCAATATGCTTTTGTCTTCTACAAAGCGTACTGTAATCTGGTGCGGTCCAATTTAATCCGCAAAGTTTAATCAGACTTTGCACAAAGCCAGTGACCATACGTAAAGATAGACGGAATAAGGATTTAATCATTAAGCAGCATTGGATGGCTGCGTCGGAGTAGGTTTGATTTCGCCCTTGTTTGCCTTTTGATGGAGCATACCATTGCGTAGCAGGATCAAACCAAAGGGCAATATTTCCGCGATTAATGAGTGCTCGGTTATATGCGGGCCAATTGGTTGTGCGGTAGATTTTGTGTGTAGGCTTCTTCATTTGAAAATTATATCGCTGAAAAAGCCTTTACAGATAGGTTTGTGCAACAAAGC
>NZ_AMSS01000067.1 GCF_000313935.1 Acinetobacter sp. WC-141 | reverse complement strand
TTATCTGACGTACAGCGTACATACTCATTTTTATACCCTGAGCTTGTAAGTATTTGGTTAATCGAATATAACCATAGCTCTGCTTTGTCTCCTCATGGGCTATTTTCACCAATATCGTCTGTTGATTTCGTTGAATCGTTCTTTTGCTCACGCCTCTCTTGAGCCAATCATAAAAACATGAAACTGAAACATGAAGTAATCGAGCCATTAAGGTAATTGGAAAAGAATATCTTTTTTGTTTCATATAGGCGTACCTTACTGACTTTCTTTGGCAAAGTACGCTGCTGCCTTTTTTAAAAATTCACGTTCCATTTCAGCTATTTTGAGCTGTTGTTTGAGTTTTTTATTTTCTTCGAGTAGAGCGTTTAGATCAGGTGAATACTGTTTTGTACCTGCTAAAGTTCCAGCCTTTGCTTTGGTATTCCAATTTGAAAGAGTTTGCATTGAAATGCTAAGTTGTCTGGCTGTTTCCGAGACATTGCCTTGATTGGCTTCAATTAATTTGATGGCTTCAGCTTTAAATTCTGTGGTGTAAGTCTTGTGTTTCTTGCTCATGGTAAACTCCTGATGAGTGTGTTTAGTTTACCAAGTTAAAACCTCCTGTTTTTTCAGCACACATCATGTATCATGAGAAAGTAATATCATTTTTTTAAATATAAAATGATAATTATATTGGAGAAGTAGATAATTTAGGAGAATTAACTAGAATTTTTAAGTAAAAGAGATTTTACTATAAAACATAAAAGAATTAAATAAACTGTATTGGTATCCAGATTCTCTTCCCACAACTCAAGATACTGTTAACCATATATACCTACTTCAAGAGGTGGATTTATCTTATCCTATAATAATATATTCACAAAGTAGAATAATGAATAGCTTGCATAGAGGGAGGATTGAAAATTTTAGGAAAGATACAAAATATATGCTATATATAATTTGATAAAGCTCCTTAACCAAATTATATCAATAACGCTGAAAATGATTTGATTGAAGATGATAATTATTTATTTTATTTTTATATTTGTATAAATAGTATTAATTAGATTTTTTGCTGTGTTTTGGATTAACTATAGAAAAATTATTTAGCTATAGATAAGTGAAAAGTTACTTTTCATAATTTTTTATTTTTAGTATTTAATATTGTTAACTCTATTAAAAGGTGAATAAAAAAATGAGAGTAATTGAATATATAATTTTTACTAATATGAATTACTGACAATTGGGGCTGTAGGGAATAGCATCTAAACGTTTTTGAAAAACATGTGGGTTCAGTATATTTTCATACATTTGTTGATATGTTTTTTTGTGATCTTCAATATTGTGATAGTCAATTATTTCTTGAAGTTTATCTTTATATTCTATGTGGCCTGCATGGAACATGGCTGCATAATAGCCCCACAGTGCATATTGATATCGTAAGGCTGCTCTTGGAATTAAATTTACTTCATTGAAATAGCTATTAGCCGTTTTTTCATAACATTCTTTTATTTCATGAGCATTTTTTCCCATTTTTCTTAAGAAGATACATTGTGCTTCTTGTAGCTTAGCATCATTTGTTTTAGCTAATATTTTTTCGGTAGAAATATAAGCTTCTTTAAGACAACCCAAATGAATAAGTACTTTACGTTTGGTTTTTAAAATATCTAAATTATTATCGCTGGATGGCATCTTTTTTAATAAATTTTTTAATTTTAGTTGGGCTGTTTCTGGTTCTTGTCCATTTTTTAAACTATATATAATATCATTGTATTCAAATATATAGCTGTTGGTTGATGTATATTTTTTCTGATAATTCTCCATATTAATTATTTTCGAAGGGCTATCATCAATAGGGTTGTTGCAAGCACTGACACCTAAGCTTACTAAAGAAAAAGCTAAAATTTTATGCACTACAGTTTATACCTTTATTCTCTTTTGTGAGATTTATGAAGAATAATAAAATATAAAAGAAAATACTGTGTAGTTTTTATTTTTCTCGTTCTTCAATAGTTCAATAATTAATTTGAAAATTGATTTATATATTTTGGAATCAATAATATAAGCATTAGAATTTAAGTATCAGTGTTCAATTGGTCTACATTCAATTTGTTAGGAATCTAGAATTTTAGTGGGGGAGTTCTCTGTCTTTATTAGTAATAATCTACAAACTCAAGAGCCGGCTTGTCGAGCTAGAGATGGTGAAATTACCAATAACTGGAGGTATCAATTTTGGTTTTGCTAACTTTGAAGTGAAAGATGAGAAGGACAATATTACGAACTCTTAAACAACCTCGAATCTATGGGTTAAATCTATACTTGATTAATGCCACCAATGAGGGCTTTTCTAGAGTTACTTAGCATAATTTCCTGCTACTGAGGGTCGCTTTTAGATGCATAGATTGATTTATAAGCAGTTGTACTTATAAATATTATTTCCCTTTCAAATTCCATTCAATTTTGACAAAATGAAACATGTCACAATGGTCAATTTAAAGTAATATGCGGATTAATAGTTTTGCATAAATTTTGCAGGAATTTTGTATGCCGTTTTTAAATTGTTATACAATACAAAAGCTTAATGAAAGTTTTTAATTAAAACTCTTAATGATATGTTAGAAGTATTTCGATCCACTTCAAGCAAACTGATATTGCTACTTGTTATTGTTTTAGTAGCTGTACTGCAATATCAATTTTGGTTAGGTGAGGGTGGCTATATCCCTCATCAAGCTCTCATGCAACAAATTCAGCAACAAGCTGAGGTAAATGAAGAGCTTAAAGAACGGAACCGTATTTTGGCGGCAGAGGTTTTTGACCTGAAAAATGGTACAGAAGCAATAGAAGAACATGCTCGCCTTGATCTTGGTTTAGTTAAACCTCACGAGACATTTGTTCAAATGAGTACAATCAGTACCCATTACAAGCCTATTTATATTGACCCGAACGCTAAAGTTGATTTGGAAACGAATGAGACACCTGCATCCCCAGATATCCCAGACTAAATTATGGGCAGTTATACCTGCTGCAGGATCAGGAAGTCGATTTTCTAAAACTGAATTGAAGCAGTATCAATATATTCAGGATCGGACTGTTTTAGAACATACTATTGGCCGTATAAGTCAACTTCCGTTAAATGGTTATGTTTTGGCAATTGGTACGCAAGATACCTTTGCTCAGACCCTTACATTTCAAAATATCGATAAGGCGCATTTTTGCACTGGTGGAGCTGAGCGAGTTCATTCGGTTTTAAACGCATTAAATCATCTCTTAAATTTTGCCGATGAAAATGACTGGGTGCTTGTGCATGATGCAGCTCGACCTTGTGTCACAATTGATTGTTTAAATGCACTTGTGGCAAAGGCAGTTGAGTCAAATGATAGTGCTATTTTAGCAATTCCTGTTCGTGATACTTTAAAGCAAGTTAAGACAGGTCATCATATTGATAAAACGGTAAGCCGAGATTTGTTGTGGCAGGCTCAAACGCCTCAAATTACTAAAATTGGTAAGCTTAAAAAAGCAATTGAACATGCTTTAGAAAATAACGTCACTATTACCGATGAGGCAAGTGCACTTGAATATATGGGTGAAACTGTACAGGTAGTAATGGGACGTTCTGATAATATAAAAATTACCTATCCCGATGATTTAGAACTTGCGCGTTTGATTCTTCAGTCTCAGTCTTAATTCTATTATTTTTAAATTGCTTGGATGATTAAACCGTCTAAGCAATTCTTTCTACATATCTATTTATAACCACTCATATTCTTTTACATTGATAAGTTTTAGGATTTATTCAGATCGGACAACTATATTAGATAATGTTCGATCATCGAACAAAAATTATTTATACCGAACAAAACCATGGTTTGATAACTAGATCAAATTACAAAAATTATCAAGAATGTTTAAAAGGAAATCTAAGGGAAACACTCGGGATTGAGTGAAATATTTATCTGTTCATCTTACCTCAGTGTGCCTAAATCTCTTATCTATTTCTTCTTCAATGAGCACAATGGAGTTGTCTAATGATTGACAAAAGTAAGTCCTCACTTAGCGAGGTTCTATCCCAGATTAAAGATGGTGCAACCATCCTGATTGGTGGTTTTGGTACCGCAGGACAACCCGCTGAACTCATTGACGGTCTTATTGAACTCGGTGTTAAAGATTTAACTATTGTCAGCAACAATGCCGGTAATGGTGATTATGGTCTGGCTAAACTTCTTAAAGCTGGTTCGGTTAAAAAAGTGATTTGCTCTTTCCCACGTCAGTCAGACTCTTATGTGTTTGATGAGCTGTACCGTGCCGGAAAGGTCGAGCTGGAAGTGGTGCCACAAGGCAATCTGGCTTGCCGTATTCAGGCAGCAGGTATGGGACTTGGAGCTGTATTTACCCCAACAGGCTTTGGAACACTTTTGGCCGAAGGTAAAGAGACTCGTGAGATTGACGGGAAAGACTACGTACTTGAATATCCGATTAAGGCTGACTTTGCCTTGATTAAAGCCTACAAGGGCGACCGCTGGGGCAATCTGGTTTACCGTAAATCTGCACGTAACTTTGGCCCGATCATGGCCATGGCTGCGGATGTCACCATTGTTCAGGTTTCTGAAGTGGTTGAGCTAGGTGGCCTAGATCCGGAGCACATCATTACCCCAGGTATCTTTGTACAGCACGTTGTACAAGTAGCGCCAGCACAGTAAGCAATAAGGAGAAATAACATGAGCTACCAGAAACTCAGCCGTGACCAGATTGCAAAACGTGTGGCACAAGACATTCCAGATGGCGCCTATGTGAACTTGGGTATTGGTTTACCAACCAAGATCGCGAGCTACCTACCTAACGATAAAGATATTTTCCTTCATTCTGAAAATGGCCTGTTGGCATTTGGTCCACCTCCAGCGGCAGGTGAAGAAGACCCAGAACTGATCAATGCGGGTAAAGAGTTTGTGACCATGCTTGAAGGTGGCAGCTTTTTTCACCATGGTGATTCATTTGCGATGATGCGTGGTGGACACCTTGATATTGCAGTGCTTGGCGCATTTCAGGTTGCAGCGAATGGTGACTTGGCGAACTGGCACACCGGTGCACCGGATGCGATTCCTGCGGTGGGTGGAGCAATGGATTTAGCTGTAGGTGCCAAGAAAGTATTTATCACGACAGACCACGTCACCAAGCAAGGTGAACCAAAGATTGTGGCTGAGCTGAGTTATCCGGTGACGGGTAAAAAATGTGTTGATCGTATTTACACTGACCTGTGTGTGATTGATGTGACTAGCGAAGGTTTAAAAGTAATTGAGAAAGTGGAAGGTCTTAGCTTTGAAGAGTTACAGGCTTTAACGGGTGCAACTTTGATTGATGCGACTCAAGGGTAAGGAAGTAGGGAAATGACATTAAAAAACGCTTATATCATCGATGCCATCCGTACTCCATTTGGCCGTTATGCCGGTGGCCTTGCTCCTGTCCGTGCCGATGACCTTGGCGCTGTACCGATTAAGGCTCTCATGCAGCGTAACCCAAATGTAGATTGGGAACAGGTCGATGATGTGATCTATGGCTGTGCTAACCAAGCCGGTGAAGATAACCGTAACGTGGGCCGTATGTCAGCACTGCTTGCAGGTTTGCCGTACCAAGTTCCAGCAACCACCATTAACCGTTTATGTGGTTCATCACTCGATGCCATTGCCATTGCTGCCCGTGCCATTAAGGCTGGTGAAGCAAACTTGGTGATTGCAGGTGGTGTGGAAAGCATGAGCCGTGCACCTTATGTGATGGGTAAGTCTGACAGTGCCTTTGGCCGTAGCCAGAAGATTGAAGACACCACTATGGGTTGGCGTTTCATTAACCCGAAACTTAAAGAATTGTATGGTGTAGACACCATGCCCCAGACTGCCGAAAACGTCGCTGAACAGTTCAACGTCAATCGTGCAGATCAGGACCAGTTTGCCTTGGTGAGCCAACAACGCACCGCAAGCGCGCAAGCCAAAGGCTTTTTTTCTAAAGAAATCGTGGCAGTTGAAATCCCTCAGCGTAAGGGTGAGGCTGTTGTGATTGATACCGATGAGCACCCACGTGCATCAACAACCCTTGAAGCTTTAAGCAAACTTAAACCTGTGGTTAAAGCGGATGGCACAGTCACTGCGGGGAATGCTTCAGGCATTAACGATGGTGCAGCGGCACTACTGATTGCTTCTGATGATGCAGTTCAAGCTTACAACTTAAAACCACGTGCCAAGATCATTGCCTCAACAGCAGTGGGTGTAGAACCGCGCATTATGGGTTTTGCTCCGGCACCAGCGATTAAAAAATTACTTAAACAAGCCAACCTGACTTTAGATCAGATGGATGTAATTGAACTCAATGAAGCCTTTGCTGCACAAGCTTTGGCAGTGACCCGTGATTTAGGCTTGCCAGACGATTCTACCAAGGTAAATCCAAACGGTGGTGCAATCGCTTTAGGTCATCCACTTGGTGCTTCAGGTGCACGCCTTGTGACCACAGCCCTAAACCAGCTTGAACAAACAGGTGGACGTTATGCCTTATGTTCAATGTGTATTGGTGTGGGGCAAGGCATCGCATTGATTATTGAGAGAGTCTAATCATGAGCCAGTTATATGCCAGCTTGTTTTATCAAAAAGACGTCACTGACATCTTTAGTGACTCATCTTTAATCACATATATGATTCAGGTTGAAGTTGCGTTAGCTCAAGCACAGGCAAAAGTTGGCGTGATTCCTCAAAATGCGGCTAATACCATTGCCCAAGTAGCTGAGCAGGCAATAGAAAAGTTTGATTTTCCAGCGTTGGCTGTAGCAACTGGCTTAGCTGGAAATATCGCAATCCCATTTGTAAAGCAGCTTACGGCAATTGTTAAAGATGTAGATGAAGATGCTTCACGTTATGTGCATTGGGGCGTAACGAGTCAGGATATTTTAGACACAGCATGCATTTTACAATGCCGCGATGCCATGAACATTGTGGAAGCTCAACTTCAACAATGCTATGCCATAGCATTACAGCAAGCCAAGCAATATCGCCATCAAGTCATGATTGGACGTACATGGTTACAGCAAGCTTTGCCAATCACTTTAGGGCATAAACTCGCTCGTTGGGCTTCTGCATTTAAACGTGATTTAGACCGTATTCAAGCCATGAAATCACGTGTGCTCACTGCCCAGTTAGGTGGTGCTGTGGGTTCCTTAGCTTCTTTGCAAGATCAAGGTTCACTTGTGGTCAGTTCATTTGCTCAGCAGCTGAATCTGACTGTACCGACAAGTACATGGCATGGTGAGCGCGACCGTATTGTAGAAATCGCAAGTGTGCTTGGCATGATTGTTGGGAATATGGGCAAGATGGCACGTGATTGGTCACTGATGATGCAAACTGAAATTGCAGAGTTGTTTGAGCCAACTGCGAAGGGACGTGGTGGTTCATCGACCATGCCGCATAAGCGTAATCCAGTCGCAGCAGCTTCAGTACTTGCAGCAGCAAATCGTGTACCAGCACTTATGTCTAGCATCTATCAAAGCATGGTGCAGGAACATGAGCGTAGCTTAGGCGCATGGCATGCAGAATGGTTAGCAATCCCTGAAATTTTTCAGCTTTGTGCTGGATCATTAAGTCGTACTAGTGAAGTTTTACAAGGTTTTGAAGTTAATGCTGAGCATATGCAACAGAACCTTGAGTGTACCAACGGGTTGATTATGGCAGAAGCTGTAATGATGGCACTAGCTCCAAAAATTGGTCGTTTAAATGCTCATCATTTAGTTGAAGCAGCTTGTAAAACAGCAGTAGCACAAAACCTGCATTTGTTTGATGTTGTTAGCCAATTAGACGAAGTAAAAGGGCAGTTTAGCCAAGCAGAAATACAAGATATTTTTAAACCAGAAAACTATTTAGGCAATATTCAGCAACAGATTGATGCAGTTTTGCAAGAAGCACAAGGAGAGCCAAAGTGAAACAGACTATTAGCAATCGCCAAGGAAAACAGCTAGCTGTTTATACCGAAGGCTTAAAAGACGCTCCTGTGCTTGTATTCTCTAATTCATTAGGCACAGATTATGGTATGTGGCAGTCACAGGTAAGTGAATTGAAAAGTCATTTTAATGTCATTACATACGACACACGTGGTCATGGTGAAAGTGAGGTGATTGGCGACACTTCATTGCAAAATTTAGCGGAAGATGTTGTAGATATTCTAGATGCTTTAAATATTGAAAAAGCTCACTTTTGTGGCATTTCAATGGGCGGAATTACAGGGCTTTGGTTAGGTATCCATTACCCAGAGCGCTTTCTAAGCATTACTGTTGCGAACTCGGCAGCCAAAATTGGACAGGCTGATGCTTGGTTGAGCCGCGCTGAATCAGTAGAACAAAATGGTCTGGCTGAGTTGGTTAAAACGACACACACCCGTTGGTTTAGCGAAAAATTTGACTATCAACATAATGTTGTTGCACAAACGACCATTCAAAGTCTAGCAAACACACCCGCACAAGGTTATGCCAATGCATGTCGTGCTTTAGCACATGCCGATTTAAGAGATGAAATTGCACAAATCCAAATTCCGGTACTGCTCATTGCAGGAACATACGATCCGGTAACTACAGTAGCAGATGCTGAGTTTATGCAGCGTGCTATCGACAACAGTCAACTTGCGAAAGTAGATGCATCACATCTTTCTAATATCGAGCAACCGCAAAAATTTACTCAGGAATTAACTCGATTTATTCAACAGCTTTAGAAATTTAGCAGTTTAAAAGGAATTGGCCTTAAGGAGGCAAATATGGCGTCTCAGGATTACGCTGCACCAAACAAAAGTATCGATGCTCAAGCACTGATTAATGATGCTCCACTTAGTAAATATCAATGGATGATCGCAATCATCTGTTTCTTAATTATTTTTACTGATGGTATCGATACTGCTGCAATGGGCTTTATCGCTCCGGCTTTGGCTCAAGACTGGGGCGTTGACCGCTCTCAGTTAGGCCCAGTGATGAGTGCTGCACTTGGTGGAATGATTATTGGAGCTTTGGTTTCTGGACCGACAGCTGACCGTTTTGGCCGCAAAATCGTTTTAGCTTTTTCGATGCTCGTATTTGGTGGGTTCACCTTGGCATCTGCTTATGCAACAAATCTGGATAACCTTGTTGTATTACGCTTTTTAACAGGTATTGGTCTTGGCGCAGCTATGCCAAATGCCACCACATTATTCTCTGAATACTGTCCAACACGCATTCGTTCACTGCTCGTGACATGCATGTTCTGTGGCTACAACCTAGGTATGGCAACAGGTGGTTTTATTAGCAGCTGGCTTATTCCGACCTATGGTTGGCATAGCTTATTTTTGCTTGGTGGTTGGTCGCCTTTAATCTTGATGATTTTAGTAATTTTTGTTTTACCTGAGTCTTACCGCTTTTTAATTGTTAAAGGCAAAGACCCTGAAAAAGTACGCAAAATTTTAAATCATATCGCGCCAACCCAAATTCAAAATGCTACTGCATTTCATGTGCCAGAAGAGAAAACTGAAACAGCTCAAAAGAAAAATGTCTTTGGAATTATGTTTTCTAAACCATATGCAAAAGGAACGCTTTTACTTTGGTTGACCTATTTCATGGGCTTGGTAGTTGTTTACTTGCTGACAAGCTGGTTACCAACACTGATGCGTGAAACAGGTGCTTCAATGGAGCGTGCTGCATTTATTGGCGGATTGTTCCAGTTTGGTGGTGTGGTAAGTGCATTGTTTATTGGTTGGGCGATGGACAAATTTAACCCGAACCGAGTCATTGCCATTTTCTATTTTGCCGCTGGTCTATTTGCGATTGCTGTTGGTCAAAGCTTAGGAAACTCAACATTACTTGCTGTATTGGTGCTTTGTGCAGGTATCGCGATTAATGGTGCGCAATCTTCAATGCCAGCTTTAAGTGCACGTTTCTATCCAACGCAGTGCCGTGCAACGGGTGTGTCTTGGATGACGGGTATTGGTCGTTTCGGGGCAGTATTTGGTGCTTGGATTGGTGCTGTACTACTCGGAAATGATTGGTCATTTACTGCCATTCTCAGTTTATTACTAATTCCAGCGACTGCTGCGGCTGTTGCTGTATTTGTTAAATCACTTGTTGCGCATACCGATGCAACTTAATAGAGGTCTATCACAATGAATGATGAACAACGCTATAAACAAGGCATTGAAGTGCGGGCTGAAGTTTTGGGTGAAAAGCATGTTGGTCGGTCTTTGCAAAACTTAAATGACTTTAACCAAGATTTTCAAAACTTTATTAGCCGTTATGCATGGGGTGAGGTGTGGTCTCGTCCGGGCTTGCCACGTCATACACGTAGTTTAGTCACTATCGCAATTTTATTGGCGCTTGGCCGCGAAGATGAACTACGCATGCATTTACGTGCTTGTTTCAACAACGGTGTAACCAAAGAAGATTTAAAAGAGTTGATCTTACATAGCTCACTCTATGCAGGTTTACCTGCTGCAAACGCTGCAATGCATATGGCCGAAGAAGTCTTTAAAGAGTTGGGAATAGAAGTAAGCCCAATTGCAGCGAAAGAACAGGATTAAGGAGATAAAGATGTCACAACATAGCTGGGGTGCTTACGCCCAACGTAATACAGAAGATCATCCACCTGCATATGCGGAAGGTTATAAGACAAGTGTTTTACGTTCGCCAAAAAATGCATTGATTTCTATTAATGAGACTTTAACTGAAGTTACTTCACCGCATTTTTCTCCAAATTTGTTTGGCCCAAAAGATAACGATTTGATTTTGAACTATGCCAAAGATGGTTTACCAATTGGTGAACGTGTCATTGTTCATGGTTATGTCCGAGACCAGTTTGGTCGTCCTGTAAAAAATGCACTTTTAGAAGTATGGCAAGCCAATGCTTCTGGTCGTTATCGTCATCCAAACGATAAGTTTATTGGTGCAATGGACCCTAACTTCGGTGGTTGTGGTCGTACATTAACTGACGAAAATGGTTTTTATATTTTCCGTACCATTAAACCAGGTCCATATCCGTGGCGTAATCGTATTAATGAATGGCGTCCAGCTCATATCCACTTCTCTTTAATTGCTGATGGTTGGGCTCAGCGCCTAATTTCGCAGTTTTATTTTGAAGGCGATACGTTAATTGACACTTGCCCGATTTTAAAAACGATTCCTTCTGAAGATCAACGTCGTGCATTGATTGCACTAGAAGATAAAAACAACTTTATCGAAGCTGATAGCCGTTGTTACCGTTTTGACATCACTTTACGTGGTCGTCGAGCGACTTACTTCGAAAATGATTTGACTTAATCGGGAGCACGAGCATGAATAACTGGAATTTTCAGGAATTAAAAGAAACTCCATCTCAAACAGGTGGTCCTTACGTCCACATTGGTTTATTGCCACAACAAGCAAATATTGAAGTGTTTGAAAACAACTTTAATAACCAGTTGGTACAAGACCAAACCAAAGGCGAGCGTATTCGTCTTGAAGGTCAGGTTTTTGACGGACTAGGTTTACCGCTACGCGATGTGCTCATCGAAATTTGGCAAGCCGATGCGAACGGTATTTTCCCAAGTCAGGCAGATACGCGTGAGCAAAAAGCTGATCCTGCATTTCACGGTTGGGGCCGTACGGGAGCTGACTTTGAAACAGGTATCTGGAGCTTTAATACAATTAAGCCGGGTGCAACTGCGGGCCGCAAAGGTTCAACTCAAGCACCTCATATTGCATTAGTGATTTTCGCTCGCGGTATTAACTTAGGTCTTCATACACGTGTTTATTTTGAAGATGAAGCTGAAGCGAACGCAAATGACCCAATTCTAAATAGTATTGAATGGGCACCACGTCGTCAGACGCTTATTGCAAAACGTTCTGAACAAAATGGCGAAGTTGTTTACCGCTTCGATATACGTATTCAGGGCGATAACGAAACTGTATTTTTTGATATTTAAGAAACACCTAAGGCTACATATGATCGACTATGGATGCGTGTAGCCTTTTTTAAGGATGAATGATATGAACATGAAAACATTATTAAGCTTAAGTTTGCTTGCACTCCCATTTTTTACAGCACAGGTGAATGCTGAACCTGTTGCTTTAGCTACTCAAACACAACCTGCGACTACAGCAGTTAAAACAATTGTTCCAATTACAGCAAAAACCAAAGAACAAGCTTTAGCGCAAGCTCAAGTCATTGCAAATACAGCAGATGCCGATTTAGCAGAATTTCGTATCGATTTACTTAGTTTTGCCAGCGATACAAAACAAGTGATTGCGTTGGGCCACGAGTTGAAAAAGATTTTAGGTAATAAGCCAATGATTGCCACAATTCGTACTAAAAACGAAGGTGGACAGCTTGAAATTAGCGATGCAGATTATGGCAAAACTTATCAGGCTTATTTAAAAAATCCGTTCATGGACTGGTTAGATGTTGAAATGTTCCGTGATCAAAAAGTAGTTTCAGAAATTGTTCAAAAAGCACATCAAAAGAAAGTGTTAGTTGTCATGTCTAATCACGACTTCCAAAAAACGCCAAGCCAAGATGAAATTGAAAAACGCTTGTTAAAACAAGACCAGATGGGCGCAGATATTTTAAAAATTGCTGTAATGCCTAAATCTAAACAAGACGTTTTCACTTTAATGAACGCAACTTTAAAAGTAAGTCAGCAAACCACTAAACCATTGTTAACGATGTCGATGGGACAGCTAGGTACGATTTCTCGTGTTGCGACAGCCAATATGGGCGGAAGTTATAGCTTTGGCATGATTGGTCAGGCTTCTGCACCGGGTCAAATTGATGTGACCAAGCTCAAACAGATTTTACAAACCGTTCAACCAACAAACCCATAAATCATAAGGATATGATGAAATGAATACATTACGTTTAACTACTCTTGCATTAGGTTTGATGGTTTCAGGAGTAGCTTCGGCACAAACTTATGTTGTTGATCGCTATCAAGACGATAACAATAAAGGCTCTTTACGCTGGGCAATTGAACAAGCCAATGCAACCCCAAATGAAGCGAGCGATATTTTAATTCAGGCAGTGGGCAAAGCACCTTATGCAATAAAATTAAACAGCGCGCTTCCTGAAATTAAAGCACCAGTTAAAATCATTGGTACTCAGTGGGATAAAACTGGCGAATATATCGCAATTGATGGTTCAAATTATATTAAAGGTGAAGGTGCAAAAGCTTGTCCAGGTGCAAACCCCGAGCAGTACGGAACAAATGTACGTACGATGACTTTACCGGGTTTAGTACTACGTGATGTAAATAATGTCACGCTAAAAGGTCTGGATATTCATCGTTTTTGTATTGGTGTTTTGGTTAACCGTTCAAGCAATAACCTCATTCAACACAACCGTATTAGTAACAACTATGGTGGTGCGGGTGTCATGTTAACAGGTGATGACGGGCAAGGTAACCCAACGGCAACCACCACCAATAACAATAAGGTTTTAGATAATATTTTCCAAGACAATGGCGATGGTTTAGAACTGACACGTGGCGCTGCGTTTAACTTAATTGCAAATAACCATTTTGTTTCAACGAAAGCGAACCCTGAGCCATCACAAGGTATTGAAATTTTGTGGGGCAATGATAATGCGGTAGTGGGTAATAAATTCGAGAACTATTCGGATGGTTTACAGATTAACTGGGGTAAGCGTAACTACATTGCCTACAACGAAATGACCAATAACTCGATTGGTTTTAACATGACTGGCGACGGTAATATCCTTGATAGCAATAGAATTCATGGTAATCGGATTGGGGTTGCTATTCGCTCGGAAAAAGATGCAACTGCAAAAATTACATTGACTAAAAACCAGATTTGGGACAATGGTAAAGATATTAAGCGCTGTGAAGCGGGTGGTTCATGTGTACCAAATCAGCGCTTGGGTGCAATTGTATTTGGTGTGCCAGCACTTGAGCATGCAGGGTTTGTAGGCTCGCGTGGTGGCGGTGTTGTTGTTGATCCATCGAAACAACAAAAAACATGTACTCAACCAAATGAACAAAACTGTAATGCTCAACCTAATCAGGGCATTAAAGCACCTAAATTAACTGTGAACAAAGGCTCAGTTGCTGCTGAAGTTAATGGTTTACCAAATCAACGCTACCAAGTTGAGTTCTTTGGAAATCAAAATGCGGCATCAAAAGAGGCTGAGCAATATTTAGGAGCTGTTACTGTTGCTACAGATGCCCAAGGCAATGCAAAAGCGAATTGGAAACCGTCTGTAAAAGTTGCCTCAATTACAGCGAATATTACTGATCGCTTTGGTGCGACGTCTGAACTTAGTTCGGCCGTCCAAATTAAATAATAACAATAAGGCAAGCGCCTCACACCGAGGCGCAGCATAGAAATATAGAAATGATAAAAGGGACTTGAAATGCCAAATATAATGAAACTGAGTGTTTTAACAATTGCTGTATTAGGTAGCCAGTTTGCTCTTGCCAATGAACCGTGGTCACAAGATCGTCAATGGTTGCTAGGCGACTGGAATGGTGAACGCCAACAGCTCGAGCAACAGGGCTATAAATTTACAGCTTCTATTATGAGCCAAGCTGCTACAAATTTAGATGGCGGTTATAACGACAGTAATACCTTTGAAAATGCTGCGCAGCTTTCTTTGGGTGCAAACTTCGATTTAGAAAAAATTGCTGGATGGAAAGATACAACAGCGAGTTTAGTCGTGACTAAACGTGATGGCAATGCACTAACTCTCGAGCGTATTAAAGACCCACGTTCTAGCCAATTGGGCAATGCTCAAGAGATTTATGGACGCGGTAAAATCTGGCGTTTATCTCAAGCATGGGTAAAAAAGGGTTTCGCAGATAACACTGTACAAGTCAAATTTGGCCGTATGGGCATGTCAGAAGACTTTAATAGTTCTCAATGTGAGTTTCAGAACTTATTGCTTTGCGGTGGACAGTTAGGAAAATCAATCGGTTCAATTTGGTACAACTCACCAGTCGGTGTGTGGGCGACAAATGTTAAATATCAATTTGCACCTGAGTGGACTTTGGGTGTTGGTGTTTATGAGGTCAATCCGGACAATATTAAAACCGAATCAAATAGTGATGGTTTTAATCTGGATATGAACAACGTGAAAGGCGCAACCATACCAGTTGAGCTCGCATGGAAACCAAAACTTGCTACTTTTAATGGCTTACCGGGTGAGTATAAAGTAGGTGCACTGTACTCAACCGCAGAAGCGAATGATATTAAAACAGCGGGTAAAGTTCATGACGGAAAGCAAAGTTTTTGGGTTAATGCTCAGCAACAATTGACCCATAAAGGTGAAGACCCTAAACGTGGTCTATATGTAAGTTTGAACGGTGTTGTAAATGATAAAGCAACCACCTTTGTTCAAAGTACACAACAACTCGCACTTTGGTACAAAGGGCCGTTTGATAGCCGCCCAAATGATTCGATTGGTTTTGGTATTGCTAATTATGTGGTCAATGATCGTGCTAAAGATAAGCAGATCGCAACCAACGAAAGTCGTGGATATTATAGCTATGATGCGATTGCGTCTGACTATATTCCAATTCAAGACGATGAGCTAAATGTCGAGTTGAACTATACCTATCAATGGTCTCCGGCTGTCATGTTACGTCCAAACATTCAATATATCCATCAACCTGCTGGTGTAAAAGCGGTTGATGATGCTTGGGTGGCGGGCTTAAGCGTTAAAGTCAATTTTTAACAATGTTGATGGCTGGTTAGACATAGTTTAACTGGCCCAAATGCTTGAACTATTGTGTTCAGTATATGTGGAGTAGGATCTATGTCTGAGTCAGATTCTAAGTTTCATATCTTATTCAAAATATGGTGTTTTCTATTAGGTCTAGTTTTACTGGCTACTGGTGTTTTTTACATCGTAGGCGGTGGAAAGCTAGTTACATTAGGCGGATCTTGGTATTTCCTTATTGCAGGATTATTTATTGCAATTTCCGCAATTAGTATTTTTCGTAAAAAGGCGCTTGGTGTCTGGATTTTTGCGGCTGTTTTTGTTGGCACCGTAATTTGGTCATTTGTTGATGCCGGATGGGAATTTTGGCCGTTATTTTCGCGGTTAATGTTTCCTGCTGGCCTTTTTGCCGCACTGCTATTTACCTTACCTTCAATTCGACGTTACCAATTTCAAACGAGCTTGGCAGCTTCATCCTATGCAGTAGGCGGGTTAGTTGTTGTTGGTATGTTGATTGCGCTCTATCAAATGTTCCAGCCGCATCCAACAGTAGCAAGTTCAGGTGAAAAACTACCTTTAGTACCAGTTGACCCAGCTAAAAAACAGGTGAATTGGGAAAACTATGGAAATGATGCAGGGGGGAGTCGCTTTGTTGCTCTCGATCAAATTAACCGAGATAACGTTCATAAGTTGAAAGAAGCTTGGCGTTTTAGAACAGGCGATTTTACAACGGGTAGTGGTAATGGTGCTGAAGACCAAATGACGCCGCTACAAGTTGGAAATAAAGTCTTTTTATGTACACCACATAACAACATTTTTGCGATAGATGCTGACTCGGGCAAACAGCTCTGGAAAGCTGAAGTAAACTCTAAAGCTGATGCTTGGGAGCGTTGTCGTGGGGTTGCATACTTTGATTCGACCAAGCCACTTGTACAACCGACTTTGGCTGGTGCAAATGCAGTAACTACAGTTGCAACCAATACGGCATGTCCACGTCGTTTATATACCAATACACCTGATGGTCGTTTAATTGCAGTCAATGCAGATAACGGCCAGCGCTGTGCTGATTTTGGTGTAAATGGTACCGTTGATTTGTTAGAAGGCCTTGGTGCTGGAACGAAAGCCCCACGTTTTGAAGTAACTTCTGCACCGACTATTGCTGGAACAACCATTGTGGTAGGGAGTCGTATTGCCGACAACGTAGCTGCAGATATGCCTGGTGGTGTTATCCGTGGTTATGACGTGATTACAGGTAAACTTCGCTGGGCCTTTGATCCACGTAATCCAGATCCTAACTATGTTCTTAAACCAGGTGAAACTTATAAACGTAGTTCGGCAAACTCTTGGGCTGCAATGTCATATGACCCGCAAATGAATACAGTGTTCTTACCTATGGGTAGCTCATCTGTCGATATTTGGGGTGGTAATCGTAATCCGTTAGATCATAAATACAATACTTCTGTTTTAGCACTTGATGCGACAACAGGTAAAGAAAAGTGGGTATATCAAACTGTTCATAACGATTTATGGGACTTTGATTTACCAATGCAACCAAGTCTAGTCGATTTCCCATTAAAAGATGGTACGACTAAACCTGCTGTTGTTATTGGAACCAAATCCGGCCAATTCTTTGTACTTGACCGTGTAACGGGTAAACCGCTTACTAAAGTGATTGAACAACCAGTTAAGCCGGCCAATATTCCAGGTGAACAATACAGCCTAACTCAACCACGATCAGTTGAAATGCCTCAAATTGGTAATCAGACTTTAACTGAATCAGATATGTGGGGTGCAACGCCGTTTGATCAACTCATGTGTCGTATTAACTTCAAGTCAATGCGTTACGAAGGTCTATTTACTGCACCGGGTACTGATGTTTCATTAAGCTTCCCAGGTTCTTTAGGCGGCATGAACTGGGGTAGCATTGCTTTTGATCCGACTCACCGTTATATGTTCGTCAACGATATGCGCCTTGGTTTATGGGTTCAATTAATGGAACAGACTCCGGAAGATATTAAAATTCAGGCGAATGGCGGAGAAAAAGTAAATACAGGTATGGGTGCTGTACCAATGAAAGGTACACCGTATAAAGTGAATAAAAACCGCTTTATGTCGGCTCTAAGTATTCCTTGTCAAAAACCACCGTTTGGTACAATGACCGCGATTGATTTAAAAACACGTCAAGTCGCATGGCAAGTACCACTGGGTACTGTTGAAGACACAGGACCTATGGGCATCAAAATGGGCTTAAAAGCACCGATTGGTATGCCAACTATTGGTGGACCAATGGCAACACAAGGCGGTTTGGTTTTCTTTGCAGCAACTCAAGATTACTACTTACGTGCTTTTGATTCATCTACAGGTAAAGAACTGTGGAAATCACGCATGCCAGTCGGTAGCCAAGGAACTCCAATCAGCTATGTTTCACCAAAAACAGGTAAACAATATGTAGTTGTTACAGCAGGTGGAGCTCGCCAGTCTCCTGATCATGGTGATTATGTAGTCGCTTATAGCTTAGAACAATAATTAAATAAGGCAAAAGAGAGCAATTCTCTTTTGCCTTTATTTTTTAATATATTTTTTATATTAAAGTATGAGAGTAAATTCTGTTGTTTTAACTAGATAGCTTTACCAAACAGTAAAAAAGTGTTTTAACTCATTGCAAAACCTAAAATATTCTTAAGATTGAGAAGGCTTGAACAGCAGATATAGCCGAACTCTTAGATATTTTTTCACAATGTTTTACCTATAAATAAAACTAATTTGTTTATTAAGTTTTGTTTAACTTAAGGGTGTGAATTTTAATTAGAAATAAACATTATTGTCTTTTTAGTCTTCAAAAGTAGGATTTTTTTGCTGGAAAAACAGGCGTAAATATATATTTATATTATATTTATATAATTTATTGCATTACGCTAGAATGGTTGTCGCAGGTTATTACTTCCCAGTAATAATTTGTATTTCAGGAATTTAAGCTTTTATTGGCTTAAGGCTCATCGCAAGATGGGCCTTTTTTTATGCGATTCAAATTATGATATAAGATTATTAAATAAATAGCCTAAGCATAGAGTTTTGTGAATTAATGAAAACAATCACAAAAAATAGTCTTTAATGACAAGAAGTCTATGATTTGATAAATTAAAGCCACTTGATAATAATAGGTGATACGATGAGATTTTTGGTTCTTGCAACTTTATCTGGTTTAGCTTTGATGGGTTGTGCTTCTGTTCAGCAGGCACCGAATACACAAGAAACTATTCGTTATGCTTCTAGCCCATGCTTTGGTGCATGTCCAATCTATTCTGTAGAAGTAACACCTACGGGTTTAATTCGTTTTGAAGGTAAGCAATACACCAAAACAGTTGGTGTTAAAGAAATTCAAGGCAGCGTAAAAGACTATAAAAAACTTGCAGATGATTTAAAAGCTTATCGTCCTGAAACAGGTATACAAGCAAAAACTGGGGGATGTCAGCAAACAGCAACTGATATGTCTAGCTATTACATTACTTGGATTCAACCAAATGGCACAGAGACTAAATTAAGCCATTACACAGGTTGTATGTCTCCTGCAAATAATAGATTGAATAAAGTCATGGAAAAACTGCCTGAACAATTAGGCATTAAAGATCTAATTTAATGATAGAAGCCCCAAAACCTTGGGGCTTTTTCTTGTTAAGAAGAATTATAAACTCAAAAGTTTTATATTAAGTATTACTAAAAGAATCAGCGTATAATACAAATTATAAAAAAATATATTGTTAAGGGGTGATATGTCAAATATTGTCTATGCCTTTTTGGGTGGTTTATTACTCGGCATCGCAACAGTTGGATATTTATATATAAATGGCCGTATCGCTGGAATTAGTGGTTTGCTTGCTCAAGTCATAAATCCGACTAAAGACACCTTTAAGAGTTCTGCATTCTGGTTTATTGCGGGACTTGTGCTTATGCCTTTCATATATAGCTATTTTTATCAGCCTGAAATTGAAATTAAAGCCAATACATTTGCACTTATTTTAGCAGGTGTACTTGTTGGCTTTGGAACACGACTAGGCTCTGGATGTACAAGCGGCCATGGCATTTGTGGAATGAGCAGGCTATCAAAACGCTCGATGATAGCGACAGCAGTTTTTATGTTTGCTGGCATGTTAACGGTTTATATCATTCGTCATGTGTTGGGATAGTCCTATGAAAAACATTTTTGCTTTTATATTTGGTGGTTTATTTTCATTAGGTTTAATGATTTCGGGCATGTCTAATCCCGAAAAGGTATTAGGTTTTTTAGATATCTTTGGGCAGTGGGATATTAGCTTAATGTTTGTGATGTTAGGCGCGATTGCTGTGGCATTTATTCCATTTCAAAAGGCTATAAAAAATCCTCAAACACTTTTTAATGAGCAAATTCAATTACCAACAAATACACAGATTGACCAAAGGTTAATTGTGGGTGCTTTTATTTTCGGTATAGGCTGGGGAATAGCAGGAATATGTCCAGCGCCCGCTTTAACACTTATCGGATTAGGCCATTTTGAAGCGCTCTATTTTATTGTGGCAATGTTATTAGGAATGTTTATTTACCGAGTCTTAAATAAAGGAAATTAAACCTATGCAACAACCTCTAGTAAAAGATTTTTTTGATGAAAACACCAATACTTTTAGCTATGTTGTTGCAGATTTAGCGACTCGTCGATGCGTTATTATTGATAGTGTGCTTGACTACGATGCTGCATCAGCCACTACAAAAACAACTAATGCTGATCTGATTATCGATTATGTCTTGGCTCAGAAGTTTAAAGTGCAATGGATATTAGAAACCCATGTACACGCTGACCATATGACCGCTGCCCAATATTTAAAATCTAAATTGGGCGGTACAGTTGCAATTAGTAAAAAAATCTCGGTAGTACAAGAAACATTTTCCGCTATCTATAATTTTGATTTTAAGAAATTTAATGAAAATCAGCCTTTTGATTATTTATTTGAAGATCATGAACATTTTAAAATAGGGGATATAGAAGCCTATAACATTCCTACACCAGGGCATACACCTGCTTGTTTAAGCTATGTGATTGGTGATGCTGTTTTTGTCGGGGATACTTTATTTATGCCTGATTATGGCTCAGCCAGATGCGACTTTCCTAAAGGAAGTGCGGCGGCACTTTATGATTCGGTACAAAAGCTTTATACACTGCCTGACAACATGCGCATGTTCTTATGCCATGACTATAAGCCTGAAGGCCGTGATGAGTATATCTGTCAAACAGATATTAGAACTCAAAAGCAAAGCAATATTCATTTAAATCGACGCGTTTCCAAAGAGTCCTTCATAAAAATGCGCCAAGAACGAGACGCAACTTTGGCAATGCCAAAATTAATTTTGCCTTCAATTCAAATTAACATGAACGGTGGAAATTTTCCGGAACCTGAGTCGAATGGTATTCGTTATTTAAAAATCCCTTTCAATTACTTTTAGAAATAGCCTAAGCAGTTATTCCTAGCATTTTTAACTACATAAATAGCCTAAGCAAATAATAAAATTATCTTATAAAAATAGCCTAAGTAAGATTTAAAGAACTTGTCTTAAATCCCGCGAAGTCTCTTGCAATAATGGCAAAATGTGTTGAATTAAATATTCTTCAGTTGTTCTCATAGTGGGAGAAACAATGTTTAAAGCTGCAACAACTTTAAAGTCTTGTCCATAAATGGGTACGGCGAGCGCATGAACGCCTAATTCGTGTTCTTCACGTGAATAACACCAATCTTGTTCTCGAATCTCTTGTAGTAACTCTAAAAACTTATCATTTTCGACATGCGTATATTTGGTTAAACGTTGGAGTGGAGATTTTTGAAGCCAGTCCAATTGTTCTTCATGACTTAAATGGGCAAGTAAAATTTTACCCGCAGATGTCGCATGAGCAGGTAAGCGGTTACCCAAGTGTAAGCCGTATGGATTTACACGGTCAGTTTGTTGGTGTGCGGCACTACGGGCAATGGTAATGGCTTCATAACCATCAAGCACCATCACTGAATAAATAAGAGAGGTTTGGTTGGTTAACAGATTTAATAAAGGCTGAGATACTTTTGGAAGCTGAGCTGCACCTAAATAAGCTCCTGAAAACTTCAAAACTTTCGGGGTTAAATAATAATAGTGGCCATCTGACTCAAGATAGCCTAAATATTC
Organism: Acinetobacter sp. WC-141; assembly: GCF_000313935.1. Taxonomy (GTDB): domain Bacteria; phylum Pseudomonadota; class Gammaproteobacteria; order Pseudomonadales; family Moraxellaceae; genus Acinetobacter. The sequence goes on along the minus strand of NZ_AMSS01000067.1, from coordinate 29,042 downwards.
TAAAGTTAATAAATGACGTCTCGCTGCTGCTCGAGTCAGCCCGGTTTTTTCAGCTGCCATAGAAATGTTTAAACGATGTTGATTACTGCTAAAGCTATCTAAAATTGACATGCCTTTACCAATACCAGCAATGTAATCTTCATGACGAATCGTTTTTTTATTGTCCTGATTCTGGATTATCCGTTCATCTTTACTCATTACTGGTCCTTGTATGATAGAAGCTTAGTAGATCAATTTGCTTTATTGAAAAAGTTTAGTAATTTCATGTCGCAAAAATTGATGTCTTAAATTATCCCTTAAATCTTCGTGCCAAAACATACCCATTTTAATATTGGTTATCTCAAAAGGCAGAGAATGTAAGTGAATTGAAGAACTATAAGATAAATGCTGTAAAATCATACGAGGCATGGTGAGTATTGCATTAGGTTGAGCATCTAACACCTGTAACGCCGTTGAGTAGTTTTGACAGCGCATAAATACGTTTCTTGAAATTTTTTGGTGTTGGTTTAAATAAATATCTTCAAGTAAAGCCCCCGTACGGCGTGATGAAACACCAATGTGTCGTCCATTGATATAACTCGATAAATCGACTTCTTTAAGTTGACTACAAATGACGAACTCATCTGTTACCAGATGGTCAAAGGTAATTTTGGAAGATAAGTACTGTTCTAGGTCAATCACGAAATCGAGCTGCTGCGTCGCCAAGTCCGCCATAATATGTTTTCGATCTAGCTTCATACTAACAAACTGCAAATCTAAATTAAGATTTTGAAAATGTTGAGCAAGCCTTGGAAGAATAATCGGCTCAATTTCATCATGCACGGCGATTTTTAAATTCTTTAAACTGGTTGGGTCAAAGACATGCTTTTGCTGACTAATATTTTGAATCGTTAAAAGAGCTTGCTTCACAGTTGGATAAATCTGTTCTGCAAAAGGAGTTGCAGACATTTTATTGCCTACTCGTACAAACACGTCATCTTCAAGTTGCTGCCTTAACCGTTGTAAAGCATGACTTGCTGCCGACTGGGTAATATTAAGACTACTTGCAGCATTTGAAATACTTTTTTGCTCATAAATCGCGATAAAAAGTGGATATAAATTGATATCAATTCGATGAAAAAAATTTAGGTCTAGACCATGTAGGCTATGAATATTATTCATGAGGTGTTATTTAATAAAATCATTTCATTCATATTAAGTTTCAAGTTATGTTGATGTAAAGACAAGATAATGATGTAAAGGAAAAAGAATGTTTGAACTCTCAAAAAAGGCTCAAGATTTTGTTGAGCGAACCAGAAAATTTATTCAAGAAGAAATAGAACCAGTCGAAACAAAATTTTGGGAAGAAGTGCATGAGTTAAATCCAGATGGAAACTGGAAAAAGTGGCAGTGGCCCGAGCTTTTAGAAACTCTAAAATCTAAAGCTAAACAAGCTGGCCTTTGGAATATGTTTTTACCCGATGAAAAGCTCGGTGCTGGGTTAACAGTTCAAGAATATGCCCACATTGCCGAACTGACTGGTCGTAGTTTATTGGCACCTACGGTTTTTAACTGTAATGCACCTGATACGGGAAATATGGAATTGTTATGGCGCTATGGCAGTGAGCAGCAAAAACAGCAATGGTTACAGCCTTTACTGGACGGAAAAATTCGCTCGGTTTTTTGTATGACTGAACCCGACGTTGCTTCAAGTGATGCAACGAATATGCAAGCGACTGCGCTCATCGATGGTAATGAAATTGTTTTAAATGGCAAAAAGTGGTGGTCGTCTGGCTTAGGGGACCCGAATGCTAAAGTCATTATTTTTATGGCACATACCCCAGATGAAACCAAAGACCGCCATCATCAACACTCTATGGTTTTAGTACCGATTGATACGGCAGGCGTTGAAATTCAGCGGATGTTACCAGTGTTTGGTGACTACGATGCACCGCATGGACACGGTGAAGTTCATTTTAATAATGTTCGAGTGCCTCTCGAAAACTTTATTGGTGGTGCAGGTCAAGGCTTTGAAATTGCACAAGGGCGTTTAGGACCAGGGCGTATTCACCATTGCATGCGCTGTATTGGGGCTGCTGAAAAAGCGCTAGAACTGATGATTGATCGCGGCATGTCTAGAACGGCGTTTGGTAAAGAAATTTTAAAACTCGGTGGAAACCTTGAACGTGTAGCCGATGCGCGAGTAGCCATAGATCAAGCCAGACTTTTAACCTTGTATGCTGCTTATAAAATGGATACTTTAGGAAATATGGCCGCTTTAACAGAAATATCTGCAATTAAAGTGGTTGCTCCGAGCGTTTTAGAAAAAGTAGTCGACATGGCGATTCAGCTACATGGTGGTGCGGGCCTTTCAAGAGATACACCATTAACAGGTTTCTTTGCGCAAGCACGCAGTTTACGTCTAGCTGATGGTCCAGATGAAGTACATAAAGGCATGATTGCCAAATTAGAGTTGGCCAAACGTGGTTATTTCGGTCGTCATAAGAAAGTATAAGTTTAAAGGAAGAGAATATGTCGGTAATTGATATAGGCGGTGAAGTACGTGAAGGTGAAGAACTTGATATTGGGGCAGTTGAAAACTGGTTAAAAAACCAAGGCGTTGATTTGGTTGGTCCAGTAGTCGTTACTCAATATACAGGTGGGGCGTCGAATTGGACTTATCGTTTAAAGTATGAAAATACCGATTTAATTTTACGTCGTCCTCCAAAAGGAACAAAAGCGAAATCGGCCCACGATATGGCCCGTGAATATATGGTGCAAAAAAATCTTGCGCCTTATTATCCCGTGCTTCCAAAAATGGTGGCGCTTTGTCAGGATGAATCGGTCATTGGCTGTGATTTTTATGTCATGGAACGCATTGAAGGCATTATTCCTCGTGCAAAGTTACCGCCTGAGCTTGGTTTTAATGAAGAAAATGTTCATGAGCTTTGTGTAAACGTTATTGATAAGCTGATTGAGTTACATCAAGTTCCTTATGAGAACACGCCTTTAGCTGAACTAGGCAAAGGTGCGGGATATTGCCGTAGACAAGTTGAAGGTTGGGATAAGCGCTATGAAAAAGTCCGCACAATTAACGTTCCTTCATTTAAATATGTCCGAAAATGGCTGAACGATAATATCCCTCAAGACTCTACGACTTGTATTATTCATAACGATTGGCGATTTGATAATGTGATTTTAGATCCAGAGCATCCAACCGAAGTGATTGGCGTGCTGGATTGGGAAATGGCAACCTTGGGTGATCCATTAATGGACTTGGGCAGTGCTTTGGCCTATTGGGTTGAGCCTACGGATAACATGATTTTTAGATCAACACGCCGTCAGCCGACTCACTTAAAGGGAATGTTCTCTCGAAAAGAAGTCGTTGAATATTATTTGCAAAAAACAGGATTGAAACCTGAAAACTGGACTTTTTACGAAGTCTTTGGTGTCTTCCGTCTAGCCGTGATTGCTCAGCAAATCTATTATCGCTATTACCATAAACAAACCCGAAATCCTGCATTTAAAGATTTCTGGATTGTCATTCATGCCCTACATGTGCGAGCTTTAAAACTTATCGCACAGCAAAAATTGCAAGAATCAGAATTTGCTCAGCAATCTATACAGAAAATACAGGGTATTTTAAGAAGATGACCACAATTTATCTGGTAAGACATGGACAGGCCTCGTTTGGTAAAAGTAACTATGATGAACTGTCTGAAAATGGTGAAGCTCAGGCGACTTTGCTAGGTCGTTATTTTAAGCAAATATTGAAAGAACAGCCGTATGTTGTTGCAGGAACTATGCAACGCCATGAGCAAACTGCAAAGCTCGCACTCAATGAATGTTTTCCAGATGCAGTAATTCATCATAATAATTTATGGAATGAGTTTAACCATCAACAGGTTTTTGCACGCTATGAACCACGTTTTGAACAACCTGAACTGTTAAAAGCTGACGTAGCACAGGAACAGAACCCACGTGCATATCTTGCCAAAATATTCGAAGGTGCCATTGGACGATGGACAGATGGCGATTTTCATCATGAATATGATGAGTCATGGCCGCACTTTAAAGAAAGAGTCGAAACAGCATTGCAACAACTTTGTGATGAGTTAGCGAAAACCAAACCTCGCTATGCAGTCGTTTTTACCTCAGGTGGTGTGATTTCTGTAGCAATTGGAAAATTGCTTGAACTCAGTCCCAATCGAACTTTTGCATTGAATTGGGCAATTGCGAATACAAGCCTCACGACTTTGCGTTTGGTTGGAAATGAAGCTCAGGTTTTAAGTTTAAATGAACATCATTTTATAAAAGCTGAGCGTCCAGATTTGCTGACATGGATTTAAAATAAGGATAAAAGCATGGCGAAGACAATTTTAATTACAGGTGCAAGTTCTGGATTGGGCGCGGGTATGGCGCATGAATTTGCAGCCAAAGGCTATAACTTAGCGATTTGTGCTCGCCGTTTAGACAGATTAGAGACTTTAAAAGCTGAACTTGAAAATGAGTACGGTATTAAAGTCATTGCAAAAAGTCTGGACGTTACCAATTACGAACAAGTTTTTGAAATATTTCGTGCCTTTAAACAAGAGTTTGGCTATTTAGACCGAATTATTGTAAATGCCGGAGTCGGAAATGGCCGCCGTATTGGTAAAGGTAATTTTGAAATTAACAAAGCTACTGCTGAAACGAACTTTATTTCTGCTTTAGCGCAGTGTGAAGCTGCGGTTGAAATTTTTAGAGAGCAAAACGCTGGTCATTTGGTGGTGATGTCATCAATGAGTGCGATGCGCGGATTACCAAAGCATTTATCGACCTATGCGGCAAGTAAAGCCGCGGTTGCTCATTTGGCTGAAGGTATTCGTGCTGAATTACTGGATACCCCAATTAAAGTCTCAACTATTTTCCCGGGTTACATTCGTACTGAAATAAATGAGGGTGCTAAACACCTACCATTTGAAGTAGATGCCAAAACAGGATGTAAAGCGTTGGTCAAAGCCATCGAAAAGCAACCTGTAAAGGCTTATGTGCCGCAGTGGCCATGGTTACCAATGAGTATTGCCATGAAGGTCTTGCCTTTAAGGTTAGTCAATAAATTAGGCTAAAAAAATACCCCCTAAATTTTAGGGGGTTATTTTTGATAATTAAAACTTTTTGGTGTAATTCACAAATAAACGATCTTCACCAAAGTCATTGCCATGTTTAACGTTGTAATCAATGCGAATGTATTGCAGAGCAACACCTTTTAAGAAGGGCTGCTGAAACGCATAGTTTAAAATCACATTCGACTCAGTTTCGTGGTTTTTCTCACCATTGGCTGCTTTAAAGTCATGTCCGTAAACATATTTCACCATTGCGTTTAAGCCTGGAACATAATCTTTAAAGTCGTAGCCATACATGACATGGTAAGACTTTTCATCTTCTTTAAAGAAGCCCGTAGCATTCCAGTTAATGAAATACGTCTCTGGTAAAAAACCATCTGGTAGTGGGTAGGCTGACTCACCAATGATCTGTTGATAACCCAAACCAAAGGTATGGTTTTTCACTTTGACAGTTTCAAGTACGCCGATGTTTTGAGCATCGATATCAAAAGTATTGCCATCATCTTTTGCATTGAAGTATTTAAACTTAGATGTAAGAGCGAAAGTTGGCTGCTTCCACGTATGTTCTAGCCCAATATAGTGTTTATTGTAGAGGTCTTCTAAATTACCAAAATAATATTCGCCCTTGAGTGACGGCGTAAATTGATAACGTAAGTCAATATAATTCAAACCATCAGATTCTTTTGTGATTCCATTTGCGGTGAACGAAAACTTTTTAAAGTCTTCTTCATTTCGTGGTGATACTTTTTCAACCCGACCAATTTCTGCATAGAGCTGATCTGAAAGTTGTGATTTTAAGTTGGTTCCCCAATATGAAGTAAGTAACTGACGGCTGGCATCTACGGCAGTTACGGGTAAATCTAACCAGAGTTCACCAACACTCAACAGGGTTTTGTCATAGCCGAGTTTTAAGGTCGCGCCGTATTTTAGATAGTCTGACGCTTGTGACTGGGTTTCTTTATTAAAAGGCAAAACTGTATCGGCGACATGTTTGTCTGAACTTAAGCGCACGGCGTATTGAACAGATGCATCGGCCCCAATCGTAATTGGTTTGTCTGCTATTACTAAAGGGGTGTCGTGCATTTTCGATTTATAAAATAATGATGCTGCCTGAGACCAGCTGCCAGTATCTTTGAGTGCGTCATTATCATAGTCGCGGTTGATATAGGCATTTTTTAAAGTGAATTTCCATTCATCTTCAGTTTGCTGATTCGGATTTGCAGCGAATGAATGGCCACACATCAATACTAAGGTTGCAAAAGCTAAAGCATTCGGTTTAAAGCGGTGTAATGATTCCATAATCCATTTCCAAGATGTATGCCAGTCCTCGGCATTACTTATTTTGAAGATTTCGGTACTCACTATGTGTTTAGGCAGAGAGTACGTTTTGCGAATAAGGCGGTGTATTAATTTAATTTTTCAATTTTCATGCTTTCACTAAAGAATTTGCAGCCTTTGAAAAGTAAAATTAAAGCCAACACACAAGAGAGGCCACCCACAATAGATAAAGAAGAGCCCACCATTAACGGACTACCAAAAACTTTATCTGTGATAATTGCGACCAATGTTGTGCCAACACCTAATCCAATTAAGTTACTGACCAAAAGAAAGAGGGCAGAAAGACGTGCTCTAAATTGGTTTGGCGCTAACATTTGTAAAGCAGTTGCTGAAATCACCAGAGGGAAAGAAGCAAAGAACATTGCAGGAATCAGTAAACTTACTGACAGCCAGAGCTGATCTGTTTGGGTGAAAAATGAAATTGGAATAATCAGACCAACAATACCAATCACACCCGTAATCATCGGTGCATCTTGGCGTCCTTTTTTAATAAACCAATCGTTTAACCAACCCGCACAAAATACGCCTAATGTGTTTGCAATTAATAGAATCGTGCCGAGCATGTAACCTGTTTCAGTTGGCGCAAGTTGAAACTTTCGGATATAAAATGCAGGTGTCCAGCTAGTCAGACTGTAGAGTGCCATTGCATAAAAGGTAAAACCTAAATAATGACAGGCGAATGTTTTCGAATGTTTTTTAATAAACTGAAGACATTGTGAGAATTTAACTTGGTCAACTTGTCCATTTTGGTTGAGCTGTTGTCCTTTACGTGCAGGGTCTTTAACCGTCAGAATAAATAGCAAACCAATAATGATGCCGGGTAAACCTACTACAAAAAAGGCAATTTGCCAGGCTTTAAGTGCACCTAATAGAGGAACTTGAATTAAGGTCACACCTTTAAGCAAGTTAATGACATAACCGCCCACTAAAAAGGCAATACCACCCCCTAAAAAAGCGCCAATTGAATAAATCCCGACAGCACGACCTAGTTTGTCCTTACTAAACATGTCGCTAAACATCGAGTAAGCGGCTGGAGATAAAGCAGCTTCACCCACGCCTACGGCCATACGGCTCAAGAACAGTTGAATAAAGTTTTTACTTAAACCACAAGTTGCCGTTGCTAGGCTCCAAACAATAATCCCGATTGAAATCAGTTTTGGTCGTGAAAAACGATCGGCGATATAAGCGAGAGGTAAACCCATTACGGCGTAAAAGAGTGAAAAGGCGAGGCCATGTAACAAGCTAAATTGGGTATCTGAAAGTTGAAGATCGGCTTTAATGGGCTCGATCATAAGCGCCAGAATCTGACGATCAATGAATGAAAATATATATGCCAACATACAAAGTGTGACGACATACCATGCATACGCATTGCTTTTCTTTTGTGTCCTTTCAACAGCGATATTACTTTGGTTCATACACTTAATCCTTATGTATAAAACGCTTTAAAAAATTGATATCCAGTTTTTATTGTTCCTCAGAAGTTTTCGATATTTCCCCCTTCAAACTGAATAATAAATAGACTGGAAATGAGTAGTTTGGCCTTGTCCAGACCTGAAAAAGAGTGTCTAAACCCATTTAAGAGATAATTGGAACGTTAAGATCATGGAATTATTATTTTCTTTTTATATGTAAAATTCCATTACTTATTGAGTATGTTAGAATACCTAAAAAGTATGTTAAGTAAGCGTATACTAATAATTTAATACGATAATAAATTGATTATATTAGTTTTTTATTATTTTTAATAAGAGAGCAGCTAAAAAGGATAAATTTTAACTGCTCTAAGTGAGCTAATTTTTCATCAAATGAAGTAATTAACTTGAGGGCATAAGATCAAATAATTTTTTTAACTGATGATTTAAATTATGAAGCTCGTCTTCTGAGAAGGCATTTAGGATGCCTGCCAAAGTGACCACACTAATCTGATTAATCTGTTCAACCAGCTCAACTCCTTTGGCGGTTAATTTCACCATCGAGATCCGTTCATCGGTAGTAGAAGAGTAGACCTCAACAATTCCATCTTCTACCAAGCGATATACAGCTTTAGTTGCCGTAGTTAACTTTAAAGTAGAAAGATTAGCAATGTCGGTGATACTCGCTTCACCCAAGGCATTGGTACTTAAAATGATTTTACGACGTGTATTATCAATACCTAGTTTTTTTATTGATTTTTCAATGAGTTGTGAGTATTTGCCATTGACTTGGGAAACCCAAAAAAAAGGGAAATTTTGAATACTCGACGGTTCTTTATTAGGAAGAAATTGTTCTAAATGATCAAGCATAGCTAAGCAATAACTTAGTGAAAAAAGGGTAATCCTATTATAAACAAAATTTTGCATATTTCCTTGAGAACAAATTATAAAAAATACTTGACAATTCCATTAAATTTTCCCATATTTTAATGAATAGATAAAAATACATGGAAAAGTGAATGAATATTATTAGCCAAAGCGTGCATAAAGGAAGTGGCAAGCTTAAGGTCATGGTGAAGGACACAATTGATATTCAGGGTCTGAAAACCATTGCTGGCAGTCGCGCTTTATTAAATGTTGAACCAGCTCAAAATGATGCTGAGGTGGTTAAAAACATCTTAAAAGCAGATTGCGAAATTATTGCGAAAACAAATTTGCACGAATTGGCTTTTGGAATTACAGGTATTAACCATGCTTTTGGTACACCCATCAATCCTAAATATCCTGAACTTATCCCAGGCGGCTCTTCGAGTGGTTCGGCTGCGGCAGTTGCTGCTAAACAAGCTGACTTTACTTTAGGTACTGACACTGGTGGCTCTATCCGTATGCCCGCTGCGTGCTGTGGCGTTTTTGGTTTAAAACCGACTTTTGGTCGTGTTAGCAGAAAAGGCGTATATCCGCCGTCAAGTTCTTTAGATTGCGTTGGTCCTTTTGCAAATTCAGTCGAGATGATTGAAAAAGCGATGCAAATTATTGATCCAACTTTTAAGCCAACTGAATTTACTAGTGCACCAAAACTTGCGGTTTTAGATGTAAAAGCAGAGGACGTTATTTGGAACTGTATTCATCAGGTACTTCAAAAAGCCAATTTACAGACTACTTCAGAGAAAGTTGAACATTTTGAAGCTGCTTATGATGCAGGCATGCAGATTATTAATTATGAAAATTGGCAAGCTTTTGGTGAGTTAACTCAAACCGGCTTAATTGGTTCTGATGTAAATGGTCGTTTATTAAAAGCTGCCGAAACTACTTTAGAGCAAGTGAAACAAGCAGAAGTTGTGAAAGCGCAGCTAACCCAAGAACTCGATGCTTTATTAGAAAAATATGATGCATTGGTTTTACCGACACTTCCGCAAATTCCACCAAAAGTTTCTGAAGCTGAAAACACCGTCGCTTTTTTGAATCTTACAGGTTTAGTTCGACCATTTAATTTATCAGGTCATCCCGTTATTTCAGTGCCACTTGAAACCAGTGAAGGTTTACCTGTGGGCCTACAGATCGTATCGAAGCATCAAAAAGATGAGCAATTATGCGCAATAGCTAAATTTTGTGTTGATGCAATGCAATAAATTACAAGGAGTTAGATGATGAATAAGTTGTCTAAAATGGAGTTTGCTTCTCAAGACAAAGCAGTTGACTTAGATGCTTTGTGCCAAGAAATTCGTGAGCGTGCCTGTACAGGTGAGTTTGATAATCAGGCCTATGTGAGCCAAGACGTTATCGAAAAGCTTAAGCAAATCGGTGTTTACCGTGCATTGGTTCCGAAACGTTTTGGCGGTGATGAATGTTCACCACGACAGTTTTGTGAATTGATTGAAACTTTATCTAAAGCTGATGGTTCAGTCGGTTGGGTCGCAAGTTTCGGTATGAGTCCTGCGTATTTGGGAAGTTTGCCTGAAGATACACTTAAAGAGTTGTACCAAAACGGACCAGATGTGGTGTTTGCTGGAGGTATTTTTCCGCCACAACCTGCCGAAATTACCGATGAAGGTGTCGTGGTTCGTGGACGTTGGAAATTTTCAAGTGGCTGTATGGGAGCTGACATTGTTGGCGTGGGGATTTCACCGCTTAAAAATAATGAAATGCAAGGCTTACCACGTATGGCAGTGATGCCTGCGAAAAAAGCCAAAATTGAAATGACATGGGACACCGTTGGTCTAAAAGGTACGGGAAGCCATGACTTGGTCGTCGAAGACGTATTGGTCGAAAAGAAATGGACCTTTGTCCGTGGTGAACCTTCAAAACTAAACGAGCCATTTTTTAAATATCCGTCACTGTCGTTAGCGACGCAAGTATTAACCGTGGTGGGTATTGGTGTTGCAGCTGCGGCATTAGAAGAATTTGAAAAATTGGCACCGGGTAAAGCATCCATTACTGGCGGGTCAGAAATTGCAAACCGCCCAGTAACTCAATATGAGTTTGCTCAGGCAGATGCAGAATTTCAGGCTGCAAAATCTTGGTTTTATCAAACCATGGATATTGTTTGGCATGAAATTATTGCTGGACGTGAAGCAACTGCCGAACAAATTAGCGATATGCGTTTGGCATGTACCCATGCAGCGCGAGTTTGCGCCAAAGTGACCCGAAAAATGCAAATGCTCGCGGGCATGACAGCAATTTATACCAACAATCCATTTAGCCGTTTTGTAAATGACACCAACGTGGTGACTCAGCATGCCTTTATGGGCGATGCGACCTTACAAAATGCAGGCTCAATCAGTTTCGGGTTAAAGCCAACCCCAGGTTATTTATAAGTTTAATTTTTAAAAGGATATTGAGATGGAAGCTAAAAAATCATTACGCGTTTTGTTCTGCATGGGTATTAACCAAAACTTTTTTGATGCAGAACCAGCTGAAGCAAAAGCAGTTTGGGCCGCGTTTGGTGAAATGTGGAATGGCATTCATGACTTACCGGGTGTGCATGTTTTTGGAAACCTTGATGATGACCAAAGCATGGTTGGCCCAAGTGCTGGCTGGCCGTGGACCACATACTTGCTTGCAGATGTTCCAGATATTGAAACCGTACATGCTGCTTGTAACTTATTTAGAACGACAGTGGTGGGTGAAGGTCCATACAAACTTTGGAAATATTGCAAAGTTGAAGCTCGTGTTGGGCGCGAATTAATTATCCAACGTTAAGGCGATGGCAATGAATGACAAAGTGAATATTGCAGAAATCTTAGAGCGACTAGAACTGTTAGAAGCGCACAACGCGATTCGTAACTGCCTGAACCGTTATATGGAAATCTGCGACGAGCTTAATGCAAATACAGACCTTGATGAGCTGATGAATCTTTTTGATCAGGATTGTATTTGGGAAGGTGTTGGTGAGAAATATGCCAAATCTTTTGGCCGTTATGATTCTTGGCAGTCGATTTACGACATGTTTAAAAGCTATACCCAAAAAGAATCTCACTTTGTTATGAATGCACACTTTGTAAATTCAGAACAAATTTATGTAAATCAAAATGATGCAAATGCTTCATGGCTGATGTTGCAAACTTCAACGTTTAAAGATGGCCGTAGTCATCTGAATACAGCAAAGCTCAATGTGAAGTTTCAAAAGCAAGCAGATGGAACATGGAAAATTAAACATTTCCAAACACAGAATATTTTCAGTCGTCCCGTATCGCATTGGCACAGTGAAGCCGAATTGCCGGTACCTTCCCAGGAATGACCCAGGACATATTTAAAAGGACTATTGATATGAACAGTATTATCCCGACGCATAACATTGGCACTGATTACGATACTTTGGTTCAAAGTGATCGTGCCCATACTTCTCTTTATAAAGATGAACGCATTTTCGATGAAGAAATGGAAAAAATCTTTTATAGCACTTGGGTGTGGGTTGCGCATGCCAGCGAAATTCCAGAAGGTGGAAGCTATAAAACCATTAACATTGGTAAACAACCTGTGGTTGTAGTGCGTGACCGTAAAAAGAAAGTCCATGTACTATTAAACCGTTGCCGTCACCGTGCCGCAACCGTATGCGAACATAAAAAAGGAAAAACCAATAGTTTTGTATGCCCGTACCACGGTTGGAGTTATGCGCTTGATGGCAGCTTACGTGGTGTGCCATCTCCGGAAAGCTACGGCGATTGTTTAGATAAGTCTGAATTGCCACTGGTGAGTCTACGTGTAGAAGAATATAACGGCATGATCTTCGCTTCATTTAAAGAAGATATTCAACCGCTTGAAGAGTTTCTTGGGCCAGCAAAAAAATGGATTGACCTGTTTATGAAACAAGGTGCGGGTTATCCAATTAAAGTGTTGGGTGAACACCGTTTCCGTTTTCCGGGTAACTGGAAAATCCAGCTTGAAAATACCACTGATGCTTATCACTTTCCATTAGTTCACAAGTCATTCTTAAGTTCTGTCGATGAAAAAACAGAAGAACTCTTTAACTTCGAAAACCAACCCGGCTTTGTTGAAGACTTAGGGAATGGTCACAGTGTGATGGTCATGATTCCTGAACTAGTCGATTTAGATGAAGAGCTCATGGAACGTCCAATTCAAGAGCGTTTCGAAGACTTGGCTCAAGCTTTGCGTGATGAAGGACATGAAGAGTTAGAAGTACGCCGTATTGTTCGAGCAGTCGGTGGTTCTGGTTTTAACTTAAATTTATTCCCGAATATTGCATGTTCGATGGCCTTCTTCCGTGTATTACAGCCAATTTCAGTTGCTGAAACAGAAATTCATCACTCGGTAATTACCATGGACGGTGGTCCGCAAATTGCCAACCAATATCGCCTACGTTTGCATGAACATTTCCAAGGCCCATTTGGTTTTGGTACACCAGATGACTCTGAGGCATGGGAGCGCGTACAACACGGCGCCAATGCGGGTAATGATTTATGGATCATGCTCAACCGCGGTTTGCCGGGTGAAGTCAAAACTGAAGATGGCTTAAAAAGTGATGTCAGTGCTGAAACCGGTATGCGTGCAGCATATCAGCAATGGAAAAAGATGATGAAGGCTTAAGGAGAGAGCAATGAATATGAATCTGCAATTATTAAATGAAGTCACTGCTTTCATCTGGGCTGAAGCAGATATGTTAGACCACAGTGAATACCGTGAATGGCTCAATTTATGGAATGAAAAAGGTGTTTATATCATTCCAATAGACCCAAACCTCACTGACTACGAAAACAACTTAAATTATGCCTATGACGATAACCATATGCGTACTTTACGTGTAGAGCGTCTGGAAAATGGTGAAGCAATTTCTACAGCACCTAAAGCAAATACGGTGCGTAGTGTTTCTCGTGTACGTGTTATTCAAGATCAGGATGATGAAATCGTTTTACGCTGTGCTCAAAATTTACGAGAGTTCCGTAAAGAAAACCTCAAGCATTACACAGCTGATATTACTTACCATTTGACTCGTGATGCGGCTACAGGCTTTAAGATTAACCGTAAAATTATTAACTTGGTTAACTCAACCGATACCTTAGCTGGTATTAGCTACATTCTTTAGGAGCGGTAACATGAAACAAGTTGTTTTAGTGACAGGTGCTGCTTCTGGACTCGGTAATGTCATTGCTGAATATTTTGCGAGCCAAGGCCATCAAGTGATTTTGTCAGCGAGTACGCTTGAAAAAGCCGAAAACGCAAAGGCACAAAGCCAGCATGCACAAAATATGTTTCCCTTGAAATTAGATATTTCTGTCGAAGCAGATTTTCATGCTGCCGTGCAATGGATTGAAGAGAAATTTTCTAAACTTGATGTGTTAATTAACAATGCCACCGTCACCAAAGCAACGCCAGTACTTGAAATTACCGCAGCCGATTTTGATTGGGTGACCCAAGTTAACCAACGCGGCACCTTTCAAGCTTGTCAAATTATTGGCCAGTATATGGCTAAAAAAGGCTATGGACGCATCATTAATATGGCGTCTTTAGCGGGACAAAACGGCGGTACTGCAACGGGTGCACACTATGCGGCAACCAAAGGGGCCATTGTGACGTTAACCAAAATTTTTGCCAAAGAGTTTGCGGCAAAAGGGGTGACGGTTAATGCGGTTGCACCGGGACCGATGGAGTCACCAATCGTTCATAGCGTGGTGTCTGACGAAAAAATGGAACAGTTCATCCAGAATATTCCAGTTAAAGCCTTAGGAAGTATGCATTTTATTGCTGAAACTTGTGGGTTGCTCGCGAGTCCAAATGCGGGGTTTGTGACTGGTGCAACATGGGATATTAACGGTGGTTTATTCATGCGTTAAGCCAATAGGCTGCGCATGAAAAGGGAGTTGAATCATGACTACACTTTATGATGTTGTCGTTAAAAATCGCCATGTGGAAGGTGGAAATATTGCAGTCATGGAATTTGAATCTGCAACTTCTGCAACATTGCCAAAAGTTGAAGCGGGTGCACATATTGATGTGCACTTACCGAATGGTATGGTGCGCCAATATTCACTTTGCCAAAATCCAAATGATGAAGGTAAGTTCCGCCTTGGAATTTTACGTGACCCTGAATCACGTGGTGGCTCAGTCTCGGCTTTTGATGAAATTAAAGATGGCATGCAAATTCAGGTCAGTGAACCAAAAAACTTATTTCCACTTTTAAAAGCCAAACACAGTGTATTGATTGGCGGTGGAATTGGAATTACGCCGTTAATCACGATGGCTTATCAACTTGCACATGAAGGCGAATCATTTGAGCTTCACTACTGCGGCGCTAGCCCAGAAAACTGTGCTTTTGTTGATGAAATTAAAAATGGTGAGTTAGCAAAATACACAACCTTCCATTTTAAATCAGAAGGTGCAAGCCACCGAGCATTTTTTGAATCTGCCATTAAAGATATTGACCTTGAAAGCCATATTTACACCTGTGGTCCAGTCGGTTTTATGGACTGGGTGATTAACCTTACCACGACTCACAATTTTCCTGAGCAGCAAATCCACAAAGAATATTTCCAAGTCGAAACTGACACCTCGGGAGATTCATTTGAGGTGGTGGCTGAGCGTAGTGGAAAAATCATTATGGTTGAAGCAGGTGAAACCATTTTGCAGGCATTGGCTAAAGAAGGCATCGACATTGAAATGTCTTGCGAGCAAGGCGTATGCGGAACCTGCATGTGCGATGTAATTGAAGGCGAACCTGACCATCGAGATGTTTATTTTACTGATGAAGAAAAAGCCAGCAATGAACAAATATTGGTGTGCTGTTCGCGCTCTAAAACACCGAGATTAGTTTTAGATATCTAATGCTCTCGCGATTTATATGGATGTAAGAGAAGGTTTAGGAGAAAGATGATGAATGTATTACAACAAATAGATGAGTTTACGGTCGATCCACTACAGTTCCGACGAGCATTAGGAAATTTTGCAACAGGCGTTACCATTGTTACTGCACAAAATGCACAAGGTGAGAAAGTCGGTGTAACTGCAAATAGTTTTAACTCGGTATCACTCGATCCACCACTTATTTTGTGGAGTATCGATAAAAAATCTTCAAGTTTTTCGGTATTTGAAGAGGCGACACATTTTGCAGTCAATATTTTATCGGGTACGCAAATTGAGCTGTCTAATAAGTTTTCGAGACGCAATATTGATAAATTTGCAGACACCAATTTTCAACTTGGTGCAGGACGTGCACCCATTTTAGAAAATTGTTCTGCGGTGTTTGAATGCGAACGTTATCAAGTGATCGAAGGTGGTGACCACTGGATTATTGTTGGCAAAGTGGTCCGTTTTCATGACCAAGGCCGAAGCCCGCTGGTTTACCATCAAGGTGCATATTCTTGTGTCATGCCGCATCCGAGCCTTCAAGTTAAGCAAACTGAACAGAACGGTGTAGACCAAACACATTATGGGCACTTATATAACAATGTCTGCTATTTAATGAGTCGTGCTTTTAAAGCGTATCAAACCGACTATATTCCTAAGCAAATGGCTTCTGGGTTCCGTGCCAGTGAATCACGGCTCTTGCTCGTTTTAGCCAGCGGTACTGCTTCAAGTAAAGAGGATTTACCGCGAGATATTGCTATGCCAATGCAAGAAGTTGAAAGGTCGGCTGAAATTCTAAAATTTGAAGGGTTGCTGGTCGATCACGATAATTTGTATGCACTGACCGAAAAGGGTAAACAAACGGCGCAGTATTTGTTTGATATTGCCGATAGCCATCAAAACGAAGTATTTAAAAAGTATTCTGAGGAGCAAAAGGATATTTTTATTACCATGCTGCGAGATTTTGCAGGAGTAGCATAAGTCCCATTAAGCTGATAAATTGAATTGATTTATCAGCTTCTTTACATCTAGCTGACTATCATCAAAACAATTCCAAGGATAAGGAATTTTTGGCACACAATTTGTTTATCAATAAAACAAGATTGCAAATAAGCCAAGACAGTGCACCACCACAAACGCAAAATTTTGAGCGGTGGCACGTGTATAGAGAGGTAAGGGATGAACCAATATGTAAGCGATGCATTACTCACATGGACGCACCATATTAAAAGTGTGTGCGGCAATTTTGAAACCGATTTTGACGGAACCCGTAATTTATTCATTGGTGAAGTTCAGTGCTTTTTATTGGGTGATACCGAAATTGCTTTTATTAAAAACAATGCCAATAAGATTGTCCGGAAAGCCGATGAAATCGATCGAGTGAATAATCGTTTTTGTTTTTTGATTTTGCAGTATTCGGGGAAAATGCTGCTCGAATATAAAAATGAAACCTTAAGCCTAAATGAAGGCGATATTGTGTTGGTCGACCCAGTCGAAACGATTTCGATGTATCCGCAAGGTTTGGTAAGTCAGATTTCAGTCCATCTGTCGCGTGAAAAATTACTGAAAGAAAATATTAGTACCGAATATTTTGGAAAACTGATTACTCAAAATATGAGTGGTTTTTTGCTCAAGAATATTTTGAAAAATATGTCTGCTGAAAACATCAAACTTTGGTATGCAACCGAAGATGGCAATGCTTTTGAAGATGCGTTAATTGCTTTAATCAAACCCACAATCAATTATAAAAATATAAACAGCTCAAATAATCTGATGGAAAAAGCCGAGCGATATATTATAGAAAACTTAGCAAAACCTGATTTAACACCTAAATTAATTGCAGAGCATATAGGGGTGTCGCTACGTCATCTCTACCGTTTATTCCTTCAAGAAAATTTATCTATTAACAAATATATACAGCTCAAACGCCTAGAAAAAGTCAAAGCAGATTTGCTTGATAAAAGAAATAAACAAAGCTCAATTACCCAAGTTGCCTTGAAATGGGGTTTTTGGGACGGTGCTCATTTTTCAAAAATCTTTAAAAAGACTTATGGTATTTCTCCTAAAGAATTTAGAGAGGGTATGTCGGTTTAAATCTTTCATCTCTCAATGTCATTTTTAGACAAATTCGACGTCATTCTTGAACAAGCTAGCCCTATGTAACTGTGTTGAAATTAAATTCATTAGAGCAGGTTAGATAAGCTTAATAACGATAAAACTATTAAGTTAGTCTAATGAATTTCACTCACAGGAAGTGCATTTTAACTGTCTGATTCAGATAGTTCAGGGATAGATGAAAAGGATGAAACCAATGCGTAAACAACGATTATTGAATGACATACAAAAAATACTGGCACTTAACTTATCAATCGCTGCAAGCTTTTGGGGAATCAATACTCAAGCGTTTGCTCATGGTGGACATGCCGAAATGGTCTCACTTTATCAAAACATGAGTGAGCAAGGCGCTAAAGTTGTCAAAGATGATTTTACCAATACTTATATGATCAGCAAAGGTTCTATGGTGGTTCGAGCTAAACCCAATTCAGATCAGGTTTTGGTGAATGGCAAACCTTTCAAGCTCAGTGTGCCTTTATTAATTAAAGATGGTAAGCCTGTTATTGGAAAAGATTTTTTTAATGAAGTCTTCCAGTCGGGGTTAGATCAAACTTTCAAAATTGAAAATACGTTTCACCCGCTCAATAGCCTAAACTCTGACGAAATTAAAAAGACATTTGATGTGATTAATCGCTCGAAATACGCCTATAAAAATATGCGTTTTGCCGAGTTAAAGTTAAAAGAACCGGAAAAAGCCAAAGTCTGGGATTACTTTATTAATCACAAAGAATTTAAAGAAGATCGAATTGCCTCATTTATTTTATTAAAGGGGAGTCAAGCGATTGAAGGTGAAGTTAACCTTAACACTCAACAAGTCACAAAATGGAATGTACTGAAAGACACTCATGGAATGGTATTGCTCGATAATTTTGAAGCTGTACAGCGTGTAATTGAGACAAGTAAAGAATATCAGGAAGCTTTACGGAAACGCGGCATTACCGATGTGAAGAAAGTGATTGCTACACCACTAACTGTTGGATATTTTGGCGGTAAAGATGGTCTGGACAAACAACTCAATATATTAAAAGTTGTTGCTTACCTTGATGTCGGTGATGGTAACTACTGGGCGCATCCTATTGAAAATTTAGTTGCTGTAGTCGATTTAGATAAAGAAAAAATTATTAAGATTGAAGAAGGTGCGATCATTCCTGTGCCAATGGCAAATCGACCTTATATGTCGAATAAGCCAGTAGCAAGTAAGCTAAAACCACTCAATATTTCTGAACCTGAGGGCAAAAACTTTAGCATTACTGGCCAAACCATACATTGGGGGAACTGGTGTTTGCATGTGGCCTTAGATTCTCGTGTTGGCTTGCAGCTTTCAACCGTGACTTATAAAGATAAAGGCGTTAAGCGTAAAGTCATGTATGAAGGGAACTTGGGTGGAATGGTGGTTCCATATGGCGACCCTGATATTGGTTGGTACTTCAAATCTTATTTGGACTCTGGCGAATATGGGATGGGAACACTTACCTCATCTATTCTTCCTGGAACAGATGCACCCGACAACGCTGTTTTACTTGATGCTGTGATCGCAGACTATAAAGGCGAGCCTCAAGTAATTCCAAATGCCATTGCTGTGTTTGAGCGTTATGCTGGACCTGAATATAAACATCACGAAATTTTTGGTAACCAAGATGCCAGTGAAGCCCGCCGTGAACTTGTTGTGCGCTGGATTAGTACGGTTGGAAACTACGATTACATGTTTGACTGGGTATTTGCTCAAAATGGTGTAATTGGGATTAATGCGGGTGCAACAGGTATTGAAGCTGTTAAAGGCGTTAAATCACGCACTATGCATGATAGTACCGCAAAAGAAGACACCAAATATGGAACTTTAATTGACCATAATATTGTCGGTACAACGCATCAACATATCTATAACTTTCGCTTAGACATGGATGTAGATGGGGAAAACAACAGCTTTATGCATATGGACCCTGTGGTGAAAGCCAATGACAAAGGTGGTGTTCGTACAAGCTCAATGCAAATTGACAGTAAAGTCATTACGAATGAGCAAAATGCAGCTGAAAAATTTGATCCGTCTACTATTCGCTTACTCACGAATTTCAACAAGGAAAATAAATTAGGTAATCCGGTTTCTTATCAACTCATTCCTTTTGCAGGTGGAACACACCCTGTGGCGAAAGGAGCCAATTTCTCTAAAGATGAATGGTTATTTAAACGTTTGAACTTTATGGATAAGCAAATTTGGGTGACTCAGTACAATCCAGACGAACGTTACCCTGAAGGGAAATATTCAAACCGTTCGACTCATGACACAGGATTAGGACAATTCATTGCCAACAATGAAAATATTGAAAATAAAGACCTTGTGGTGTGGATGACAACAGGAACAACCCATGTGGCACGTGCTGAAGAATGGCCAATCATGCCGACAGAGTGGGTGAATACACTCATCAAACCTTGGAACTTCTTTGACAGCACCCCGACTTTAAACTTGGGTGAAGAAGAGCAAAACACAAAGCACGACCATCATTAAACAGGTGCATGATCTAGAGTGGGTAACGAATCGGTTACCCACACCTGAGCGTGGGTAAGCCGTTCGCAAAAAGGAATTTCTCAATGAAAAATTTATTTTCTCAGGTTGTGAGAGGGACTCTCTTTGTCTCATTTTTTTCAACTGTGCATGCTGGTGAAATTGAAATTAAACCGACTTTTGAAGCAACTTTTGGGGCTTTTAGTAGCGGTAAAAGCTATAACGGTGAAAACCTAGAGGATGAAAGAATCAATTGGCAAGAAGGCCACCTTAAATATGGTGCTAAAGGTCAATACACCTTTAAAAACAATCAGCTTTATGCAAGCTTGAGCGGTATTAGCTCGGCAACATTTGGTGATGGTGATGCTGGCCAAAATAGTAATGGTAAAGAACGTAAAACAGATGTGAATGAATGGATTATTGGTTTTAAAGACGGAACCAATAAAGATGAGCTGACGACCTATGATTTAAGTATTGGTCGACAAAATATCATGATTGGTGATGGGTTCTTCATTGCGGGTGATGCATTAAACCTCGGTAAAGCGCCTGCGGACGGCACATTAGATCGGGGCGGGGCATATTATCTGGCAGCTCGTCGAAGCTTTGATTTTACAAGTTTGCTTCAATACAAACCGCAACAAGATACTACGTTAAAACTGGCGTATTTAAAGTCGAATAATAAAGCACAATTTTCACCTGAACTCTTTGTGACTGATCTGATGTATCAGCTTAAAGATAGGGGCGTTGGGTTCACTTACTTAAATGTATTAGACCTTGAAGATGCTGAACACGTTTCAGGGCGCGAAGATCTTAAAAATTATGCTTTACGCTTGAATTATCAACCTTTACCAGAGCTGCAAGTTAAAACTGAGTTTGTTGTACAAGATAAAAAAGATAGCCACGAAAATGCTGGCTACTTAGCGCTGAACTATAATTTTTTATCTTCAAAATATACGCCTTCATTAGGCTACCGTTTTAGTCATTTTTCAGACCAATACGACCCTATGTTTTATGGAAATACAGTCGGCTTTGGTACATGGTTTCAGGGCGAAGTTGCCGGAAACTATGCTGGTCCATTCAATAAAAATGCAGATATTCACCAAGTTTCTTACAGTATGAATCTAAAAGAAAATTTTATGTTGGGTGCTTTGGCCTATAAGTTCAAAACAGTAAATAAGTCTTTAACCAATGTGGATGGACATGAGCTGGATGTATTTTCGGTGTGGTCGGTCAATAAAAAATTCAACGTTATTCCTTTAGTAGGACTCTATAAACCAAAACACGATATCCATAGTGGCGGTACTCAAAACTACGATGACAAAACCAATGTCTATGCGCAGTTAATTTTGCAATACATCTATTAAATTAGAGCGAAGGAGATCGTGTTTATTGGCGGTACATTCATAGAAATAAAATTAGGATGAAATCAGATGAATCAACAATATGACTATATCGTGATTGGTGCTGGCTCAGCAGGTTGTGTGGTCGCAGCACGACTATTAGAAGCCAAGGCAGGGCGCGTTCTTGTTTTAGAGGCTGGAAGCCGAGATAGCAGTATGTTTCATACTATACCTGCAACAGTAGTTAAAGTATTCCAGCAAAAATCATGGCAATACATGACCGTTCCGCAGAAATATTGTAATCATCGTGAAATGATCCTTGCACAAGGAAAAGTGTTGGGAGGTGGAAGCTCGGTTAATGGCATGATCTATTGCCGAGGCCAACGACAGGATTATGATTTATGGGCCTCGGAATGGGGATGCAATCAGTGGTCTTATCAGGATGTACTGCCTTTTTTTAAGAAAGCAGAAAAAAATGAAAGTCTTGCTGATGAATATCACGGACAAGATGGCATTTTACCTGTCAGTGAAAACCGTTATCGCCATCCTTTAACGCTTGCTTGTATTAAAGCAGGTCAACAAATGGGGATGAATTACGTCAATGATATTAATGGTTGGGATCAGGCGGGTGTAGGGTTCTATCAAACGACTACTCAAAACGGTTCTCGGGCGAGTACCTCAAAAACCTATTTAAAGTCAGTCGAAAACCTCCCAGACCTTACGGTTATTACGGATGCCTTGGTACATAAAATTGAAACTCAAGGTGATCAGGTTACTGGGGTGACTTATAGCATTGGGGGAAAATTACCAATTACTGTACAGGTTAAAAAAGAAGTCATTCTGAGTGCTGGTGCAATTGGCAGTCCTAAGGTTTTATTACTTTCGGGAATTGGTCCAAAACAGCATTTAGATGAACTCGGAATAGAATGCATTCGTGACTTACCTGTAGGTGACAATTTTCACGACCATTTGCATATGTCGGTTAATGCGACAGTAACAACCAATAACAGTCTGCTCGGTGAAGACCAAGGTTTAACCGCGGTACGACACTTTTTACAGTGGTGTTTTACACGTTCAGGATTGCTAACCACCAATATTCTAGAAGGTGGTGGTTTTATCGACACCAATAACAATGGTCGACCTGATGTCCAATTTCATTTTTTACCTGTGCTGGATAATTTCGATAATACCCCTGGTGAAAAAGCAGTAGCTCAGGCACATGGCCTTACTATTAAAGTCGGACATGTACAGCCAAAAGCACGTGGGACTTTACGTTTAAGCAGTAAAGATCCAAAAGATTTGCCTGTTATTGACCCTAATTATTTAGGTCATCAAGAAGATATTGACGCAAATATCCGTGCCGTACAGGCCGGACTTCGCTTATTACAACAACCAGCATTGAAAGCGATTGTCAAAGAAGTGATTGAGCCTGCAAATGTCGATCCTGATGATATTGAAGCGATTGATAAATGGATGCGTCAGAACATTAAAACGGTCTATCACCCCGCAGGTAGCTGCAAAATGGGCAATGCTCCGCAAGATTCGGTCACAGATCAGACCCTTAAAGTACATGGTTTTAAAAACTTACGTGTCGTTGACTGTTCTATTTGCCCACAAGTTCCAAGCGGTAATACCAATGCAATTGCCATCATGATTGGTGAACGCGGTGCAGACTTTATTTTGAATCAGGTCGCCTAGTTGCTGTCATATCAATATTTAGAAATGAAAAGAGGAAAAGAAAATGAGTGAAGTTCAGATTTTAGAAAGCGTACAGCAATTTATGGCACGTCAACATGGACATTTTATTGATGGAAAATTAGTTGCTGCCGAGCATTTAGATAAAGTGGATATTGTGAATCCATCGACTGAACAAGTGGCCGCGCAAATTAGTATTGGTAGTCAACACGATGTCGAAAGCGCCGTGAAAAGTGCTGAACATGCTTTTCAAAATGCTTGGGCTGAAACGACGCCGTATGAACGTGGTGTTAAACTAAACAAGTTGGCAGATTTAATTGAGCAATATGGTGAAGAACTTGCACAGCTCGAGTCGTTGTCTACTGGAAAACTCATTAATATTTCCCGCCATCTTGAAGTCGCACAATCTGTTATTTTCTTAAGATATTTTGCTGGTTGGGCAACCAAAATTAATGGTCAAACCATGCAACCGTCTATTCCTTCTATGCAAGGTGAAAAATATACGGCTTTTACTTTGAGACAGCCTATTGGCGTGGTTGCAGGGATTGTGCCTTGGAATTTTTCACTCATGATTGGTGTTTGGAAAATCGGCTCAGCTTTAACAACCGGCTGTACCATTGTGCTTAAACCAAGTGAGTTTGCCAGCTTATCTTTATTACGTTTAGCTGAACTTGCCATTGAGGCAGGTATTCCAGCCGGTGTAATTAATGTGGTTACGGGTAAGGGGGAGACAGGACAATATTTAATTGAGTCACCACTCGTTAAGAAAGTCTCATTTACAGGTTCAGTTCCAACCGGCATTGCGATTGGTAAGCTCGCGATGAGCAGTGATTTAACCCGTGTAAGTCTGGAGCTGGGTGGTAAAAATGCAATAGCCGTTTTGGCCGATGCAAATATTGATGAGATTTTACCAACTTTGTTGCAAGCAACTTTTGTGCATCAAGGTCAAGTTTGCGCATCCCCAGAACGTTTTTTTGTACACCGTACAAAACATGATGAACTGGTCGAGAAACTCTCGAAAGCACTCTCTAGTTTCAAAATTGGATCGGCTATGGATGAAGGAAGTATGTTTGGTCCACTCTCTAATCAGCCTCATTTTAATAAAGTAAAACATTATTTAGATATGGCAAAAGCCAATAATCAGATTATTGCTGGAGGTGAGGCTTTAGATCGATCAGGATATTTTGTACAGCCGACTTTAATTTCCTTTAAAAATACGGATGATCGTTTATTTTCAGAAGAAACTTTTGGTCCAGTGGTCGGGATAATGCCATTCGACACTGATGAAGAACTCGTTCAACTGATGAACCAGTCGCGCTTTGGTTTAACTGCAAGTATTTGGACAAATGACTTATCGAAAGCTTTGCGTTTAATTCCTAAGATTGAAGCGGGGACCTTGTGGGTCAATACGCATACGTTCTTAGATCCATCAGTTCCATTTGGCGGGGTAAAAGCTTCAGGAATTGGCAGAGAGTTTTCAGATGCATTTATTGAAGATTACACCGAATTAAAATCGGTCATGATTCGGTATTAAGCCAATAAAGAGGTTTGTCACTTTATAAATAACAAACCTCTGCTTTTAACATAAAAATTGGGCTAAAAAGTTAATAGTTTAAAGTGATGCTTTGTTGAGTTGATTGGTCGATTTCTTTTTGACTCACCGCATCATCTTTACACTTGTAACTTTCAAATAAAGAGAGCTGATCTGCAAAGTGGACATCAGGTTTTCCATTTTGATTAATAAAACCACTTTGTCCTGGTGCCAAAATCGAACACATGGTGACTTGATTTGGATTTAAGACCACTCTAAACGTAGCACTTCCCGTATTTCCATAAGTGCTAAGCCGTTGTTCATGCGATGGGTCAGCCCATGGAATACCTACTGAATTTTTGCTAGAAAAGCCCATCGTTGCCACCGGAATTTTCCAGTCATTCGGGTCAGTAGAGTGATATTGATTTGAAAGTTCAGTCAGCGCATTTTCTAAAGCTTTTAAGACAACCTCATCTGCTGTTTGTCCTTTTAAGAAATCAACTTGTTGAGGAACGCTTGCCTGTTTTCCTTGTAGGGCATTCCAGATTAATTTTGATGCACTCGCTGGCTGGGCACTACGCGGATCATTATTTACCGGATAAAGTGTATCGGTATAACGCTTATAAATATTCTCTGAAAGGTTAGGTTTGAGTACCAGTTCAATCATTTGATTAAGCCATACACGTGTAATTGCTGGTGCTGCACCTTGATAATATTTGGTTTCACTATCAGGACGTAATTTAAGATCCCAACTGGCAAGTAACGGAGCGACTTTTTTGGCTAACGGTGATGCCTTGGGACTTTGTGCAGCTTTGACCATATAAGGTACAAAATAACGCGCATTTAAATCAGACCATGCCGCCGTTTTATTAATTTCCCAAATTTCTTGCTGACTCAGTTTGGGTTTACTTTCTAAAGGTTCAAGTAGTTCATTCACCCGGTCTACATAAGAAAAGTTTGACGAATCTGAGCGTAAACCAGCATAAGCTTTGTTATTCCAACTTGTGACATAGCCTTTTTGTGGATTGTATTCTTTAGGGTTATGAGAGAAGTCATAAAAACCTTGCCATTCCATTGAGCCATCGCCTTTAGCAGGAAGCTGAATATGCTGGTTTTCAGGGCGAATAGGTAAACGACCTAAAGCTGCAACACCAATATTATCTTTAGTATCGGCGTAAAACCAAGTGATAGAGGCCGCGACACGTTCGGCTTGAGCAAGAAATTCATCCCAATTTGAGGCTTTCGCTGCATTTGCCCAGCCTAATAAGGTTTCAATTTCTACGCCTTCCCAGCTACGTTTTTGTGCATACGCCGTATGGTTATTTTCATCCCATGTACTTACAAAACCTTGTTTGCTCTTATAAACATCTAAAACATGGTCGGCTTGATTCTTAACTTTTATTTTTACTTGCTTGTGTTCAAATGGAATATAAGTCCCTTTATATAAATATTCTTTTGAGTTACTTGGGTTTAAGGTGAGTTGGTAAACATCGTTAGTATCGAGTGAGCCTACCGTAGAACCCCATGCGATTTTGCCGTTGGTTCCAAATAAAATTGCAGGTAATCCGACTGGTGTAATACCTGTCAAATTATAGCCAGCACCATGTAAACCAATAGCGTAGGTAATTGCGGGTGTATACCATCCTTGTTGTGGGCCATTATATAAAACTGCTTGGCCTTCAATGGTCTTATCACCTTTTAAGACCCATGCATTACTGGCGGTAGGTACGCCATCTACAACACTTTTGCCTAAAGCAATGCGAGCTTCAGCTAAATAGGTTTTGGCTGCTTTGTTTGAAATAGGGCTAATGTCTTTGAGTGTTTGCTGTTGGCGCGCTATGAGCTGTAGTTTTTGTTCAGATTGAATAATGGTCGGAGCACTTGGGTCATTTAGCCAACGTAATTGTTGATAGACTTTAAGACCTTCTTCTTGACCTTTTTCTTTTTGCAGTTGCGTGAGTAAATCTAAATTTGAGACTTCCGAACTTGCCGAAAAGAAACGATTCAAAATTAAGCCCACCCAAACCATAGCAATATCTTCTGTTTGCCATGTTGATGGTTTAAAACCATAATCTGTGAACTCTTTAGGCATAAGATTTGGATCTGCTAAAACCTCTTTAACCCGTTTATTAAAACCTGCAGCATAACCTTCAAAAATTGCTCGGTCTTCCGGTGAGAGTGCGGCGAGTTGCTGTTTAATATTTTCTGGATCAAAACGGCTATGTGTCGCAATATCATATTGAAGATAATCGGGGCCGAGCACCTCAGCCACTGTACCTTGTCCTGTACGTTTTGACATTTCCATCTGGAATAATCGATCGGTCGCTACCGAATAGCCATAACCATAAAATAGACCATAGGTATCATTTGCATATACATGCGGCGTACCGAATTTATCGCGCTTAATTGTGATCTGCTTTTGTGTCGGTGTGGGGTCTAAAGTTGACGAAGAATTACAACCCGCTAAAAGTGTGCCTAAAAGTAATGTTCCATATTTAATTAAAGGGCGTGTAGGGTGAGGCCGAGAGTTCAGCATAGTTATGTTCAATTGAGATATCCTTACTTTCATTATGATGTAGACGTGATCGATCTAAAAATCTTCTTAGATTCGCGTCACTGATGAACAAGCCCTGTTCATGAATTTCAAATACTGTTATTTATCCATGTAATTTTCCATTACATTTGAGGTATATATTTATACCTTCTCGAACAAGTTATTTTAGATTTTTATTTTGAGTTAACAAAAAAGGCCTTTGTAGGCCTTTTTAGAAATGAATGAATTTTATTGAGAGCGAAATTAGTTCACTAAAAAATCTTTTAAGATTTTATTAAAAGCTTCGGGTTGCTCTACATTAGAAATATGAGAGGCATCTATTTCTGCAAGTTTTGATTGCGGAATACGTTGCTGCATAAACTCACCATCTGCAACTGTAGTTACTGGGTCTTGAGTTCCAGCAACCACCAATACAGGAATTTTGATGTCTTTTAACTGCTCACGGACATCCGCTTTAGCCAAAGCCTCGCAACAATTGGCATAACCCATTGCGCTGCCAGCACTTAAGTCGTTACACAGGTTGTTGACAATTGAAGCATGACTTTGGATAAAGGGATCTGTAAACCATCGCGAAGCTGCTGTAGCTGCGATCGGTTGTAAACCTTGCTCACGTACTAATTTTGCACGGTCAAGCCATGCTTGTTCTTGCCCAATTTTAGCGGCAGTATTTGCCACAACCACATGACTAAAACGGTCAGGGTAGTGAATCGCAAGCCATTGACCGGTTAAACCACCCATAGAAATACCACAAAAAGCAGCTTTGCTAATATTCAAATGATCCAGTAAACGGACAACATCTTCACCTAATTGTTCTACAGTGTATGGGCCGTCAGGCGTAGATGATGAACCGTGACCACGAGTGTCATAGCAGATCACAAAAAATTGATCTTTCAATTCATTAAACTGTTTTTGCCACATGCCATAATTGGTGCCCAAAGAGTTTGAAAACACCAGAGCAGGGGAAGATGGTTCGCCAAAGGTTTGATAGTTAATTTGTGCATCGGCAGATTGAAAAGATGGCATTTATTTCTCCTTAAAGTGCTTCAACACGTTCAATAATCAATGCAATTCCTTGCCCCACACCAATACACATTGAACATAAGGCATAACGTCCACCTGTTTGTTCAAGCTGGTTTAAGGCTGTGGTCACGAGGCGTGCACCTGATGCACCGAGCGGGTGACCCAATGCAATAGCACCACCGTTTGGATTTACCTTGTTGCTATCGTCTGGCAAACCTAAATCACGGGTCACGGCCAAAGCTTGTGCAGCAAAGGCTTCATTGAGTTCAATTACATCCATTTGCTCTAAAGTCAGGTTGGCTTGTTTTAGTAATTTTTTAATGGCTGGTGCCGGAGCAAAACCCATAATACGTGGTTCTACACCCACAGCTGTTGAAGCAATGATCTTGGCGCGTGGTTTTAAGTTATAAGCCTGAACTGCATCATCAGAAGCAATCAGTAGTGCCGCTGCACCATCATTAATGCCTGAAGCATTACCCGCAGTGACTGTGCCATCCGCTTTGACAACCGGTTTAAGTTTGCTTAAAGCTTCAAGCGTGGTCGATGCACGTGGATGCTCATCGGTATCAATCACAACAGCATCACCCTTACGCTGAGGGATTTCAACTGCCACAATTTCTTTAGAAAAAAAGCCTTTGGCTTGCGCGCTTGCG